>URCD01000005.1 GCA_900546215.1 uncultured Eubacteriales bacterium | reverse complement strand
ACATAATTGCTTCCAACTATTGACTCTATACTGTCATTATTAAGTTCTTTTCCGGAAAGAATATAATTTTCGATGCTCTCCGCACAGTTTTGCAGAGTGGTAAATGTAATACCCACTCCCATACCCTTAGCGCTTATAAGCAGAACCACGCTGAAAGCCACAATTGAAAGCGTAAAAAGCCATCCATAAAGAAGCATTACCTTTCTGGCTATGGGCATCTTATTAAATTCTTCCTCAATCCTGTTCCTCATCTTTTATATAATAACCTACCCCTCTGATGGTATGGATAAATTTCTTATTATAGGGTTCATCTATTTTTGAGCGAAGATACCTTACATACACGTCTACAACATTAGTTTCGCCTATATAGTTGTATCCCCATACCTGATTTAGTATCTGCTCCCTTGAAAGGACAATATTTTTGCTTTTTAAAAGGTAAAGAAGAAGGTCATATTCTTTTTTGGTCAGGTCAATCGCATCTTCCCCAACCTTGACAAGGTGCTTGTCCGCATCTATTACAAGGTCACCGCAGGAAAAAGTATTCTTAACCACCGGTTCCGGCCTGACTCTTTTAAGAGCAACTCTCATCCTTGCCAACAGTTCCTCTATTGCGAATGGTTTAGTAACATAGTCGTCAGCGCCTGAATCAAGTCCTGCAACCTTATCTATAACCTCATCCTTTGCAGTCAGCATAATTATTGGAGTCTCACTGAACTTTCTAATTCTTCTGCAAATTTCAATGCCATTTAGCCCAGGAAGCATGAGGTCCAGTAAAATAAGGTCATAGCTGTTATTTTGAAATTCGTCAAATCCGTCGCGTCCGTCATGGCATACAGTAACCTCATAGCCTTCATATTTCAGTTCAAGCTCGACAAACCTAGCTAATTTAACCTCGTCTTCAATAAGAAGAATTTTCTTGTTCATAATAATCCCCTTCTTTTCCTTTATACCTATATATAATATACTATTTTCAGCAAATATAAAAGATTTAGTAAAAAATAATAAATAATTCCCGATAAATTCGTTTTATTATACTGCTTTATTCACAGTAAAACATCTCTTTTTATAATAATAAATAATTTTTGTTACTTTGTACATTTACACATTATTAGAAAATGATTAATTATTTTTATACAGCATTAAATTATATGCCGCTTCATAAAAAACACACGTAAAATTCATATTTATAATTTGCAAAAGTGAACTATGTATAGTATAATATTGTGTATTGTTTAGGAGGGTATCAAGATGAAACTTAAATATATTGCTCTTATGCTTGCCACTGTGCTTGCCTGCGGAACGTTTGCGTCTGCATGTTCAAAACCAGAGGAATCTCAGCAGCAGATACTTACCAGCCGTGAGGTTGATTTTTCAGACATTGGACTTAAATATACTACACCTGAAAGCTGGCAGGAATATACCAAATCAAACAGCATATATCCTTATACTTATGAAGAAGACTTCACAATTGAAAATATAAGATATAACTATATAACGCCTGATGATTGGAAAACAATATCAACAGCTACAGAAGGCTTTAAGCTTAACGATTACCTCTACCCTATTTGTGAAATAGTTGTAGTACAGACAGATAAAGCGGACAAGCTTAAAAATTCCGGACTTTATACAACATTCTCGTCAAGAGACCTTATTATGGAAAACAATGGTGTCAGCTACTATCTGTTTTATGACTATGTAGGTTCAACAAGAAAAATGAGTGCTGAGGATGTTGACATTTATGATAACATCTGCTCTGTAGTTGACGAACTTGCTCAGTCAATATCTGTATCAGATTTTGACGTTGACGCATATGTTGAATCAAAGTATGCCGAAAAAAATACAATATCCTTCTCCAGCGAGACACTTGACGGCAAGGAGATAGACAGCAGTATATTCGGTGATTATGACCTTACTCTGTTTTACGTCTGGGGTACCTATATTTATCCTGACGTTGACAATATCGCTGATATCCAGAAGGCCTATGAACACGCTAAGGAGCTTGGCAATGTTAATGTTGTGGCATTGTGTATTGACACACCTGCCTCAAAGCTTGACAGCAGTGCAGAAGCAAAAGAACTTACTGAAAAGGCAAAGAAGGCATTTGAAAGCTCAGGCGCACAATTTGATGTAATTAAGCTTGACAGCAAACTGGCGGCAATGATTCAGAATAATTTTGAGACAATTCCCGCTTTCACAATGGTTGATAAAAATGGTATCGCACGCGGAGGTTATTACGAAGGAGTTTACAGCGGCGATGATTATATCAAATTTATTGATGCTGCTTTAGCGCAGTATGTCAATAGTAATGAAACTGAAAATCAGAATACCAAGTCGGAATAAAATTCAAGCGGCATATCAAAATGATATGCCGCTTTTAATTATTTAAAATAAAAAAATACGCCGTTATTGGCGTATTTTTATTCTGTATATTTCATCTTTTTCCTGAGGAATAAGCTCATTCCTAATTTCATTTTGTGTAACATATCTTCCCTTTTCGGTAATTCTTCCTATAACAGCAGCATTTACCCCGCTGTCCTTTAACTTTTTCACCATCAGCTCACCATCAAAAGCCGTTATAATCATTGTTCCACTTGATATTAGCCTAAGATAATTTATTCCAGCCGCTCTGCAAAGCTCTTTAGTACATTCTAATACGGGTATTTCATCTGCATATACCTCTACTCCGACATTGGAGCATTCGGCCACTTCCCATATAGCCCCTAAAATTCCGCCCTCAGTAGCATCATGCATGGCGGTTGCTCCATATTCTGTTGCAATAATTCCTTCCTTTACCACGCTTATTTTTGAGGCAAGGCCCTTTGCATCTGCAATAAGCTCCTCCGAAACAATGCCTTTAAGCTCGTTCTCATAATCGCCGGCAATAATAGACGTACCCTCAATAGCAGCCCATTTTGTCATAATAATGTGCTGTCCAGGTTTAGCTCCCCCGGATGATATAAACTTACGGTCTTTTGTTTTGGCAATAACGGTTCCGTTAACTACCGGCTTGTTCACAGCTGTGGTTATTTCTGTATGTCCGCCTAGTATTTCTATGCCAAGTTCTCCGGCAGCCTTATATGCTCCATCTATTATATCCTTCAAATCTCCTTCTGTGCTGCCCTCAGGCATTAATGCAGTCAGAAGCATTCCTATAGGTTCTGCACCAGCCGAAGCCGCGTCATTGCAGTTAATATGAACAACGAGATATCCGGCATTGCTCCCAGCCGCAGTAATTGGGTCAGTTGACAAAACACAGATTTCTCCGCCAAGGTCTACAGCAGAACAGTCCTCTCCTGTAGATGGCCTGATTATAATATCGTCTCGTTTATTTACATTATTATTGATTGGGTTAAGCACAAGTCGGTTAAGTATTTCTACCGGTACTTTGCCTATCTCAAGCTTTTCATCCATAGTGTTTCTCCTTAAATTATCCTCCGATTACTATGTCCGCCGAATTAGTGTCATCACCTATAGAAGATGATGTCTCATTGTCCGGTTCCGTTGAAGCCGCCGTGTCTGAAGGTTCGGCAGGCATTGTTGACGGGTCTGTTGGCACATTCGGTTCGTTAGGCGCTGTTGGCTCTGTTGGTGTCTCTGAAGGATCAGCCGCGCCAATTACAGGCACTTCTTCTGCCTCCTTAGGTTTTGTTCCTACTCTTACCTCATCAGCTGTAGCTATATATGTCGATGAAGAAAACCATTCTCTGCTTATAAGCTCATCGCCTTCATATACAAGCTTATATGTGTCTATTTTAGCCCCTGTCTTTCCGCTGTAAGTAACCTCTCTCTCCCCTACATACATATTAGGGTCTTCGGTAATTTTTTCAGCAGGCTTTCCTATTGTTGAAATCCAAACTCTTTCGAAATCAACCCTATGTCCTTCATCGTGAATTTCATGTCCATAAATGTTGCATACAAGATTGTTGTTTTCAAGATAAGTTTCTATATACACCGGATAATCCGTATCATTCTGAAATCTCAGATTTTTATATGTTCCTGCAACAGCGGCGTCTCTTCCAAGAGGAACATATCCAACCATGAGCGAATGGTTGTGACGTTCAACTATTTTAAGCTCCGCAAAAATAGCTGCATTGTAAATAGTTGTTGTAACCTGACATACTCCGCCGCCAAGCGCGTTGACAATTTTTCCGTTTTCTATGACTCCGGCAGCCTTATATCCGTTTTCTGCTGTCTGCGGTCCAAGCGCTTCATTCATATCAAATATATCACCCGGCTGCAGTACTGTTCCATTTATTTTCTCACATGCTACACGAAGGTTCTCATTTCTGTTCTTGTCACCGGATGAAAATGATGTTGAAAACGAGCCAATGAGGGCTTTTTCTTCTTTTATGTCCTCAATATCAACAGCAACAGGTGCAATTGGTTCAAGACTTCCAGCCGCTAAGCTTTTAACAACCCTCTCAGCCGTTTTGTCTATATCCATTTCAAAGCCTTCTTCGCTGTTTTTCATATCATCTGATATAGCAGAAAGCTTTTCTTTCAAAAGCAGCTCATCACAAACATAAGTTACCGGAATATTTACAGGCGACTCCTTAAGCTGTTCAATTTCAGCTGCACGTTCTTCCTCTGTTCCAACACTTCCTATCTCAAGGGCAGAATTCAGAGCCTCTTCGTAGTTAAGCACAGCCCCTATTTCCTCAAACAGAATTTCCCACTGTTTATCATCATGCTCCAGTATAACTTTAAGGTTATCTTTGAGCTGAGCTGAAAGCCTTTCTGTGGCCTCTCCTATTGTCAATCCGCCAATATCAACTCCGCCGACCGATATTCCTTCATGAATGATTTCTTCCGAAGTCTGCTGTGTTTCAACTGTTTTATTATTGCATGCAGCCATAGATACGATCATAACGACTGCCAGCATTGCTGAAAAATACTTCTTTATTTTTAATTTAAGAAAATCTGCCATCTTTTTTGCCCTCTACTTTATATTAAATCTAAAAATTGTAATTGCATTAATAGTATCATAAAACCTATTGTCGTACAAGGGAATATTCGATACTTAAACTAACTGTAAAATAATTGTAATAAATCTCAGCGTGCATAAAATTGCACGCTGAGTCCGTGTTAATGTATGGAAATTTAGATTAGCTTTTTCTTCTATTCCTCTTTATGTCTGCAAGCTTACTGGAAGAAGATTTAACATCATCAGAAGGCTTCTGTTTGTCATCCTTAATAATTTTTTCTTCCTCCGTAGGTTTATTAGCATTTTTCTTTTCAGCAAATATCTCTTTCGGTTTCTTTTTTGGTTTTAACCGTATTAAAGCCATTGCCGCCCTATCTATTATTTCCGGGAAACGTCTTAATAATATATCTAAGATTAGCAGTACGACCGCCAAGACAATTAAAGGAACTGACATATCTCTCTTAGCAGTTGTATCCGGCGGAGAAGTAGAATATACCTCATCTGGTGAAGAGATTACATTAATACCCTCATAAGATGCAAGTTCGTCAATAATCCCGCTGCTGTTAATCTTTCTTGTATCATATTCCTTAGAATAGCCAATAATAAATCCGGTATTATATGCATTGCTTTTTCCATCTGCGAGCTTTTCCGTTACTGTAATTATATACGCTCCCTCTTCATCAGTAGGTATTGTACATGTATATTCTCCCGGCATTGAAGCAGACATATCCGAATTATATTCTGTACCGTCGGCAATTCTTATGGAAGCAGAAACTCCCGCGGTTTTTTCATCTACAGGAATTTTGGCCGTAACCGTTGAAATTCCTCCCGATGCTTCTCCAGTTACTTCAATGTCATAGAGTATGTCACTGCGCATTGAATAGCTTATAAGATTTCTAAATATATTTAAGCCTTCATCCGATGCAAGCCAGTCACTTGTCCATTGTCCGCTCATATCACTCATCCATGACGCAGTACGTCCTAAGCCGTATTGCCATACAGCGAGCACCGGTTCTTCCTTATCGCTTTGTAAAACCACATCAGCCCTGCTTTTTGCAGTTGTGCTTACATAACCATGAAGCATTGGAACAGAGTCTATATTTTCTGTTATTTCTGATGAGTCCTTAGCGGTTGGATAAAAATCATCATTGTTAAGGTAATCCTTGCTTGCAATTGAAGTCTCATAAACAAATATTTCGGGCAGGCTTGTAAACTGGTCAGCATAATAATAACGTCCATTTCCCTCTTCAGCAATATATTGCAGCAGCTTAGTGTCTGCACCCTGTCCAACAGCAATTGTTGAAATTGTAATTCCGTCTTCCCTTGCCTGGTTTAAAAGACTTGTGTAGCCTTCCTGCTCTGCCTGGCCGTCAGTAAGCAGTATAATATGCTTCAGCTTTGTATCAGTATCTGAAAGCTTCGAGCAGGCCATTCTGAGTGCTGGAAGAATACTCGTTCCTCCACCAGCCTGTATTGTGCCAATTGCCTCTCCTATACTGTCGACATTTCCTCCGACCTTCTTAAGCTCTACAACCCATTGCGCCTGTGTGTCAAACGCCACAACACCTACGAGGTCTTCGTCAGACAATTCCTGTACTCCTCTGAATGCGGCCTCTTTAGCAAGATCCATACAGGACAGTCCTTGTGAACCGTCAGCCATACTTCCTGAACGGTCAATAACCATTATCATTGCAAGGTCTGGATCTTCAGACTGTGTTTTTATATCCATCTCAACCGGCAGCATATCCTCAAGCGGAGTACCAGCGTATTCACCTGGCCCGTACGAATTTTCACCGCCAATTGTTATTAGGCCGCCACCCGCATACTTTATAAAGCTGTCAAGCGATGTTATAAAATCACTGCTTAATTTATCATATGCAACATCAGCAAGAACAACTGAATCATACGCAATAAGCGCATCATAAGAGGAAGGCGCCTCAGATGGCGAGACAATGTCTACATTAAGCTGCGCAGACTCCAAAAGGAGCTTCATATTTTCTGCGCTTTCTCCTGTTCCTACAACAAGTACCGCCGGAAGATTTTCCGCATAGCAGTATCCGTAAACAGAATTATTCTGATAAAACGCATCGTTCTCTACAGATATTTCAGCATGGTATGTTATACCTCCGCCCTTTTGAGCCTTGTCGGTAAAAACGTAACGGTTTTCACCGTTCTTTAAATCTATTTCCTCATTAACGACAAGAGCTGTGCCTCTGTACAGACGCATATTAGCCTTCTGTGAGCCAATGGAGTCTATAATTACATTCACATCATAATTCATGTTTATATTGACATATTGTGGAACCGATATTTCCCTTATTCCGGCTTCTGACTCAACTCCCCTGCTTATATCATAAATTAATGTCTGTACATTTTCGGATTTCAGCAGATTTCTAATAGATATGGCATCGCCTTTTGTTTCGGAACCGTCAGTAATAAGTACTAAGCGTTTCTTTGTATCTTCATCAAAAGATGATAATGCATGTTTAATTCCCGCTTCAATATTAGTATCCTCTTTGTTTACAGAAGCCACATCAAGGTTTACAGTCACATAGTCTGTTGTAGGCGGCACAGTTGTGACTGCCCTTCCTGCAAACAGCGCCACTGCTGTTTTATCTCCGCTTTTTTTGTTTGCCTGAGCTGCTTCTATAAATTCTGCAGCCTTTGATGAGGACTTTGCTGCACTGTCAGATATATCAGTTAAAAACAGAGTAGTATCATCGTTTGCTTTATCTATAACCGAAAATCCCGAAAGCGACAGTATAAGGGCAATTACTGTAAGTGTTCTAAGCACTGTTCCTGTATTGACATATCTGTCCCTTTTAATATATTTCTTCATTAAAAATATAACAGCAGCTATGACAATGGGTATTAAAATTAAAAGGTATACCTTATCGGTGCTTATTGCCATAATATTTCACCCACCATTCTGCAAGCAGTGCTATAACCGCTATTATTGTAAGTATCCCCATAAGCCCAACGCCGCCTTTAGATGCAGCTCCTGAATTGCCTTCCTTATCCTGTCCAAAGAGAGCTGAAAGCTCTGATTCGCCGTCAGTTTCTGCATTCACGGCTATTACAGTCTCATCTGTACTGCCGTCTGAGTTTTCAAAAATAACTTTGTAAAACCCTGCTTCGGTTGTATCTGAGTAGTCAGCAGTCGGAAACGGCGGTGCCACAGTCCTTTCATTTCCTTCAGGATCTGAAACTCTAATTTTTTCTGCTGAGGCTAACGACTGTATATTGAGTTTATCTCCGCAATGTGTCACTGTCTGAATTCCAGTTCTTCCAGGCAGGAACCAATCCGTAAGGTTATAAATCATAACCGGGAAATCTTTGAGCAGAGGTAAGTCTGAATTATGTATATCGAAAGTAAATATACATGTTTTTTGTCCATTGTTTTCTCCTCTCATAATAAGAGGAACCCCATCTGCAGTACTTTCTGTAACAGCCCATGAAGGTCTGGTAATTTCCTTTGCTTCGGATATAATAAATTGCAGAGTACCTCCTGATGTTAAATCAGTGCTTCCCTCGGAATAACAATTAAGCTGCTTTGTCTCCCCAACATCAATAAAGCCATTGTCAGAAGGAGGATTTAATACAAAAATGCAGCCGTCATTAGGAACAATATCAGGCATTGAACCATCAAATATATAAAGATCATAACCAGAAAGGTCTGCAGTTTCCATTGTATCCGATGACATTTTGTAAATTTCTGTTCCTTCTGTAAGCTTTAAAGCATTTTCAAGGAATGTGTTTCCGTTTGTCACTAGCAATATTTTGGCCGTCTGTGCTTTGTTTACTGATAAGTAATAAATATCATCAGCTGTCAGTATATCCTCAGGTGACAGCGTAACCATAATTTCCGCGCTGCCTGTATAAATATCTTTAAACACAAGGCTTCTTTCAGACCCAGCCGGTATAGTGACATCGCTTACTGCCGAGGCTAAATTCCCATTAAATACCGTTACGGTTTTTTCTGACTCTTCATCAGAAAAATTTTTTACATTGACAAGTACGCTACCTTCAGCCGCCGACGCAAGCGTTATAGCACAGTTTGAACTCTCCTTGCCGGCAAAAATAATATTCGCATCCAAATCTGAAAAATCATTTTCATTATCGGTAAACACATAAATACCTGCTTCTGTTTTAGCTGTTTCGGATGCTATAAGCCCTGCAAGAGCTTCCTTATCTATTCCGCCATATGTTTGATTTATTGAATGTACAGCAGATGAGGCCGCTGTTTTATCAGTGTCTGGTCCGTAAGCCACATATGAGTTTTCTCCTGCGGCTATAACAGTTATTTTACTTAATGCAGAAGATGAATTTATGAGCTTTCCGGCTCTCTCCTTAGCATATTCCAGACGCGATTCTCCCATGTCCTCCGCTGACATACTAGAAGATGTATCCATCACAATTACATAGTTATAGGCTGTTCCAAATGCTGAAATATAAGGCCTTGCAGCAGCAAGGCCTAAAGATGCGGCAGCGGCCAGCTGAAGTATAAGCGGCAGACTCTTTTTAAGTTTCTGCCATGGCTTAGACTGCACACTGGTATCGGTTGCTCTTTCCCATAGATAAATGCTCGGTACATGAACGTCCTTTTGCTTCCGCTTTAACATATGGAGAATTATGATTAAAGGAACTCCTATAAGTGCCAAGAGCCCGATTGTATTAAAAAATCCCATATCTTACTCCTAATTTTATTTTTCGAGACCTGAGAAATATTCAGCGACAATTTCTTTCATTCCATAAGGAATACTTCCGCTTTCTGTTTCCTTAAGCGCCTGCTCCTTATATCCTCCTACCACAGTATCATACGGAACACTCTGGCCGTTTACACCGTCTGCTTTGGTCTCAGAATAAGTAACTTCGCCCTCTTCAGTCTGCTGGGATTGAAGCTGTTGTTCTTCACCCTGCATTCCTTCAGCATTTCTTGTAAAAACCTTTTCAGGCTCTGCATGTCCAAACCCTCTGCCGTTGCCGCCGGTTCCACTTCCGCTTCCTCCGCTTCCATTTCCACTGCCGTTGCCTTGTCCATTTCCATTGCCCTGGCCTTCTCCAGTTCCTTGGCCTTCACCAGCTCCCTGACCTTCGCCAGTTCCTTCACCTTCACCGTTTCCTTTGCTATTTCCGTCAGATGAATTACCGTTGTTTGGAGTGCTTGTAGCTGTTTTTCCTGTTCCATCGCTGGCCTTAGCAAGAGATGAAGCTGTTCTGCTCGCAGCTGATGACGCAGACAAGCTTTTATTAACAGCTGATGACGCAGCCTTTGAAAGAGCAGATGCAGCTTCTTTTCCTTCGCCTTCCTCTGCCGCCTTTTCCGCTTCGTCTATAAGGTCTTTTAGCTCTTCATCCGTAAGCTCATCTTTCAGTTCCGAAAGCTGTTTGGCAAGCTCTGCCAATTCCTCTTCTGTCATTTTCTCCAGCTCTGCGGCCAGTTTGGACATTGCCTTTGATAGGGCCTCAGTGCTGTTCATATCCATTGCAGATGAAATGTCGCTTCCGGCTGAAAAGTCTGAAAGCATATTTTTAATACTGTTTTTGTCCTCCACGGTTTCTTTCTCAAGCTTTTTTAATTCCTTTTGAGCGTCGTTTATAAGCTTTTTAGCGTCTTTCGCATCCTTAGCTTTTTTAAGCTCCTTATTTAAGTCTTTTAGTATTTTGTTATATTCCTCTTTAAATGCATCTGACAAATTTTCGTCATTATTTATCGCCTTTTTAACTTCTTCGGCTTCCTTAAGCGCCTGCTCTGTTATTGGCGTTAATTCATATACGCCCGCGTCTGGAGCAAATCCCGTGAGGCATGAAGCCGCAAGTACAACTGCTGTTATAATAGCTAGCCTCCTGGGAAAAGTTATTTTATACTGTTCTGTAAGCTTTGTTGTTTTTGCTGTATTAACCGCATCCTTTACAGCAAGCTCTTCCATTGTGGTTCTGTCCTGTCTGGTTTTGAGTATCTCATAGGCTGTAATAAGCCTTTCATTACAGCCAAGCCTGTCGCCCTCTGCAGCAGCGTCATAGTCTGTTACTTTGTACTTAACAAGGGCTAATATTAAACCTACAGCAACTGAGAGCATAATGACAACAGCACAAATTACCAGCTTATTTGGAATAAATACAATTTTCGAAGCTATTAAAATTGTCAAATCCACTGCAAGTCCTATAAATAAAGCCTGCAAGAGCCTGTAAATTAGATTATTAAGCGTTATTTTTTTCTTTAAAGGTCTTAGAAGTCTTTTAAATTCCTTCATAATAATCATCCTTTTTTAGAAATTTTCCTAAGTCTAATTGACGCCAGGAACAAAAACAGTGCTATAACGACCACTAATGCCACCGCGTTAATAATCCACATCGGGACGCCTGTTGTAATCGGAGTATAGGTTGTGCCATAGTAGTTTCCATAATCTAAAATCTGAGCCATAAGAGTACTTCCTGTCTGCTCACATATAATACTAATAAGTCCAACAGCAGGGTTAATAGCTAAGAGTGGAAGTCTAACTCCTATTGGCAAAGCCGCCTGATAGTAGCTGCCATAAACAGAGCATGCAATGGCATATATAATTATAGTTCCGCCGCATAATATACCTGTACAAATGTATGTGAATACCATTGATGTAACAGTTTTTTTAAATATTGTTGAAAAGAATATTGAAACCGCTCCAAATGCTCCGCATATGAGAAGCATATAGCCTGTAACAGCTACAATATATGGCGCGCTTGTTCCTCCAAAATACATTACAAGAGAGAAAACGGGCATAGTCGCCACAACCATAAGTACTATAATAGACAGGCCGGACAGAAATTTCCCTGTAACTATAGAAAACGGTGACATCTTTGTTACCAGAAGAAGGTCAAGGGTCTGCCTCTCCCGTTCTCCGCTTATACTGCCGGCAGTGAACGCCGGTGTTACAAGCAGAACAAGCACAAGCTGCAGCACTGTAAGTCCTATATATACGTTTACCATTTCAGACGGGTCAAAGCTTGCATAATATGAATTATACATAAGCTGCCATATAGCTATTGCCGCTACAGCTGTAACTATAAGGATATAGCCGGCAACTGCATAAAATATTTTCCAGTTTCTAAGTGATGTTTTCGCCTCACGGCGAAGTACAGGATTAAGCATTTTCCCCACCTCCGGTAACAGTCATAAAGATTTCCTCAAGATTTCCTTCGTTTTCAGAGAAGGAGAAAACCGGTATACCGTTCATTATTATATTTCTGAGGATTGCAGTAAGGTCTTCATTTCTTCCCTCAAATGCAAATTCTATATCTTCAGTATTTTCGATTATTTCTTTTACTGACGACTGCTCTTTAAGCAGACGGATAAGGTTATCCTTGCCTGAAGAGAGTTTAACCTTTACAGTTCTTTTCTTATGGATTTTGTTCATAATCTCATTTACCGTTCCTTGTGTAACCAGTTTTCCATGGTCTATTATACCTATTTCGGAACACATTTCAGCAAGCTCAGGAAGTATATGGGAGCTGATTATTATAGTCTTTCCCATTTCTCTAAGCTGCTTTAGCACTTCCTTCATTTCTACCCTTGCTCTTGGGTCAAGTCCCGAAGCTGGCTCATCAAGTATAATAAGGTCTGGGTCATGAATAAGGCTTCGCGCCAGACATAGCCTTTGCTTCATTCCACGTGACAATGAATCAACATACGCTTCCTTTTTACCCGATAAATCTACTATTTCCAAAAGGTTATCTATCAGCTCGCTTCTATCTGCATATGGAATATAATAGGTTCCAGCATAAAAATCCATATATTCACTAACCTTAAGGTCATCATATACGCCAAAGAAGTCTGGCATATAACCTATTTTGTCCCTAATGCTTTTGGGGTTTTTAAGGATATCCTCGCCGTTAATATAAATACTGCCTGAATCTGCCTTAAGAAGTCCCGCCATTATTTTCATCGTTGTCGTTTTTCCGGCACCGTTAGGTCCGACAAAACCAAATATTGAGTTTTCGGTAATGTTCATTGACAGGGACTCAAGTGCAGTAAATTTTCCATATTTTTTATTTAGCTCGAGTATTTCCGGCATAGTTATCTTCCCCCTTTCATGCTTAATTTAGGAAGCGTTACATAGGTATCACTGTATACATCCGCTGACAGCATAAATTTACCGTCTTCAGATACATAATCAGAAGGATTATTAGCTAAGTTGGCTTCCTTCAGATTAACCCAGGTTTCAGTACTGAAATTATATACCTGAGGTTCACCCTCAAACGCATCGTAATTTTCCCAGTCAATGCTTATAGAAGTAATATTGTCAGCGACCGGAAGTTTATAATCGCACCTTATATAATTTGAAGACATTGTGTAAAGCTGGTAATAGTAAATGTCCCAATATGACTGCTCGTTCTGTCCGTCAAGATAAATTTCCTCCGGGAATACATAACCATATGGAATGTTATATTCGTCCGACTGAGAAAGATCCATATCAAAAGTCTTAACATAAAGGTTTTCCCAGTTCTCATTTGCAGCGCTGCCATTTATCTGTTTATCTCCGTCAATCAAACGCTTCTCACTGAATGCCGCGACAGTAATATCAAAGCCCGATTCTCTAAGGTCGTAGCTCTGGTTATATACCATATTATTAAAAAGGTTATATCTCTGCTCAATTTTATATGCTTCAGTAGCTGAGATACCTTTCCTGAATACCATGCTGTCCTGGTACTCATTCTCACTGAGTCCATAGAACATCTGTCTGACCATTTGGTATCCGTTATCAATCCATTTATTATACTCCTCAGCAGAAAGAGGAATACTAACATCAAGGCTTCCGCCTGCTTCTACATATCCAATTTTCTGGTACTGTCCTCCAAATCCGACAACTATATCAAACAAATCATAATCGAAATTATTTTTAATTGTACCTGTTATGTTTGAACCGGTTACTGTAAAATCAGCCTCTATAGCATCGTCCTCACAATTGCCTATATTTGTATTGAACATATTATCCTGCCAGGAGTTCTGGTCAAAATATGTAATTGATGTGCCAGTGTCAGTGTTTTTAATTGAATATGAGCATATACTCTTGTTAGCGTCATTTGAAATGTATCTGTAGTCGTAATAACGTCCATTGTCATAAACATATACACTGTCATCAAATGAAAGAGTAACATCGCCTTTTTCAGGAGTACGCATACCAACTGAAACCTGTGTTGAAGGACTGGCAGAGTCCAGGTCAGTATAGCTCATAAAGTTCACAAGGGCCTCTTTTTGATAGCTTGAAGCACTTATTCCAAAAATGATACCTGAAAAGGCTACAGCGATTATCGGTATTGCTACCCATCCGCGCTCTCGCTTATCCTTCTTTTTCAAAATAAGGTAGCAGATAGGTCCCACAACGACTATATATACACCAAGTATACCAAGAAGTGTCATAAGCCTGCTCTTATCTATTGAAGGGAGCCTGTTTACTGAGTTAATCATTGAAGGATAATAATTATAATTTCGGTTAGACGAAAATTTCTCAGGCATTGTGTTTTTATAAAAATTAGATAGATATTCGTTTTTCGTGCTCATTGACGCAACAGGATCCGCACCTAAATCAAACGAGTGAACAATAATTTTGCCATCGCCAAAATCTAAAGTTTTTGTAACTGCCTTTCCACTTTGCACCTCAGTGTCAGATGCGCCTGGAACAGATATATCTGCCGTATCTGCACTTCCTCCGAAGCATAAAGTAGTATCATAGCCATTGAACGTAAAATCAAATACGCTGTCGAGACCTTTAAGGGTCTTTTCTGCATTCAGTCCTGTGCCAATTATAAGCAACCCGCCGTTTTCGACCCATTTTGTCATGGCTGATTTTTGTTTATCTGAAAGTGACTCGGAATGAAAATCGTCAATAATAATTGCACTGAAAGTTTCCATCACTTCTGTAATTTCAGGAAAATTATCTTTATTAAGAAATGTAACATAGTTGGTTGTATAACCGCTTCTGTTATTATAAATATCTTCGCCTATTTCCAGGCTTTTAAGATAGTCAAGATTAGATGATTTTGTATCTGTAAGAACCGCAGTCATTATCTGTTCTGGAGTTATTGGAGTTACCGATTTGTTAATCGCTGCAACAACTGTGCCGCTTTCATCCAGCAGCCTTATATTCATGTATGTCGATTCAGCCTCAGGGTATACTATAAAATCATATTCCCCTGCTCCACCTGCGGTTATATCAACGTCCTTAACGTACTGTATGTAGGACGACGGAGAATAGGTAGTATTAATATTTGTAAAAGCTTTTATTTCTATTGTTCCTTTAAAGTCTTCACCGGTGTTATATACAGTTACCTTAACCGGTGTCTGTCTGTTAATCATGTAAACGCCATCAAATCCGGCATTCACATTTAATTCAAGCGTTTCGCTTTTTACAGCCTTGTCCTCATCAGGAATTTTAGTTTCTTCTACCTCACCTCCATTATCTACGGCCGCAATGTCATAATATGCCACTGAATTGGTAGTATAAGCCGTAGCAGCAAAAATCGGCACAACAACGCTCAGAACCATTGCCAGTACAATCATTACAGCAACTATGGCCATCACTTTTTGTTTGCCGTTTTTGTTAGAATTATTCTTCATTTCTGCACCTCCCAAGTATATAAAACAGTCCTTCCGACTGTAATCTTATTACTGCCATAATTATACTTTCAGAAGCATATTAAAAGCTATTAAAAATGTCTTAAGTTTATTTAAATTTTATATTGTTGGAAAATTTTGATAAGATAGAATAGTGCAATAAATAATTATAGGGTATACATCATAATGGTGTATACCCCTTTTTACTTTATTATAAATTTTTTATAGTAAATTTCAGCCTAAATTCTCTTAATCTTTTCGAGCCATGACCATAAACAGCGGTGATGGGTTTGTCCATAAATACTCTTAATTCTCTTTATTGGAATATACCTTCTAATCACTTCAAGCCATTTTATTTTTTATCACTGTGGAACTCCTGATATCTTGCGTCCGCAAATTCATCTGATCTTTTCGACCAATAACGATTTATTCTTTCCTGTAAATCCATTTTCATTCTCCTAATCGAAGCTATACTTCTTTTCTCCTACAGAATTAATAAGATGAATCATCGGTATTCCAGCCTTATCAACGTGAATAAATACATTAACGCCATATGCCTCTCTTACTGATAATTCTGTTATTACATCAATGGGTTTTCCGCTGCTGTATATGCAGTTATTATTCATTAATACAAGCTTGTCAGAAAATCTGCTGGCCATGTTAAGGTCATGAAGTATCATTAGAGTAGTTACATTCTTCTTTTTTGTGTAAGTTTTTATCAACTCCAAAACTTCAAGTTCATTTTGTATATCAAGGTTTGCTGTAGGTTCATCGAGAATTAAAACGTCAGGCTCCTTAACAATTGTCTGAGCCAAACCAACAATCCTCCTCTGCCCGCCGCTTAAGGCATAAAAAGGTCTTTCAGCAAGGTCTTCTATTCCAAGGTTATTCATTACTGCCCATACTTTGTCAATTTCCTCTTTATCCACTCTAATGCGTAAGCTGTGCATTCGTCCAAGCATAATAACTTCAAACACCGTAAGAGATGACAAAAACGAATTCTCCTGCGTAAGATAACCAACATGTCTCATTAATTCCTGCCTGCTGAAGCTATTTATATTTTTATCCCCAAGCAGGACTTGTCCGTCTGCTTTTAGTACGCCCAATATAGATTTAATAAGTGTGGATTTTCCTGCTCCGTTTGCTCCTATTAAACTGGTTATTTCAGACTGTTTTGCATTGAAGCTTATATTCTTTAAAACCTGTTTATCTGACTTTGGGTATGAAAAACTAATATTATTTACACTTATATCCACTACATATCGCCCCCCTTGATCTTATTACCAGAACAAAGAAAAACGGCACTCCTATAATGGATGTTATAATTCCTATAGGGAATATAGTTCCGGGTACAATTATTTTGCTTATTATAGAAGCAGCTGACAAAACTGCCGCTCCGCAAACCGCAGAAACAGGTATATAAAATCTCTGATCCTCACCCACCAGCATACGGGCAATATGCGGACCAGCAAGCCCTACAAAACCTATTGTTCCCGTAAAGCATACCGCAACCGCAGCTAAAAGAGAGATAATAAAAAATGCTTTAAGTTTTATGTAATTAACACGTATGCCTAAACTATCCGCCTTTTCGTCTCCCATAAGCAGCGCTGTATATTTCCAAGAGTCTTTCATAATAAACGGTATACAGACAGCCGTTATTAAAACAGTAATAGAAAGCTTTCCCCATGTGGATTTTTGCAGGCTTCCAAATGTCCAGAACACAATGCTTTGATTTTCCGTTTCAGAAGCTCCATATTGTATAAGTGCCTGTAATGCTTGGAACAGAAAAAGTAACGCTATTCCCGCAAGCACCATAGAATTAGTTGACATTCCCCTAGATTTGCCCATGCCATAAGTTAAAAGACAAATCAAAAATGAAAATACAAACGCTGATAATGATACCCCTATTTCTCCCCAGCCCATAACTATTGCCAGCGATGCTCCAAACGCAGAACCTGCTCCGACTCCCAAAGTATATGGGCTGGCCAACGGGTTATGAAGTATTGTCTGCATAACTGCACCTGATGTCCCAAGCGCAGTTCCTATTGTTAAAGCCATAATTGCAATTGGTATTCTCATGCTCCACACAATTACATGTGTTGTTTCAGATGCGTTTTCCGGTGAAAAAATACAGCTAAACACCTCTTTTGCAGGCAGCATTGCTGAGCCTGTCATAGTGTCGATTACAAGAGTGAAGCAGCAGAATATTATAAAACCAAACAATATGGCAATTTTTCTTGAACTTATTTTACAATATACTTCATATCCTGTACTCTTTATTTCTTTTTTTCTTTCCTGCAAGTTCAATTTCAATTCCTCAACATTCTTTTTAAGTCAGCGATATAGTCCATACCCCATCCAATTCAACAGGCATATATTTATCAAAAAAATCTCTGAGATTTTCTTCCGGATTAATATCTTCAAATAATTCCGGATAAATTTGTTTCGCAAGGAACTGAGTTCCTGCAAAGTCAAATATGTGGCGGGATAAGTCATGATATAACGCGCTCATTCTCTCGTTTTTAACTGCGTTAAGGCTTCCCCATCCATCTCTGTTTTTATATGCCTCCAAAGCAGATAATGCTTTCTGCTCATCGGCCCCATATCCCAAAACGATATTATCATCAATATCTGTCTGCGGGCTGGCAGTAAAAATGACTATGTCAGGATTTGAAGCTATAACCTGTTCAGGGGCAACATCCACACTGTTGCTGTCAGCAAGATCTGCTGCGATATTTACTCCTCCACATGTACCGATTAAAGCGCCCCACATTTTATTGCTCCAAGAATTTCCGTATGTCCCAACTCCCCTGCTGAATTCCATGTAAACTTTGGGTTTTACAGTATCTTCAGGCAGCGCAGCTATACGTTCTGTTACCAAGTTCATCTGTTTTTCATAAAAGTCTGCTATTTCAGCCGCACGCTCCTCCTGGCCCATAATTTCACCCAACAGCATCGTACTTTTTTTATGCATATCGATAGTTTGCTTATGGTAATTTACAAAAGCAACCTGAATTCCTGCATCAGCAAGCCTGCTAAGCTCAGTTTCCATAAGGTCATAATTCACAGCCTGTGACATAATTACAACATCAGGTGCAAGTGAAATAATTTTTTCAACGCTTATATCCTCATTATATCCTACATCCGGTATATCCAAAAGCTGTGGGAATGCTGTCGTAAATGTATTCCATGCGTCTTCTCGTCTGCCCTCCCAATATTTATGGCTATATCCTACAATTTTATCAACACCCTCTTTTCCAGCAACAGCAAGGTATTCTTCAATATTGAAAGTGATTACAACTTTTTCTATGTCTTTAGGAATTGTTATAGTTCTGTCAGCCACATCTGTAACTGTGATTGTATCACTGTCCTTTTGTTCATCTAAATTGTTAGTCTCTGATTTTGATGAACTTTTGTTTTCAGATTGACAAGATGTCATACCCAATGCAAATACGGAAATCATTAAAACAGTGATTACTTTTTTTAAAACTTTTTTCATATTTTGTCCTCCAATTAAATGATTTAAATATAAATGAATAAAAAAATACCACAAAAGAAATTCGAATTGTTCGAATATACCTTCGTGGTATAAGATATTCTTTATAAATTAACAGCCAACTGCTACAGATTTCTATCTGCTCTTTCCGCTACAAGCGGTTTTCATTATATTGGAATATTAACATACTTGTTGTTTTATGTCAATATTTGAGTTAACCAGGTATTTTTCATGTTAAATCCTGAGTACGAACCAGCTCAGCATAAGCTCCATTTTTCATCATAAGTTCTTTATGTGAGCCAAGCTCAATGATTTTTCCATTATCTATTACCGCAATCCGGTCAGCATTTCTGACTGTTGAAAGTCGATGGGCAATAACAATTGTTGTACGTCCAACAGATAACTTTTCAAAAGTTTTCTGTATTTTAGCCTCTGTCACGCTATCTAATGCAGAGGTTGCCTCATCTAAAATCAATATCGGAGGATTCTTCAAAAATATCCTCGCTATTGAAATCCTCTGTTTTTGACCGCCGGAAAGCAGTACGCCTCTTTCCCCGACGTCAGTATAAAATCCGTCCGGCATAGCAATAATGTCATCATAAATTTCAGCTAATTGCGCTGCGTGAGCAATTTCCTCCATTGAAGCATCCAGCCGTCCATATCGAATATTCTCAGCAATGCTGTCAGCAAAAAGAAATACGTCCTGCTGCACCACACCTATATTGCGGTGAAGAGATTCTTGAGTTACGTTGCGAATATCCTGACCGTCAATACGGATACTACCCTCCGTTACATCATAAAATCTTGGAATTAATTGACTTAAAGTGGTTTTTCCTCCTCCAGACGGCCCTACCAGAGCAATAGTCTCACCCGGATGAATTTGTAATGAGACATCATGAATTACATCAGGACTATTTGGATAAGCAAAATCTATTTTATTTATGTCTATATACCCTTTTACAGCCTCCAATTCTTTGGCATCAGGCGAGTCTATGAGCGTCGGCTCTGTACGCATCATTTCAACAAAGCGATGGAGTCCCGCTGTTCCATTAGCAAACAGCTCTGCAAAGTTTGATAGTTTACGAAGCGGATTAACAAAAGCCGTTACATAAAGGCTAAATGTAATTAAATCTATAGTGTTTAACTTTCCTTTCATAATTAATGCGCCTCCGACAGCAATAACTGCAAGTGATAAGAGGCACATAAAAAACTCCATAACCGCATTAAAACGGCCCATTGCCTTATGAAACAGGCGTTTCGAAGTTTTAAACGAGCTATTTGACAAATTAAACTTTTCAAGCTCAGTCGCTTCGTTTGCAAACGCTTTTGCGGTTTTAATTCCTGATAGTCCAGATTCAATATCTGCATTTATTGATGCGGTAGTTTGTTTTACCTTTGCTGACGCTTCGCTCATTGAGCGTCGGCAGCATCTCACAACTACTAGAAATATCGGAATCATAAGTGTAATTACAAGAGCCAGCCGCCACTGAATTGAAAACATTACAGCAAGAGAGCCTACAATAGTAACAGCAGAAATAAACATATCCTCTGGACCATGATGAGCAAGTTCAGTAATATCAAACAGATCTGCGGTAAGGCGGCTCATTAATTGCCCTGTTCTGTTATTATCAAAATAATCAAATCCTAGCTTTTGCATATGCTGAAATAAATCCCTGCGGATATCTGCCTCAACAAGTACGCCAAAAGTATGTCCCCAATAACAGATGATATATGTAAAAAATGCTCTCATTACATACGCTACTAATATAACTACCATTACGACCCAAAATGTAATCCATGCGTTTTCTGGAAGAAGTACATACATGCACCAACGCGAAATAAAAGGAAACGCAAGGTCGATAATTGCAATCATAAGAGCACAGGCCATATCCAGAAAAAATAGTTTTTTATGTGGTTTAAAATATGATATAAAAATCTGAAGTTCTGATTTTTTTTGAAAATTATTCATCCAAAAACTCCTTTAATAATAGCTGAATATTCATTTTCAAACAAAATAACCATGAAGGAATATGCCCTTCATGGTTCCAAAATCCTAGTACAGTCTTCATAACTGATAATTCCATGATATACTAGCATATTATTCATTGCATGTCAATAATGATTATTAATTCCGTTACTTTCCTTATTAAAGGCAAAAAGCGTTATATTTTCTGCGATAATAACAAATGGTATATGGAACTTCATGAATAAACAAAGCTAAAATCCCTTAATATCATTCTTTTTTCCTTATACCAAGCTCACCAAGAAATCTGGACAGCTTTACCTCAGAGCTATAACCCATTGAGGAAAATGCGGATAGAATAAGCCTGCTCTTTGCCCTTGTGACGGCAACATAAAACAGTCTTCTTTCTTCCTCCACATCGGTGTCTATTTTGGGGCTGCCGTGTGGAACGATTGTTTCCACCAGCGAAGGTATAAAAACTGTACCAAATTCCAGTCCCTTTGCTGAATGCATTGTAGTGAGGGTTACAGCATCTTCATCTTTTTCCGGGACTGGTGCTGACGCTATTTTAAACTTATAATCCGAAAGAAGGCTTTTGAGACCACGCAAATCATCTAACTCGGCCGCTATTGACAGTACCTCCCCAGCTATCTGCTTTAAAAATACTGAGCTGCATTTTTTGTAAGCCGCATAATCGTCGATATACTTATTGTAACCAAGGTATTTGTAGATAAATTCTGCCTGTTTTCTTCCGCTGAGTTTTCTTGCCGCCTGTATATCATTATACAGCTGTTCAAGCTCTTCTCGTCCCTTTTTTCCAAGCATATCTGAATTCATCACGCCGTAGAAGGTTGACATTCCCATTCTCTTTGCATGCTCTATTACCCGTTTGCTTACCCTTCTTGACGGTCTGTTTATAATCCTCTCAAATGCCTCGTCGTTAGATGTATCATAAATAAAATCAACGTAGGCGCATATATCCTTTGCTATCCAATGGTCGTATACATCATATGTATTGTCCTTAAGAAAATATGGAATCCCTCTGTTTACAAATCTTCTGGCATATGGATTAGAGGCCAGATTATTTCTATAAATAACAGCCATTTCTTTATATGGAACACCTTTTTTATCATGCAGAGTACATATGGTATCAACTATTCTGTCAGCCTCTTCTTTTTCATCAACGCAGTAAAAGAAAGCCGGCACAGCTCCTTGTCTGCCTGTCCCCTTTATATTTTTACTAAATCTGATTTTATTTTTAGAAATAAGCTTTTCACTAAGCGCTATAATTTGCTCCGTTGAACGATAGTTTATATCAAGGTATACCTTACTGCAGCCTTTATACTCTTTTGCAAAAGCCTGCATAAATTCCGGTCTTGCCCCTCTGAAGCTGTATATGCTCTGGTCATCGTCGCCAACAGCAAATATGTTGTTTTCGGGATATGCCAGCATTTTTATACATTCGTACTGAGCCTTGTTTATATCCTGAAATTCGTCTATAAGGATATATTTGTACTTTTTCCTCCATTTATTGAGAACTTCTTTATTATTTGTTAGAAGGTTATAACAGTTTGACATCATATCGTCAAAATCAATTTTTTCATTTCTCTCTTTATGGGCTTCATATATTTTATATAGAGCAAAAAACTCTTCTTTTATCATCTCTTTTGGCTCAAATTCTTTTGGGTTTTGTAGGTCATTTTTAACAAGCCCATAGTTAAGAAAAAAACTGTCAACTGTCTGGTCTATATCATCTGTTTCTATCCCATAGGGTTCCACGGTGTCTGATAAAAATCTTCTTTTTTCATTTTCAGTTATTAGCATGCCTATGTCATAATGAAAATGCTCTCTCAAAATTCTAAAAAAAAGAGCATGAAAAGTAGAAAATGATACTCCATGTTTTCCTCCTGCTGAAGCATATCTATTCTCCATTTCCATAGCGGCCGCTTTTGTAAATGTTATTGTCAGTATATCACGGGGACTTATTCCACATTTTTCAGTCATATATATAAGTCTTTCAGTTATAGCCGTTGTTTTTCCACTTCCAGGTCCTGAAAGCACAAGTAGCGGGCCTTGAATATGCTTTACTGCTTCCTGCTGACCGCTGTTTAGTTTATCCATTAACTTTCACCTTCCCTGCTTAAATAAGTATATCATGTAAACTCTATTTATGGCAAATACATAACACTTTAATTATTTAAAGCTATAAACTCTTGCAAATTACAATAAATTGTATTAAAATTTTAAAAATAAAGCTGTAGTAGATTTTATTATCCAGTTATGGATAAAAAGGAGTGTTTTAAATGATTTCGGAAGAAATGATTAAATTAGTAAACGGAAGTTCCTCAATCAGAGCTATGTTTGAGGAAGGAAAAAGGCTCGCCTCAATATACGGGGCTGAAAATGTATATGATTATTCACTTGGCAACCCGTCAGTTGAGCCTCCCAAAGAAGTTAAAGAGGCTATTATAAAAATTCTTAATACGGAAGAACCCAACTTTGTACACGGATATACAAATAACTCCGGCTATGAAGACGTAAGGCAGAGCATAGCTGAATATACAAATAAAAAATTCGGCACAGCCTTCTCTTTTGATAATGTAGTTATGACTAATGGAGCAGCAGCGGCTTTAAATATTGTATTCAGATGTATTCTTAATCCTGGTGATGAAATTATAACATTTGCTCCCTTCTTTACAGAATACCGAAACTATGTTTCAAGCTATGGCTGTAATCTTACAGTGGTTCCAGCCAATACAGAAACCTTTGAAGTAAATTTTGAAGAATTTGAGAAGCTTATCACACCTAAAACAAGAGGCGTACTAATGAATACTCCCAACAATCCCTCGGGAGCTGTTTATTCAGAGGAAACAATTAAAAGAATATCTGCAATCATGGAAAATAAGCAGGAAGAATTCGGCACTGATATTTATCTCATATCTGATGAACCTTACAGAGAGCTTGTTTACGAAAATGTTGAAGTGCCTTATGTATCCAAGTACTATAAAAATACCTTTATTGCATACTCATTTTCAAAATCACTTTCTCTTCCCGGTGAACGTATCGGATATCTAATAGCAAACAGCGAAATGAAAGATTTTGAAAAAATGATGTTTGCTCTTAATGTTGCCAACCGCGTTGCCGGTTTTGTAAATGCAAACTCTCTTTTCCAGAGAGTGATACCATACTGCCTTGACTGTAAAGTTGATATTGAAATATATAACCGCAACCGAATTGACCTTTATAATAAGCTTATTGAGCTTGGTTTCAAATGTGTTAAGCCAGCAGGCGCATTCTATATGTTCCCTCAAACACCGATAGAGGATGATGTTGCATTCTGTAATGCCGCCAAAGAATATAACCTTCTTCTCGTTCCTGGCTCAGGATTTGGCTGCAAGGGTCATATGCGCTTAAGCTACTGCGTATCACATGAAACCATAGTAAATTCATTCCCTGAGTTTGAAAAGCTTGCTGAAAAATTTATTAAATAAGAAAAGCCCGCCTAAGGCGGGCTTCATTATTTTGCAGCAGCATATTTGATTAAATCGACACACGTATCTATTCCCAGTCTTGATGTATCCAGACATAAATCATAATAATCAGAATGTCCAAATTCTGTCTTGGTGAAAAACGTGCAGTATTTTTTTCGTTTTTTATCAATAGCAGATATCTCCGCAGCAACCTGATCCTCAGTATAATCCGGCATTTTTTCTTTCATGCGCTTAAGTCTCCAGTCAAAATCAGCATGTATGAAAACATTAAGGCATCCATCGAATTCTTTGAGTATTGTATTAGCGTTTCTGCCGGTGATAACACATTTTCCTTTTTGTCCAATCTCCATTATAACCTTCTTTTGAGCCTCAAATACCTGCTCGCTCATTGGTCTGCTGTAAAAATCAAAAAGGCTTTGTGTAAATCCAAATGTAAAAGGAACCTTTTCATCCCACTCAAGCAGATGATATACGTCTATATTGCTGTCAGCCGCAGCTTTTAATATAAGCTCTTTATTAAAATATTCCCAGTTAAGTGCCTTTGCAACTTTAGCGCCAATCTCACCGCCGCCGGCACCAAATTCCCTGCTTATAGTTATTATCTTTTTCATTCTGAAATTCCTCTCTCCTGAATAGTGTCTTTTAGTTAAAGAACCTTATTAAGGAAATCAATGGTTCTGGGCTCTCTTGGATTAGAAAGTATATCAGCCGGGGTACCCTCTTCTACAATATATCCTCCATCCATGAAAATAATTCTATCTGCAACCTCTCTTGCAAATCCAATTTCATGGGTAACAATTATCATTGTCATGCCTGAAGCCGCCAGCTGCTTCATAACGCTGAGAACCTCTCCTACCATTTCAGGGTCAAGTGCCGATGTAGGCTCATCAAAAAGCATGATATCCGGGTTCATCGCTAAAGCGCGTGCTATAGCGACACGCTGCTTCTGTCCGCCTGAAAGCTGAGGCGGATATACCTTCGCCTTATCCTCAAGGCCAACACGTCTCAAAAGCTGACTTCCCTTTTCTGCGGCTTCTTCCTTAGTCATTTTTTTGAGCTCAACTGGAGCCAGCATTATGTTCTGTAAAACCGTCATATGAGGAAAAAGATTAAAATGCTGGAATACCATACCAATATTTTCTCTCACCTTATTCATGTCGGTTTTTTTATCTGCTATATTTATTCCATCGACCACAACCTCGCCGCCTGTTATATCCTCCAGACGGTTAAGGCATCTAAGAAAAGTTGATTTTCCGCTTCCTGAAGGTCCGATAAGAACTACCACTTCGCCCTCTTTAACATCGGCGTTTATGCTTTTCAGTACTTCCAATGAACCGAAGCTCTTTTTAAGATTCTTAACATGGACCATTATTTTATCGTTCGTTACCAACGTTAAGCCTCCTCTCAATACGCTTTGCAATTTTAGAAAGCACTGTTATTACAATCATGTACATAATCGCAACAACACCCCATACCTGCGCTACTGCAAACGTATTACCTACTATAATGTTACCAGCTTTGGTAAGTTCGGGAAATCCAATTACAGAAAGAATGGATGTATCTTTAAGTGAAATAATGAACTGGTTGATTATTGATGGAACCATTGTACGTATGGCCTGGGGAAGAACAACCTTCTGCATTGCTTTTCCATAACCAAGTCCAAGGCTTCTTGCAGCTTCCATCTGCCCCTTATCAACAGACTGAATACCAGCCCTGAATATCTCAGCCATATAAGCGCCTGCATTCATTGACAGTGCTATCGTACCTGCCTGAAGGGCAGTAAGCTTAAAGCTTGTCGCTCCCGCTGCTTTTACTGCAGCAGGTACGCCAAAGTAAATAAAATACGCAAGAACTATAAGGGGAACTCCTCTTACTGCGTCAACATAAAATGTTCCTATAAAATTTAAAACTCTGTTTTTTCCTACGTTCATAAGTCCAAAAATCAGACCTATTATAAATGCGAATATCAAAGACAGAAGTGTCAAAAGCATTGTCTGGCCAAGAGATTCCAACAGCATGCCCGAATATGTCTGTAATATATATATCAGTTTCTCCATTCCGGTCGCCTCCAAATTCTTTTATTAATATTGCCGGCTGTTTATAAAATCTTACGAAAAATTAGGACTTTATAAGCACCCGGCAAATCATTGAAACTCAATTTAACGGTCTGCGGATAAAATCCGCAGACCTAAATTAAAACTTATTTTGTGTAAGTATCAACGATTTCCTGGAACTTACCGTTTTCAATGATGTTAGCAAGACCTGCATTAAACTTTTCAAGAAGTTCTGCGTTCTGTCCCTTTGCTACAGCAAATCCGTACTGTGTACCTGCTGCTGTCATTCCTTCAGGCATTTCAAGGCCTGCACCCTGCTGGATGTTGTAAGCCATTACAGGATAGTCCTCAAAGCAGGCAGCTGTGTTGCCAGCAATTACATCCTGATACATTGTAGGTGAATCCTTGAACTCTACAACAGTAAAGCCGTATTCATCTGCGATTGACTTAGCATATGCAGCACCGTTTGTTGCTGTTTTTACCGCTACAGTTTTGCCTGCAAGGTCTTCATATGATTTGATTTCTGATCCTGCTGCTACAGCCATTGTAACGTCTGCATCAAAGTAAGGCTCTGAGAAATCAAATGTCTGTTTTCTTTCATCTGTAATTGACATACCTGCGATAACACCGTCTGCCTGTCCTGACTGAACAGCAAGAAGAGCAGCATCAAATCCAAGTGACTGGATTTCAACTTCAATGCCCTGATCTTCAGCAATAGCGTTAATGATGTCAACGTCGATACCTACGAAGTTACCCTCTTCGTTAGTAAACTCGAAAGGAGGGAATACAGTATCAGTAGCGATTATGTATTTCTCGCCTGCAGCCTCTGTTCCTTCACCTTCTGTTTCCTGTTTTTCTCCTTCTTTCTCTGTGCTTCCTGATGATGAGCATCCTGCCAATACGCCAAGAGCCATAACAGCCACAAGAGATAAAGATAATAATTTCTTCTTCATGATTTTCTTCCTTTCCTATTGTTTTATCAGCAACGTGACACCCCCATGCGTAAAAAAAGCACAAAAGAATCAAAAGGCTTTAGTCTTTTGCGCGAAGAGAGGTCACAAAACTGTTAGCTATATTATAAAAAAACTCAAACATTATGTCAATTGATATTATAAAAAAATAAATTAACGTTAAATTAACAAAGAACTTTTATTTGTTTTACGTCATTATCATTATGAATTTTATATTGATTATTGCCGTTTA
Source organism: uncultured Eubacteriales bacterium (assembly GCA_900546215.1). GTDB lineage: Bacteria > Bacillota > Clostridia > Lachnospirales > Anaerotignaceae > Metalachnospira. Next base: position 28,117 of record URCD01000005.1, on the reverse strand, counting down.
ATATGCTATATTAACCACATAAAATAGAATTGAGGTGAAAAGATGATTATTATTTCTTGCTGATATTATATGGCATAACAAATTTACTAATCTGCGGTATTTTTATCGCCTTTTTGTTGTGCCCTGCAGGGAAGTTGATCATCTTTTTGCTTAAAATGACTTAAAGACGTATAGAGTCTTTATTTGTGTGTCTATTTAGCCGCGGAATCAACTTTCCTCGGCTTTTTTAGTTTAACACGAGGAGGTAATTATATGTCTTTAATAAATGTTTCAAATCTTACCTTTGCCTATGAAGGCAGCTATGACAATATATTTGAAAACGTCAGCTTCCAGATAGACACAGACTGGAAGCTTGGTTTCACTGGCAGAAATGGGCGTGGAAAAACGACATTTCTTAATCTGCTTTTGAAAAAATATGAGTACAGCGGATCTATAACTTCTAGTACTAATTTTGAGTACTTTCCCTACAGCGTAAGTGATAAAGAGCTTTTTACCATTGATATTGTAAAGGAAATATGTCCAGAAGTCGAGGATTGGGAAATATATAAAGAATTTTCACTGCTTGAAGGAGCTGAAGATGCGCTTTACCGCCCATTTTATACTCTGTCAAACGGAGAGCAGACAAAGGCCCTTCTGGCTGCTATGTTCTTAAAAGAAAATTCTTATCTGCTTATAGATGAGCCTACAAATCATCTTGACTCTGAAGGAAGGAAAGCGGTAAGCAGTTATCTTAATAAAAAGCACGGATATATACTGGTTTCACATGACAGGGTATTTTTAGACAACTGCATAGACCATATTTTATCTATAAACAAAACCAATATAGAAATCCAGAGAGGAAATTTTTCATCTTGGCTGCGTAATAAAGAAATGCAGGACAGCTATGAAACCGCCAGAAATGAAAAGCTGAAAAAAGATATTAACAGACTGAATGCCGCCGCAGAGCGTACTATCAGGTGGTCTGAAAATATTGAAAAAACCAAGTTTGGGACCAAAAATTCCGGCTTAAGGCCCGACAGAGGATTTATTGGACATAAGGCTGCGAAAATGGCGCAGCGTTCCAAAACAATTGGAGATAGGCGTAAAACCGCGGCGGATGAAAAAAGCAGTCTTATGAAAAATATTGAATCTAATGAATCTCTTAAACTTTCTCCGCTTAAATTTCATACAGAAAAGCTAGCTGAGCTTAAGGACATATCGATATTTTACGGAGAAAAGGCCGCCTGCTCTAATTTAAGCTTTACTATTGAGAATGGAGACAGAATAGCATTGCGCGGCAAAAACGGAAGCGGGAAGTCGAGTATTCTGAAACTGCTTTGCGGTGAAAAAGTTAATTACAATGGACTGCTTATAAAAAACAAGTCTCTTAAAATCTCATATGTTCCGCAAAATTTTGACTTTTTATGTGGAAGCCTTGACAGCTATGCCCAACAAAAGGGAATCGATATAAGCCTGTTTAAGGCGATTTTAAGAAAACTGGATTTTTCAAGAACTCAGTTTGATAAAAACATAGAAAATTTCAGCGGAGGTCAAAAGAAAAAGGTACTCATAGCAGGGAGCCTGTGTGAAGAAGCTCATTTATATATTTGGGACGAGCCCTTGAATTATATAGATGTAATATCAAGAATTCAGATTGAAACTCTCTTAGAGGAATACAGGCCAACTCTTCTATTTGTGGAGCATGACCAAGCCTTTCTTGATAAAATTGCCAACAAAATAATAGACTTAGACAAAAAATAATAAAAAGAGCAGTTAAATCTGCTCTTTTTATTCAGCCAATTTATCTAAAGTATCTCCGGATAAACGGTATACTGTCCATTCCTCCATTGCCTCCGCTCCCATTGACTTATAAAAATCAATACTTGGCTTATTCCAGTCAAGGCACCACCATTCTATTCTGCCGTATTCCCTCTCCTTTGCTATTTGAGCTAATCTTTTAAACAGTGCTTTTCCGTATCCCTTTCCTCTATATTCATCAAGTACTATAATGTCTTCAATATACAGGCCCGAACGTCCAAGAAAAGTAGAAAAATTACTGAAAAACAATGCCATTCCGGCCTCTTTTCCGTTCTCAAGTATAAACAGCACTTCTGCTCCTTTTTTCTCAAATATCGTCCTTTTTAAAAGCGCTTCGTCACATACAACTTTATCGGCCATATTTTCATATTCTGCCAGAGTTTTTATAAAATAAAGAATTTTATCCGTATCATTTACATTTGCAAATCTAAATTCATTCATATTTATACACCATACTTTTCTTTAATTTCCGCAAGCTTTTTTCTATATTTATCGTTTATAATTACGTTTTCATTTTTTACGGAACCAAGGGCACTATGAAAGCTTGGAGCGTTATTTTTTAGTGTTTTTTTTAATTTCATCCTGCCATTTGGTCATCAGCTCATCAAGCTCTTTTTGATATTCGGCGCACCAGCCCATTATATAGCCTCCTTAAATATCGTCTATTATTTCTTTTTTCTTTTTCTCATACTCTTCATATGTAATGAGTCCCTTATCATACATTTCCTTTATTTTAATAAGACGCTGTTCTTCATCGTCCACGCTGTTATCATCAATTATAATTTCATGGGATGTGATACCCTTTTTAGAAAAAGCATTGTACCCATTTACTATAGTTATTGCGGCAACACACAGAGTCCAGAAAATCCCAAACCCAGAAAACGTAGGTATAATAACGAATATACCTATCAAAAGAAATACTATTCCAACAACCAGTCCCATAACAGACTGTGTCTTACCCGGTTTTACACGGACGTTTCTTCTCATAACAGTCCCTCCTATTTACTTCGCTTTGAATTTATTATATTTAAAACAATTCCTAATATAAACATAATTATTGCAACAAACAGATATACTTCCGCCCTATTAATAATAAATGACAGGAGAAAGCCTATTCCCAAATAAACCGCTAAGTTTCCAAACAGCTTCATTTCTTTCACTCCCTGCTAAAGAAAAATTGTTTTTCAGTTTTTGAATAATTTGTCTTAATTCCAAAAATGTCTTCAAACACATTGTTTGTATATATTTTTTCAGGTTTCCCAGAGCAAACAACCCTTCCGTCTTTCATGGCTATGATTTTATCTGAAAAACTCATTGCCAGATTTAAATCATGTAAAACCATTATTACTGTTTTGCCCCTGCTTTTCATTTCTTTAATTATTTCCATAAGCTCAAGCTGATAATTAATATCAAGAAAAGTAATGGGCTCGTCCATAAAAACTATGTCGGTATCCTGTGCAAGAAGCATAGCAATATATGCCTTTTGCTGCTGTCCCCCGGAAAGCGCTGCCAAACTCTCATCGGCAATTTCAAAGACGCCGGCGGACTTCATAGCGTCATCTACAATTTCCCTGTCCCTGTCAGTATACCGTCTTGGATATCCCAGATATGGAAACCGTCCATGAAAAACCAAAGCCTTAACAGTCAAAACACCCGGACTTTTCTGCTGCGACAGCACGGATATTTTTTGGGCTCTTTTTTTCGAATCCATTTTATGTACATCCTGTCCATCAGCCTCAACAGTACCGCTGAATGGTGCAAAAAGGCCGGACGCGGTTTCAAGCAGCGTAGATTTTCCACATCCATTTGGGCCTACAATTGATGTAATTTCCCCATTTTTCATTACTTCGTTTATATTATAAAGGACCTGCTTTTTCCCATACCCGCTGTTTACATTTTTAAGCTCTATCACCGTGTCTGCCTCCTTTCTTTTTCATTATAAGATATATAAAGAAAGGTACGCCTATATAAGAAATTACAATTCCAAGCTGTATTTCATATGGCGCAAATAATATCCTTGAAAGCAAGTCACAAAATGCTACAAATGCAGCACCCAACATTGCTGCAGCCGGTATAAGTCTTATATTGCCGCTTTTAATAAAGTATCTTGCTATATGCGGTACTATTAATCCAATAAAACTTAGGAGTCCCGCGAAGCTAACAGCCGCGCCTGCAAGCAGTGCCGCCGCCATAAGGAGTATAAATCTTATCGCCTTTACATTCATGCCGAGGCTTCTGGCTGTTCTGTCACCAAGCGACAGTATATCTAGCTCATGGCTTAACAGCATTGAGGCAAGCAGGCCAATTGCTATGTATATCCATGCCGGGCTTAGCTTTGACAACGTCATACCCATAACCCCGCCTATTTTAAATGAGTTTATACCGTTCAAGGAGTCTGGAAAAAATGTAGTTATTGTATTTATTCCTGCGCTCAAGAGATTTCCAACCGCGACACCGGCCAAAACAAGCGTTATTTTTGAAGCTCCGTTCTTAACTGCAATTAAATATACCGCCATTACCGTGACAACGGCACCTATGAATGCGGCTGCAGGAACAAGCGCAGTATTATGAGGAAACAGGGCCATAGCCAAAACCGCAAAAAAACCTGCCCCAGAATTTACGCCGATTATGCTAGGAGCCGCAAGCGGGTTTTCAAGCACCGACTGAATTATTACGCCTGAAACAGCCAGCGAGCTTCCTGCCAGAACCGCAGACAGCACGCGCGGAATTCTAACCGCAAATATTATTCGACTGTTTACTGTATCGTTTCCTGAAAGTATGGCTGTTAAAAATTCTGAAACGCTTATCCTTACAGAGCCAAGGCATATGCCGAGCAGACAGGCAATTATAAGACTGACTAAACAGCTAAGCAAAAACACCTTTTCAATTTTATTTCTCTTCTCAGAGATTGTCTGTGAGTAGTTCATTCACTTCACTCCGAATACAAATTTTATAAAAAAATAGTGCTTACATATTATATCAGTTTATTTTAAGCTTGGCTACCCGTTTTAGTCTACGTAGCGTGGATTGCTTTTATAGTCTTCTTAGTTTAATATAACTATTGAGGTGATTTAAATGGATGAAAAACGTAAAAAAGAGCTTTTATTAGAATATAAAAACAGAAAGCCTGAAAAAGGAATTATATCATACCGCTGTAAAGAAACAAACGAGTCATTTTTAATGGCTTCAAACGACACTAAGGTCAGTTTCAGCAGCACAAGCGCCAAGCTGTCCATGAATTACCATCCTAACAAACGTCTTCTCGAATTGTGGAATAAATACCGAGCTGAAGGATTTGAGCTTACTGTTCTAAAAGTTCTAAAATATGAAGACCCAAATGAGGATTATAGTAAAAAGCTTGATTCAATGCTTGTTGAATGCCTTGAAAAAACAGAAAATTCCCAAATTATATGGAAATAAAAAGCGGATAGATTATCCGCTTTTTTATGTCTCTTATCAGAATTTATTAAAGCTTTCAAGCTTCATTATAAATATTGTGACCCCTCCAGTATCTATATCCATTGGTATTACCGTATTTACACCAGGACAACAGCCCGCAATGCTTGATGATGGCGACATATAGACCTTCTCCGTTCTATGTCCTGCGGATTTTTTTAAAACGTCAATTACCTCTTCTATTTTGGGTTCTTCGACACCGATCATTAAAGTAATGTTTTCTTTTCTCAAAAATCCTCCGCTGCTGCTGAGCTTAGTGGCAAATATTTTTCTTTCGCTAAACTCCTGCTGTGCAGCCTCATAGTCGCTTTTATTCATTACAGCAAGCACAATTCTGTTAATTTCTCCATAATCGTCCATAGTTATCCATTCCTTTCCAGGTATTCATGAAACGATTATAGAACTAAAAACATTAAAATTGTATAAGTGATCTCTAGGATTAAATAAAGAATAAATAAAACTATTTTTCTGTCATCTTAACTGCTTTTTCAAAGAAATCGACTGCACCGAAATTTCCTGATTTCAAAACAAGCCTTACATTTCTTTTTTCTGTCGGAGTCATTATAGGGACACCCGGGTCAACAGATTTTCCTATAATATATGAATTAAAACCAAGTTTTTTTGTTATCGCACCTGATGTTTCTCCTCCTGCAACTATTATCCTGCTGTACCCATTATTTAACGCTATTTCCGCAAGCTCGGCCATAGCATTTTCCAAGCTTTCAGATATTTCCTTTGCCCCATGACGCTGGTTGTATACAACATTGTCTGGAGTATCAGAGCTGTAAATAAGTACGGTTTCATCCCCATTTTCCAAAACAAAGCTCCAGAGGTCTGAAACGGTTTGTTTCTCATACAAAAGCCTTATAGCATCAATTTTAAAAGCTTTTCCGCCTTTATTTATGAATTCCTCAACCTGTCCTCTTGTGGCCGCAGAGCAGCTTCCGGCGATTATAACGGCTTTTCCGTCTGTACTGCTGTCGTCAGGGCATACATTCTCTTCTCCGCCGCTTCTTTCAGCCAGAGCTTTAATTATTCCAGAACCTCCTGTAAGAAATTTAAGAGAACCAAAAATATCCGCTATTCTGACAGCATCATCTTCCTTAACATAATCGGGTACAATATAGTAATTTCCTGTCAGCTTCTCAAACTCATTTAGCCTGTTCCATATTTCCTCGTTTTCTTCCTCCATTTCTTCAAGATCCACATTAATGCATGGATATTTGCTTTGAGGCTTCATTAATTCCGCAATTTCGCTGTCCCACATTGGGTTTACAGGATGATTTTTCATCGGGCTTTTATCAAGCGGAACATCATCTACAAAAAGCCTTCCCATTACTACTGTCCTTTTATTTACAGGAAGAGCAGGACAAAGAATAGTTTTAGTTTCACCTAATGCATCCAATATTGCATCTGCGATTGGGCCAATATTTCCTTTAGGCGTAGAGTCAAATGTAGAGCAGTATTTGAAATATATCTGTCTTGCGTTTACGCTGTTCAAATATTTAAGAGCTTCAAGCGCTGTATTAACAGCTTTGTCAGCCTCTATACTTCTAATTTTAAGGGCAATAACTACTGCCTTAACGTCACTGTCTATCACAGTATTTTCTTTTGGTATCCCATTATAGAGTACGGTTTTCAGACCGCCCTTTTCAAAAAAAGAAGCCGCGTCTGAGGCTCCGGTAAAATCGTCAGCAATACAGCCCCAAAGTATTGTACTTTCCATAAAAACGCCTCCATCGTAATTTACAATAAACAAAAAGACGGAGTTTCCGCCTTTTATTTTCAACAACCCATAAGAGTAGGGTCTATATCCCCTTTTGGCGGAACTATGCACAGCAGCTCGAGTTTTTCCGTTTTTGAGGAATTATAAAATCTGTGAGGAACCTTTCCAGGAATATAAATCCACGTTCCATGCTCCATATGGTGTTCTTCCCCATCTATAACAAAGTATCCTTCTCCTTCTAAAAGCACGCACCAATGCGGCCAGCCGTGCTTGTGCTGGTCTTTTTCTCCTGCCTCCGGCTCCAGCGTCCAGCATCTCATTACAAATTCATCACTGAAATGTTTTGGCCCAAAAACAATCTTCTTGGTAGCATTTTTTATAAAACACCCAGGTGCATTTGGCAGATCCCGAATTTTGCCTACAAAAATCTCATCACTCATTGTTTTTCCCCCTTATATTTAATTTATCCGTACAATAATTCTTGTATTTATTTTACAACAAAACAAAAGTGTTAGCAATAAAAAACACTAATATCTTAAATGGCTAATTATAATATTCTTGTATTGGCTTTAACGCCATGATAAAATAAAAATTAAAGCGTTAAATAGAAAAGTTAGGGGGGATAAGCATTGAAATTTATGAAAATTGCATCTGGGATTGTGGCCTTAAGTATGGCAGCAGCAATGCTGAACGGATGTTCCTATAAAAGCAGTGAAAATATTGTTTTTGATTCAGGCCAAGAGAAAAAACAGGAGCAAATTAATTTAACCTTTTTTGGATATAAATATGAAGCTCTTAACGTTATGGCAATTGAAGATTCCCTCCATGGATTTATGGATGAATATCCAGATATATCAATCACATATGACGGAATAAAAAGTCCGCAATATTTTGATGTTCTTGATAAAAGAATCAATACACATAACGGTGACGATATTTTTATGGTAGACCACGAAAGAGTTTTGGAGCTTGAAGGCAAGGGTAAGCTGACAGATTTATCTGATATATCAACACTTGATAATTTCAGCGACCTGGCTAAAAGTCAAATAACGGCCCATGGAGTTATTGACTATCTTCCAACGTCTATATCTGCATTTGGCCTATACTGCAACTTAGACCTATTAAAGGAACATAATCAGAGAATTCCCACAAACTTAGCTGAGTTTGAGGATGTATGTAATTATTTTGTGTCTATAGGTATCACTCCGATTATTGCAAATAATGATATATCTCTTAAAACAATTGCCATCGCAAAATCTATGCTGCCAATCTATGAAAGTGAAGATTCCGTTCAAGTGCTTAAAAATTTCAGCAATGACCATGAAAGCTTGTCAAAAACATTTCTTCCTGGCTTCGCCTTTGTGGAACAAATGCTCAAACAGGGATGGATAGACAGTGATAAAACGCTTAATACAGCAAAAACAAAGGATGACCTTATTATATTTGCCAGAGGAGAACAGCCTTTTATGCTGACTGGTGTCTGGGCAGTTCCAAGGCTGTATGAACTTGAACCTGATTTTGAATTTGAGGTTTCCCCCTACCCTATTATGGAGGACGGAAGCGTACTTGTTATTAATATCGATACTCGCATCAGCATCAATTCGGACAGTCAATATCAGGATGAAGCAAAAAAATTTGTAGAGTATCTTACAAGGGATGATGTAATGTGGGAATTCGTTGACAGCCAAAGCTCGTTCAGCCCATTAAAAGATAATAGGCTCTCTAATGAAAAATCAATTCAGTCTATTAGTCCGTATCTGACAAATGGCCGCAGTGTAATTGGTTCAGATGATAACCTTGAATTTCCAATTTGGGATATAACACGTAAATGTATAGTTGAAATGCTTAATGGGTTTAACTCTGACGAAGCTGTTTCTTATATGGAAAACTTGCTGGACGAATGGAAGAATCAACAGGAGCCGAGGTAAAACAATATGAAAATAAAACAAAAATGGAATATAATCCTCTTGCTCATTTTATTTATCTCTGTCATATTTGTAAGCGGTTTTTATTACATATCAAGTGTCCACAGTGCACTTTGGGATAAATCAGTCACAGATATATCGGAGGTAACGGCACAGGGAAGTCATGCTCTTGACACTTATATAGAAAAAGAAGTCGAAATGCTGGATTGGTTTGCTGCAGAACTTGCAGCGGAAAGCTCTCATAATACAGATGCTATAATTAACAGAATGAATCTGGCAGCCTCTCCGCAGTCAACCTACATTTGTGTAAACTTGGATACAGGAATTGTTTACACAGACCAGACAAATTATGGTTTTGAGCTTGAGCCTGAACAGATTGAAAAATTTCTCTTATTTAGCGAGAAGGGTATTCGGGAGCCGTTTCTGAACGATTATACAGGTGTTTGGACTATCGGATATTATGAACGCTTTACATGGTCTGACGGAGTTGAGGGTTTAGTTCAAAAAACGCAAAAGCTCTCAGATATTTCTGAGCGTTTTTCCCTTTCATTCTATAACGATACAGGTTTTTCATATGTCGTTAATCAAAACGGAGATATATTAATACGCTCACAGCACCGCAACAGTAACAGGACTTTCCAAAATTTATTTGATATTATAGATTTGCAGGGTAATGATATCAACGAAATATCTTCGTTTAAGGAGGCTTTTAAAAACGGAAAAAGCGGAGCAGCACGCTTTAATTATCAAAAAGAAGACTATGTATTCTGCTATGTTCCAATAGAAAATGCAAACGGATGGTATGTTGTATCAATCATACCTAACAGAGTTATTATGGAGCAGGCAGATAACATTATTAAAAATTCTCAAATATTTTTATTTTTAATATTAGGAAGCGCTATAATTATGGCGGCATTTATCATTTTATATAGAAAAGCGACAAGACAAGTACTAATGGCAGAAGAAAAAGCCCGTAAGGCGGCAGAAAGCGCTAATATTGCTAAAAGTCAGTTTCTATCGAATATGTCTCATGACATTCGTACTCCTATGAATGCAGTAACAGGAATGGCTAAGCTTGCTTTAGACCATGTCGATGAGCCTGAAAAGGTTAAGGAATATTTAAAAAATATTGACCTTTCAGGCCAGCTGCTTGTCGGCTTAATAAATGATATTTTGGATATGTCAAAAATTGAAAGCGGAAAAATGGCGCTTAATAATGACACTGCATCTTTAGAGAATTTATTGATAAATCTTGTAAAAATTATACAGCCTACGGCTGAAAAGAAAAAACAGAATTTTAGTATTCATTTGCATAATATAGTAAACGAAACGCTATGTTTTGACTCACTTCGATTAAATCAGATCTTGCTTAATCTGCTTTCAAATGCATTGAAATTTACTCCAGATGGCGGCTCAATCAGTGTCGATGTGACTGAAACACAGTCTGTGCTTAAAAATCATTCCGTGTCTCGGATACTGGCATTGGAATGAAGCCTGAGTTTATCGAACATATATTTGATTCATTTACAAGAGAGAAAAACGACTTTATAAATCAAATTGAGGGAACCGGCTTAGGAATGGCCATAACAAAAATGATAGTTGATATGATGAACGGAAGCATATCTGTAGAAAGCGTTCCTGGAAAGGGTTCTGTATTTATTGTGGACCTCGACCTGCTGCTGCCTGAGGATAACTCACATGAGACTCTAAATCTTCCCTCTTTGCACATATTAGTTGCTGACGATGACATTGACACCTGCCGCTCAGCTGATGATTTTCTGCATGATTTAGGTATGGACCCTGATATTACGGACAGCGGAAAAGCCGCTGTGGAAAAAGCAGTTAATGCACATGTAAATGGCCAAGATTACAGCCTTGTTCTTCTTGACTGGAAAATGCCCGATTTAAATGGTTTAGATGCGGCCCGTTCAATCCGCAGCCAGATTGGAAACGATGTACCAGTTATTATTATATCTGCATATGATTGGACCAGTATAGAAAAGCAGGCCATTGAAGCCGGAGTTAATGGATTTATACAAAAGCCTTTTTTCAGGTCAACATTATATCACTGTATAAAACAGTATGTTCTTGATGAAAAAGCGTCATCTGAAAAATCAGAAGATGGAATAAACCTTTCAGGAAGACGTATACTTCTGGCTGAAGATAATGAAATAAATAGGCTCATAGCCTGTGAGCTTTTATCCGGTTGCGGTGCTCAGGTAGATGTTGCCGAAAATGGTCTTATATGTACCGAGCTTTTTGAACAGTCTCCTGCCGGATATTATGATTTAATACTGATGGATATACAAATGCCTGTTATGAACGGATATGATGCTGCAAAGCATATCAGAAGCTCCTGTCACCCTGACGCTGATTCTGTTCCAATATTTGCTATGACAGCTGACGCTTTTGCCGAAGATATAGAATTGGCCAAAAAAGTTGGCATGAACAGCCATTTAGCAAAACCGTTAGATATTCCGGCAATGATGAGGGAAATAAAAAAATATCTTAGACTATAATTAAAAAACTGGGCCGAAAAGAACATACTCTTTTCGGCCCAGTTTTTATTATATAATATTAAGCTGACAGCTTACTGCATAACATGCACATCTAGTCCATATCCTCATAGTTTACAATAATATATCCATTTTTTCCATTGGTTTTTGCCCTATACATTGCTGAATCAGCCATGTCGATTAGTTTTTCCATTGTTAATTCTTTATCTATATTAAAATCAATTTTAACTGCACCAATGCTGCATGATACCCTCAGTCTGGTTCCGCTGCCGCGAACAGTGAAATTATCAAAGGCATCTTTTTTCATTCTCTCTAAACATTCATCTAAATTTTGAACATACTCAGGTTTCTCAATAACTACTAAAAATTCATCTCCGCCTATCCGGCCTACTTTTCCTTCTGTTTCCCTAGATAAAACGGATGTCATAAATAATAGGACCTGATCTCCTACATTATGACCGTATCTATCATTAAACAGTTTAAAATCATCTATATCAACGAATAACAGCGCCATTTTTGTTTTATCCATTCGGTGCAGTTTGATAGCCTCATTTAGGCATAGGCTTATTCCTTCTTTATTTAACACCTTTGTAAGAGCATCCTTTTCAGCCTTTTCCTGCAAAAGGCGCTGCTGCTGAGTTTTATAAAGATCCTCTGTTTCGATAAAATTAAGCAGTTCGTTTATTTCAGAAGCCAGGCTACCCAGTTCGTCCTTTCGTTCGACATCTGCGCGAAGTGAATAATCCTGCTTTTGCTCAATAGACTTCAACGTGGATGATATTTTTTTAATCGGTTTAACTATTCTTTTTGATGCGAACCCGCTAATCCACACTGCTAAGACAGTGCACAGCAGTACCAAAAATGTCATTAAAACAAAAAATACGGTTTCTTGTGCCTGATAATTGCCCATATTAACTGTGAGCATTACTCTCCAGTTAGTATAGTCTATATTTGAATAATATGTAATATATTCTGTTTTCCCAACCTTATACTGGAAGCTTCCCTGAGGGTTTGCTTCAAAGTCAATAGAATTATACTTTTCGTTATAATCCTTACGTTCACTTGCCGTAGTAATAAAATTTTCCCGGCTTTCATTTGGTGTTCCTGCACTTATTATCTTCTGTTGTCCATCAAGAAGATAGAATGTAGATTCATTCCAAAGCTCTGCTCTCTCTCTTATATTACTGTAAAAATCAAGGCTAATCTCCGACACAGTATATCCCAATAATCCACTTTCATCTTCTATTTTCGATATCGCTACCAAAGTTTTGTCATTTTTGCCGTCATTTAATACGTCAGAAATATAAAATGAACTGCCGTCCATATTTTTGATTAAATTTTCTATTCCCTTATCCGCAAATATATTATGGTCCTTACTGCAGGCCTTAACCCTGTAATCATTATCAATAATGGCAATTGAGCTTACATAGCTCATTGTTTGAACCTGTGAATACAAAATATTATCCAAGTACTGGCTCATTTCATTGTTCAGTTCACCCCTCATTGCGGCGTGGCATAAATCCATATTTCCTGTAAATGACAAATACTCCCTTTGCTGTTCGCAAAAATTTGCCATCTCTTCAATCTGAGCATTAGCAACGACAAAAAGGCTGTCTTTTATAATTTTTTCCAGCCTTGTTGAATAAATTTGTGTAATTAATAAACTGAACAGAAAAAATGGTATTACTATCAGAGTAAAAACCATTCTGTACATGGAATTTCGAACATTCATGTTCTATACCTCAATAATGCTTTCCCAGGCTACAAATAATTCTGTTTGAAGACTATTAGTTTATTATACAACTCTCAATCAAAGTCAGTCAATATAATACAAATTTCGGTCAAAATAATATCTGTCGATTCCCCAATAAAAAACAGTATGATTATAAAATCATACTGTATAATACAATTAAAATACGGCGGTTTTATTCTATATAGTCACCGAATTTTCTAAATCTCTTATATCTGTCCTCTAAGACCGTTTTTGAATCTATAGCTGAGAGCACTTTTATCTTGTTGATTAATTCCTTTTTCATAATGTCAGTCGTAAACTCAAGGTCGTTTTCTATGCCGTTTTCAGCCTCAGGTATGATCTTTTCTATAATCCCAAGCTTAAACAAATCCTCTGCTGTCAGCTTCATCAGCTCGGACGCTTCAGCGGCCTTTGACGGATCCTTCCACAGTATACTTGCAAATCCTTCCGGTGAAAGCACAGCATACATTCCGTTTTCAAGCATCCATACCTCATCCGCTACTGCCAGTGCAAGTGCGCCGCCGCTTCCGCCCTCACCAATGAATATTGAGATAATAGGGACTTCAAGTCTAGCCATTTCCATAATGCTTCTGGCTATAGCTTCGCCCTCTCCTCTTTCCTCCGCACCTATGCCGCAGTAGGCTCCAGGTGTGTTTACCAATGTGATTACCGGCCTGCCAAATTTTTCTGCCTGTTTCATAAGTCTCAGAGCCTTCCTGTATCCTTCAGGATTAGGCGATCCAAAATTTCTTTTAATGTTTTCATTTACCGAGTGTCCCTTTTGTACGCCTATTACAGTTACAGGCAGTCCCTCCAGCAAAGCTATTCCTCCGACAATTGATTTATCGTCAGCATAATATCTGTCGCCATGAAATGTAATAAAATTATCGAAAACTGCCTCTATAAATTCTGTTGCGGAAGGACGCTTAACATCTCTGGCTATTCTTATCTTTTTATAAGCCCCGGCCATTATCTCGCCTCCCTGCAGTGCAGCATTAAAATTTTTCCAAGGATACTTTTCATTTTTGTCCTTTTGACAATTTTATCTACAAATCCATGCTCCAGCTGAAATTCTGCTGTCTGGAAACCTTTTGGAAGCTCCTGCTTAATTGTCTGCTCTATTACACGTTTGCCGGCAAATCCAATAGTCGCCCCAGGTTCTGCGAGTATTATATCGCTAAGGCTTGCAAAGCTGGCTGTAACGCCGCCGGTAGTAGGGTCTGTCATTACAGAAATGTACAGAAGCCCTGCTTCACTGTGCTTGGCAACAGCGGCTGATACTTTAGCCATCTGCATAAGCGATATGATGCCTTCCTGCATTCTCGCTCCGCCCGATGCTGCGAATACTATAACAGGCAGCTTTTCGTTAGTGGCAGTTTCAAATGCTCTTGTTATTTTTTCACCTACAACTGAACCAAGGCTTCCCATTATGAAGTTGCTGTCCATAATGCATATAACAGTTCTGTATCCAAGTATAGTACATTTGCCTGTAACTACACCTTCTTTAAGTCCGGATTTATCTTTTGCCTTCTGGATTAGCTTATCATAGTCTGGATAATCTATTGGATTAGCCGATGTCATATCAGAATCAAATTCCTCAAAGCTTCCCATATCGCAGGTTATCTTAAGCCTTTCTCCTGCACCCATTCTGAAATGGCCTCCGCATTCGGGGCAAATTTTAAACTCATCTAATTCCTTTCGGTAAATTGGTTTACCGCAATGAGAGCATTTAATCCATGAGCCGTCCGGGATTTTAGGTTCATTACCAGTTGGTTCAGAAGTCTGCGGATAATTAACTCTTATATAGTTTTTCTTCTTAAAAAGATTCATAAGGTATCTCCTGCCTACTTAATAATTTCATTGGCTATAAATGACGTATCAAACTCGCCCTTTATATATTTATCATTAAAAAGTATATCTTCCTGGAAATCTATATTGGTATCCACGCCCTCTATGACAAATTCGTACAGCGCTCTATACATTTTAGCTATTGCTTCGCTTCTTGTTTTCCCATATGTTATTACCTTGGCAATCATCGAGTCATAATAGGGCGGAATTTTATAGCCTGCATAAACGGCACTGTCAACCCTTACACCGCTTCCGCCGCCGGGAATAATCAGATAATCTATTGTTCCCGGGGAAGGAATAAAATTTTTCTCCGGATTTTCCGCATTTATACGGCACTCAATAGCATGGCCGCTTATATGAACATCCTCCTGAGAATAGTTCATTTTATCTCCGTTTGCTATTTTAATCTGTTCTTTAACTATATCAAAACCCGTTATCATCTCAGTTATGGGATGTTCAACCTGAATACGGGTATTCATTTCCATAAAATAGAATTTACCGCTTTTATCATATAAAAACTCAATCGTGCCAGCGCTTTTATATCCGACATACTTAGCTGCTTTTACAGCCGCCTTTCCCATTTCATCTCTGACCTTATCGCTTAATGCCGGAGAAGGCGCCTCTTCCAATACCTTTTGATTTCTCCTTTGAAGTGAACAGTCACGTTCACCCAAATGAATTATATTTCCATAGTTGTCTCCTAATATCTGTATCTCTATATGTCTGGCATTCTCAATTACCTTTTCCATATACATAGTATCATCGCCGAAGGCAGCTTTTGTTTCACTTTTAGCCGTCTCAAAGGCCTCCGCCAGATCCTCTTTTTTTCTTACAATTCTTATTCCTCTTCCGCCGCCGCCGGCAGAAGCCTTTACCATAACTGGATATCCAAGTTTTTCAGCAGTTTTATAGGCAGTGTCAACATCAGCAACGACTCCGTCGCTTCCAGGTATAACCGGTACCCCAGCCTTTATCATAAGCTCCCTGGCATTTGATTTATTACCCATTGCATCAATTGTTTCCGGCTCCGGTCCAATAAACTTTATATTACATTCTTTGCACATAGCCGCAAATGTACTGTTTTCAGATAGAAAACCATATCCCGGATGTATTGCCTGAGATTTTGTAAGAACCGCAGCGCTAATTATATTCTGCATATTCAGATAGCTGTCCGCCGCCCTTGCCGGTCCTATACATATAGCCTCATCAGCAAGCTGTGTATGCAGCGCCTCTCTGTCAGGCTCCGAAAATACGGCGACAGTGGCTATTCCAAGCTCTCTGCATGCCCTTATTATACGTACGGCTATTTCGCCTCTGTTGGCGATAAGTATCTTGTTAAACATTTACTGTCCTCCCTTTAATTTTATGGTATGGACTTATCAGCCTATCATAAAAGTAAGCTCCGCCTCTGCAGCCTTTTTTCCATCCACATATGCAACGCCTTTTCCAATGCCGGCATTGCCTCTCAGCTTAGTAAACGTCACTTCAAGTCTTAAAGTATCGCCCGGAACAACTTTTTTTCTGAACTTTGCTTTATCTATAGCTCCAAAATACGGTGTTTTTCCTTTAAATTCATTCATGCTGAGTATAGCTACCGCTCCTGCCTGGGCCATTGCCTCGACAATAAGCACTCCCGGCATTACGGGTTCGCCCGGATAGTGTCCTACAAAAAACGGCTCATTCATAGTAACGTTTTTAACGGCCACTATTTTCTCACCTTCAATAATTTCTTCAATTCTGTCTATAAGAAGAAATGGAGGCCTGTGAGGTATTATACTCATAATTTCATTTATATCCATCATAATGAATTAGCTCCTTAAATTATCCTGAACAAAGGCTGCCCGAACTCGACTATCTGTTCATTTTCCACAAAAACTTCATCAACAATTCCGTCAAATTCGCTTGTTATCTCGTTCATTATTTTCATAGCCTCAATAATACAGACGGCTTCTCCCTTTTTAACCTTATCGCCCCTTGACTTCATAGCCGGACTTGAAGGCTTCGCACTGGCGTAAAATGTTCCTACAATTGGAGAATAAATAATATTTCCGCCCTTAATCTCGTTTCCCGACTCTGCTGTCTGGTGTACAGTCTCAGTCACTGCTTCAGAAACCGACAGTGTTTTATTTTCTATAACAGGCATATTTTCATTAAACATACCGTCATTTTTGCTCATACTTATATTTGCTCCGTCAATATTCAGGCTGAAACTTTTCAGGTCTGAGTCGTTTACGATTTTAATCAGTTCTTTAATCTGTTCAAAGTCCATTATTTGCCCTCCCATTTTTTAAGGCAGAGAACCGCATTATGTCCTCCAAATCCAAGAGAATTTGAAAGAGCATATTTTATATCGGATTTTCGTCCTATATTAGGCACATAATCAAGGTCGCACTCTTCGTCCTTTTCACTGTAATTTATAGTCGGCGGTATAAAGCCTTCTTCAAGTGATTTGGCACAAATAATGGCCTCAACGGCTCCAGCGGCTCCCAGCATATGTCCTGTCATAGATTTTGTTGAGCTTACGGGGATTTTGTATGCATATTCTCCCATGGCCTTCTTAACGGCCTTCGTTTCCGCGCTGTCATTAGCATGTGTGCTTGTGCCATGCGCGTTTATATATCCGACATCCTCCGGCTTTATGCCAGCCTCATTCATTGCCAGCCTCATAGCTCTTGCGGCTCCGTCGCCGTCCTCACACGGCGCTGTAATATGGTATGCGTCTCCGGTTGCTCCATATCCGACAACCTCGGCATATATTTTTGCTCCTCTTTTTTTCGCATGCTCCAGTTCTTCAAGCATAACTATGCCAGCGCCGTCACTTAAAACAAAACCGCTCCTGTTTTTATCAAAAGGCTTGCAGGCAGTCTCAGGATCCTCACATGTGGTAAGGGCTGTAAGGTTTGTAAATCCTGCAACACCGGTTCTTGTTATAGCATACTCGCTTCCTCCGGCAAAACACATATCAGCATATCCATGCTTAATATATCTGAATGCTTCGCCTATATTATTTGCTCCGGATGCGCATGCTGTAACCACTGACTGGCAAACGCCCTTCGCTCCGAATTTTAGAGATATGTTTCCTGCTACCATATTCACTATACTCATTGGTATAAAAAGAGGAGATATCTTACCCGGACCCTTTTCATGTACCCTTGTAATCTGGGTCTCAAGGGTTTCAAAGCCCCCTATGCCACTTCCAACAATACAGCCTAAACGTTCGGGATCCTCTATTTTATCCTTTTCAAGTCCTGCCATTTCAAATGCCTGCTGCGCTGCGGCAATCCCCAATATAGAAAACATATCGTTTCTTTTTAAGTCTTTTTTTTCAACATACTTATCATAATCGAGATTTTTAATTTCTCCGGCTATTTTAACCTTAAAGTCGGTCGTATCAAATTTAGTGATATAGCCTATTCCGCTTACGCCTCTTTTGATATTTTCCCATGTGCTATCTATATCATTCCCAACGGGAGTTATGGCACCCATGCCTGTTATAACGCATCTTCTTTCCATAAAGACCTCCTAGTTCATTACCATTCCACCGTCTACATTAATTACCTGTCCGGTTATATACCTGTTTTTGGCTAAAAATACGGCAGCCTCCGCAACCTCTTCCGCTTTGCCAAACCTTCTTAACGGTATGGAATCCATCATCTGCTTTTTAGTATCATCCTTTAAAACATCTGTCATATCGGTTTCTATAAATCCAGGAGCAATGGCATTGGCTGTAATTCCTCTTGCTGCCAATTCCCTGGCCACAGACTTTGTCAATCCTATTAAACCAGCCTTTGACGCCGCATAGTTAGCCTGACCTGCGTTTCCCATAAGCCCCACAACGGATGACATATTAATAATAGAGCCTGAGCGCTGCTTAAGCATTATGTTTGAGGCAAATCTAATTGTATTGAAAGCGCCCTTTAGATTTGTGGCAATAACATCATCAAACTCGGCTTCGCTCATTCTCATTGCAAGCATATCCCTTGTTATCCCTGCATTATTAACTAGCACCTCTATATTGCCAAATGTATCCTTGGCCGCTTTTATTAAAGCCTCCGCTTCTTCAAATCTGCTTACATCGGCTTTATATGCGAGACACTCTACCCCATAGGACTTTATATTATTTATTGCTTCTTCATCAACTTTACTTCTGTAATTAAGAACAATATTACATCCTTCAGCGGCAAATCTCTCGGCTATGGCTCTTCCTATTCCTTTGGCAGCTCCTGTTACAACAGCTGTCTTTCCTTTAAGCATTAATATTTCCTCCTCAGCCCTTAAGCTTTTCCATAGTTTTCTCAAGCGATTTCATATCTTCAACGTTAAGTATTACTGAACCTTTAGCAATTCTTTTTACAAATCCGCTAAGCGTCTTTCCGGGTCCCACTTCAATAAAGGTATCTACACCGTTATTAACCATTGTTTTTATTGTCTGCTCCCATCTGACTGGGCTCATTACCTGCTTTATAAGAAGAGAAATTACTTTCTCACTGTTTTCAACCTCGTTTCCGGTCACATTCGTTATAACCGGTATATTCATTTTCCCTACATTCATTTTTTCCAGTTCAACAGCCAGTCTATCACTTGCCGGCTTTAAAAGGGCAGTATGAAATGGCCCTGCTACATTAAGTTTAATTGCCATTTTTGCACCCTTCTGCCTGCAAAGCTCCGATGCTTTTTCTGCAGCCTCCGCCATTCCAGCAATTACTATTTGACCAGGCGCATTATAATTAGCTGGGGCAACAAATCCGTATCTTTTCTCAATCTCTTTACACGCTTCCTCTACTTTATCAGCTTCAAGCCCCATTATGGCGTACATGCTTCCAACATCTTCAGGAACGGCCTCTGTCATAAAACGACCGCGTTTTTTTACCAGCTTTACTGTATCCCTAAATTCGAATACTCCGCTGGCAACAAGTGCTGTATATTCTCCAAGACTTAACCCCGCTGCATAATCAGCTTTTACACCATTATTCTCCAACACTTTTAAAGCAGCTGTGCTCATTGTTAATATGGCAGGCTGGGTATTTTCGGTTCTATTTAATTCTGTTTCGTTATTAAAGCAGATATCCTTAATTGAAAAACCTAATGCCGCATCTGCTTCATCAAAAACGTCTCTGGCACAATCAAAGTTCTCATATAATTCTTTTCCCATGCCTACATACTGCGCGCCCTGTCCGCTGAATAAAAATGCTGTCTTCATAAACACACCTCTGATTAATTATCTCTGCTATTATTTAGGGTGTAGCTGGCAAAGCCGCTGCACCCCTCTTAAATCTAAGTTTCACTTTGTACCGACAAAATCTGCGGCGTTACTCATAATGCTATTAAATTCTTCAAACATTTCTTCAATGATTTCCGCACAGGTCTGCTCCTTTTTAACAAGTCCTGCAATCTGTCCTGACATTACAGAACCGTTATCCACATCTCCGTCAACTACTGCCTTGCGCAGCGCTCCTCTGCCAAGAGCTTCCAGTTCTTCTGCAGATGTATTTTGTTTTTCAAGAGCTTCATATGCCCTTGCCATTTTATTTCTTATTACCCTTACAGGGTGCCCTGTGGACTGTCCCGTTGTAGTTGTGTCAATATCCTTGGCTTTTATAATCTTGGCTTTATAATTGGGATGGACATTGCATTCCCTTGCGACAAGAAATCTTGTTCCTACCTGTACTCCTGAAGCTCCGAGCATAAATGCTGCTGCAATTCCCCTTCCATCGGCTATTCCGCCTGCGGCTATTACAGGAATTTCTACCGCGTCAGCAACCTGTGGAACGAGAGCCATTGTAGTTGTTTTTCCAACATGACCTCCTGATTCTGTACCCTCGGCTATCACAGCGTCTACCCCGTCTCTTGCCATAATTTTGGCAAGAGCAACCGAAGAAACAACAGGTATAACTCTTGTTCCGGCTTTTTTGAATTTCTCCATATATTTTCCGGGGCTTCCCGCACCTGTTGTTACAACAGGAACCTTTTCCTCACATATTACATCAACGATTTCATCAACATATTCAGATAAAAGCATTACATTAACAGCGAACGGCTTATCAGTCATGGATTTCAGTCTTTTAATTTCCTTTCTGCAGCCCTCGCCGTCAAGGTGCCCTGTAGCCAGCACTCCCATACCTCCGGCATTTGATACTGCCGCCACAAGGTCAGCATCGGAAATCCATGCCATTGCGCCCTGTATAATTGGGTACTTAATTCCGAATAGTTTGCAAATATCTGCGTACATTGTTTACTCCACCTTATATCAGTTTTTATTTGCTTCCACAAAATTTACAGCATCTGCTACAGTCTTAATTGATTCTGCATCCTCAATTTTAACATCGAATTCATCTTCGATTTCATTTATAATCTGGAAAAGGTCCAGTGAATCCGCAGCAAGGTCTTCTTTTACCTTAGTCTCCATGGAAATTTCGTCAATTTCCTTACCTAACTGATCAGCAATAATTTCTCTTATTTTCTCGAATACCATTTTAAATTCCTCCATAAAAATTAGTTATTTATAATCATAGGACTATTCCTTGATTTTCACAGTTTTTAAATCTCAATAATCATACTGCACCATGTAAGCCCGCCGCCAAATCCAGTAACAAGGAGCTTATCGCCTTCACTTAACATATTTTTTTCAAACATCTCGTTTAGTGCTATAGGAATGCTGGCCGCAGATGTATTTCCATAATGAAGCATATTCAAATAAAACTTATCCATAGGTATTTTTAGCTTTCTGGCTATTATTTGAACAATACGCTCATTTGCCTGGTGCGGAAGAACATATTTTATGTCATCCTTAGCAAGGTTCGTTTCATTCATCACTTTGCTCGCGCTTTTAGGCACCTGCCTTGTGGCAAAATCAAAAACTTCTTTTCCATCCATAAATATATAGACATTTTTTTCCTTTTCAATTTCGTTAAAAACATTTGAAGGGGTATTTTTTCCCCCTGTAAGGCACATTCCTCTGCTTCCGTCACAACCAATATCCTCAGCTATAATTCCCGGCTTGTCACTTCTTTCCAAATATGCACCTGCCGCTCCGTCGCCAAACAGTACGCAGGTTGTTCTGTCTGTCCAGTCCACATGCTTGCTTATTACCTCGGCGCCTATTACAATGGCGTTTTGATAAACACCTGACTTTATAAACTTATCTGCTACAGATAAACCAAAAACAAAGCCTGAGCATGCTGCATTAATATCAAAGGCTACAGCATTTTTTGCTCCTATAAACGCCTGAACACTGCATGCCGTAGAAGGTGATATACAGTCAGGAGTAGCTGTTGCTACTATTATCAGGTCGATATTCAAAGGGTCTATATTTCCCTTATTAATTATGTCTAAAGCGGCCTTTGAAGCTAAATCCGATGTATTTTCACCCATAGATATGTGCCTTGCGCCAATTCCTGTTCTTGAGCGCACCCATTCATCGTCTGTGTCAACCAATTTCTCCAGTTCGCTGTTCATGACAACTTTTTCCGGAACACATACGCCTGTGTATTTTATTTTTGAGAAATTCATCACTTTTCACCTTTAACAATAGAATATTTTTCAGTAAGGAAATCGTTCAGACGTCCCAAAGCCTCAGCCAAAATACGGGTTTCATCTTCACTCATACCGTTTATTGTCTCTCTTACCATGTCCTTGTGGAACTTATCGTGAACCCTGTAAAGCAGACGGCCTTTTTTTGTCAGGCCTATAAGAACAATTCTTTTATCATCCTCACTTTTAAACCGCTGTACGTAGTCCTTTTTCACAAGCTTATTAACAGCAACTGTAAGAGTGCCTACAGTAATGTCAAGATTTTTAGCTACCTCGCTCATCATCTTTTTTTCATACATTCCTATTGCCTCTATCGTATGCACCTCTGTTATTGATACATCGTTGAACGAGCCTTCCTTTAAAGCCTTTTCTTCAATATAAAGAATGTCGTTAAACGTTTCAACTAACAGCTTATTAACAACCTGCAACGTCTCGTTCATAATATCCTCCAGACACAGCTACAATTACTTTGATAATCAAAGTATATTTATTTCCTGTGAAATGTCAATAGAATTTACAAAAAATTCATAATTTATTTTGAAAATCAAAGTATTTATTATGAAAATAAAAAAGCCGCTATAAAATTTATAACGGCTTTTAAAGGCTCTTATATTATTTGTATTCTGCATTTATTGTACGATAATCGGTTTTTGTTAGGCCATATCGTCCCTAAGAGCATCAATAATATTTTCTTTTTTTATTTTATTTGAAGCATAAATCATAGTGATAAAAACAGCGCCAAATACACCTATCACACTTATAATAGTACTTTGCCAAGGAAATACAAATGCCAAGTCATCTAATTTTTCTCCAAATACCGCCGCTTTATAAATCAGCCAAGAAATAAACCCGGCAATAGGAATTCCAAATAACAGTGTTCTTATACCATATAAGGCGCACTCAAAATTCATCATCCTATTAAAACTGCGGTCGGACATTCCCATTGAGCGCAGCATAGCAAACTCACGTCTCCGTAACCTTATATTTGTCGAAATTGTATTAAACACATTGGCTACTGCAATCAATGAAATCATAATAACAAAAAAATATGTGAATACATCAACTACAAAAGTAGCGCTTCGAAAAAGATCAACAACATTTGACAGATTAATCAATGTATAACTTGAATCTAGATTTGTGTTATCAATCATAGTCTGTATTTGAGCCATAGACTGCGCGGGATTTTTCGACCAAAATGTCAGCCCATACTGTGCGGGAACACCAATCATGTCAAACTGCGGCTTCATATGCCAAGGTACAACTGCCATAAACAAATAATCTGGCATTGAGTCCTTTGGCAGTGTATCTAATGGGTATGAATCAACAAAAGTGGCCTGTATCGTTTTTTCCGCCACGCCGTCTTCGGATAATAGCGTAAAATTCATAGTGCTGTTTGTGAAATAAGTAGTATGCTCTTTTGTGTCAATCCCTAATGCCAGTACTTTTGCATTTTGACCTGTGTATTCTGCGGCAGGTAACCCAAGGCTCTTAATAAAGTCATAATAAATGTCATCCTCAATAAACTGAACGTCCATTGGTAATTCCAAGGTTTTATCTGTGCTATAGCTTCCTGTTGCCTTACGATAAATATTCAAAAAATCATCTGGAAAATCATTTGTTGTACAGGAGTATGTTAAGTCAGCCTGATAAGTGCTTTTATAGACTCCATCAGCCGTTTTAAAACTGTTATATAAGTTAAACAGCTCATTTTCATCAATTTTTTGCGTATAGAAGGAGATGTCCCCGTCCATTTCAACAGTATACTCTTTAGCAAGCCTCTTTAGAGTTGTTCCAAAAGCATTTCCTGCTACGAACAGTACAACACTTAGTGTTAGAGACAAAACAACACTGCGATAGCGTTTTTTGTTGCGCTTAAAGTTTTTTAGAGCAAGCATTCCTTCCAAGCCGTAAATTCTCAATGAATACTTTGATGTATGAACATCATTTAATTCAATTTTAATCTCATTCGTTTGGCGAATACACTCCATTATTGGTGTGTCAGCAGCTTTTTTAGCCGGAATATAGGCTGAAATCAGAATTGTTGCCAGGCTTACTGCTGCCGCTCCCATTAAAACTGGGACAGACAATGACATAGTAAGAGGCACTGTGCTGTTAATTATAGTACTGAAATTTCCAGCAACCACAGGAAGCAGCAGTCTTATGCTGGTTATTCCAGCAATAATACCAATGGGTATGCCAATAACGCCTATGCAAAGTCCCTCAAAAATCACTGAATTTCGTAGCTGTTTTTCGGTAGCTCCTACTGACATCAGTATTCCAAGCTGATGTATACGCTCATTCAGAGAAATATTAAACGAATTATAAATCAAAAAAATTGAGCCTATCATAATTATTGTAATCAAAATACCCCCTGACGAATAAAGCATAGTATTAAACAGCTTATTGTCTGAAATCCCCATAAATCTCAGCACATCGTCATTCAGTACACAGCCTCCGTCATTGACTATGCCGCTTGCGTATGCACGAACCTCGCGGGGGTTCTTTAGTGTAACAAAAAGGCTGAAGCTGTCAGCCTGGTCTGTCTTATCAGCTTTTGTTATCAAGGTATAACCAGGCGCAGAATGTTCCTCAAATCTAGGACGGTCGCATATTCCAACTACAGTATAGGTTCTCTCTGAGACATTTATCAGAGTTTCATTTTCATAGCAATACGGGTCATTCTGGTTTAAGGTTTTACTATTTGCACTTCGGTTTCCGACTGACAGGGTAAGGACGTCTCCTACAGAGATTTTAACTCCAGCCTTTATCGCTATGTGGGACGGGACAAGGATTTCACTATTGTTTTCAGGCAGTCTTCCTGCAATCAAGTCAACTGGCAATGTATCAAAGGCTTCGTCATTAAAACCTGAAATAAATAGATATGGTTTCTCTTTGCTTTTTGCATTATCAAGAACTGCATAGCCAATGTTTTCAAACGCTGCAGTTTTTAAAACTTCCTCGTCTGCTGCCCTTTCCTTCATAAAAGCAGCATCAACATCTAAAAACTCAACATGCCAGTCTCCATACTTTTCAATCGAACCTTTTGTCATAAAATTTAACAGCGAAGTGCCAAATGAGGCAACCGATGTAATCATTGCGGCCGAAAGAATGACTCCAACAATAGTTACCAAAGTTCGTATACGGTTCTTTTTCATACCCTGTAGGGCAACTTTATGAAAAATATTCATGACCTTGCCGCCTGCCTTTCGTCCCTCACTACTTTTCCATCTGCAATGGTAATAATGCGGTCTGCCTGTAAGGCAATGCTTTCATCGTGAGTGACAATAATCAATGTTTGGCGGTATTTACGGTGACTCTCCTTAAGAAGATATATAATTTCCTGTCCGTTTCGGCTGTCCAGGCTTCCCGTCGGCTCATCAGCCAGCATAACCGCAGGCGCATTCATTAAGGCACGTCCGATGGCAACCCTCTGCTGCTGGCCACCAGAAAGCTGATTCGGAAGATGCTCTCTTCGCTCCTGCAATCCAAGCAGGTCAAGCAGCTCATTTAACCGTTGTTTATTGACTTTACGTTTGTCCATCAGGATTGGCAGGGTAATATTTTCAACTACATTCAATGTTGGGATAAGGTTGTGAAACTGATAAATCAGTCCGACCTGACGTCTGCGAAAAACCGCAAGCTTTTCATTGCTTTGTGCGTATATATCCTGTCCGTTCAAATATATTTTTCCGCTGGTTGGTACATCAACACCAGCAATTGAATGAAGTAATGTTGATTTTCCAGAGCCTGATGAACCAATAATTGCAGTAAACTCTCCTTTTTCTATGGAAAGAGATACATGGTTTAATGCAATTACCTGATTTTCACCGTTTCCATATACTTTACATAAATCTTCAATCTGCAAAAACTCCATTATCTGAGCCTCCTATTTTTGTGGTATACCCATATAATAGAACCCACTGCTTACATTTTGGTGACTTTAAAATTAGAGATCTGTCACTTTTCAGTAAAATATACGTCACTTTTGAAAACGAACATAAAAAACCGCACCGCCATTTGGATGATTTTTTGCAGTAACCGTTCCTCCATTCTGCATTATAATCGTCTTGCTGAGAGCCAAGCCTATTCCATATCCGGCGCCTGAATTTTTTCCTTGATAAAATCTTTCAAACAGGTGTGAAAGATCTTCTTTATCGAATCCTTTCCCACTGTCGTGGAAAACAATTTCCGTATACAGGAGTGTATCAATACATAGAATTTCAATCTTGCCATTATCGCCTATGCTCTCCATGCAGTTTTTAATTATATTTTGAAACGCCTCCATGAGCCATTTTAAATCCCCTGAAATTTTTATGTCATTCGGAATATCTATTTCTAAAGTAATATTGTGCAGCTCCATTGAGATTAGAAATGGACGAATTACAGACTTCATTGTACTGTCTACATCTATTAGTTCTCTTTGCAAAACAACTATACCTGCATCTAAACGTGACAATTTCAACAGAGAGGTAATCAGCCAGTCCATCTGTATAAATAGTTCCTCTGTCTCCCGCAGCAGTTCTTTCCTTTCAGGTTCATCAGGGCTATTTTTCAACAAAGAAATCATCAGATTAGCGGATGTAAGCGGTGTACGAAGCTGATGAGCAATGTCCGCAAGCGAATCCGCAAGATGCTTTTTTTCTTTTTTCAGCATCTCGTTCTGCTCTTTGATACGAATTGTCATCTTAGTTATCTCACTTTGCAGAATAGAAAGCTCACCCTCTTCTAATTCACTGACAAACAGCTCATCAGCGTTATGCAGAACAATATCAATTTGTTCCGAAATCCGCGCAATACTTTTATATCTGGCTCTTGTAAATATAAAAAACATCAGTCCAAATACAGCGGAAGACATAAGTGACAATATTCCGGCCACCGGATTTATAACAAAACCCAAAGCTGTAAATACTGCAGTCACCGCAGCAAATAGATGTACAAACTGTATAATTTCTCTATTTCGAAACATAAGTGCCCCCAAGCCGGTACCCTGTGCCATGAACAGTAAGAATAATCTGCGGGTCAGCAGGGTTATCTTCAATCTTCTCCCTCAGCCGTTTAATATAAACAGTCAAAGTATTGTTATTTACAAATTCTCCAGCCGCATCCCACAATTCATCCAATAACCGTTCTCTGGTAATTATACTTTTGGGATTATTAATAAATATCAGTAATAGACGGTATTCCAGTGCGGAAAGATATATTTCCATCCCATTCTTTTTCACAATGCCGCTGGCTGTATTGACAGAAAGTCCTTTGACCTCAAAAGCAGTTGAGAGATGTCCGCTTTTTCTTAATGCAGTTCCTATCCTCGCAATTAATTCACGGGGACGAAACGGCTTAGTAATATAGTCCTCCGCTCCCATATTCAGTCCGGTTACAACGCTTGCCTCGTCTCCAGATGCCGTTAAAAAGATAACTGGGATATCCTGACTTTGTTTAATCTCTGTACAAACCGCAAATCCATTTCCATCTGGAAGAGAGATATCTACCAGTGCCAAATCAAATTTGTTGTTAGCAAGCTTTTGGACAGCCTCTCTTTGTGTAGGGCTATGTGTAACGTTAAATC
>URCD01000004.1 GCA_900546215.1 uncultured Eubacteriales bacterium | reverse complement strand
AGCTTAATTGTTCAAGCGACAGGCTGAAGCGTTTTCGCAGTTCCTTTTCTTCCTCTGTCAGTTCAAAGCCGTCATATAGCTTTTGATACTCCGCCAGCTCGTACCAGGGAAAGAACACCGGTATAAAGTCATTCTCTTTATTTACAGCGGCATCCCACAGTCTTTTAAACTCGTCAAAGCCATTAGCCGTGCTTTCTATTATAACCATTGTCCCCGGCTGTGACGGTACAGACTGCAAAAGGCCGTTAAGCGTTTCCATCTTGTTTCCTGTCCAGAAGGCGAACTCCGATATATGCACGTTTGAGAAGGTATCTGAACGGCCTACTCCGTCGCCGCCTGCTGTGGCGCATTTGATTTTTGAGTTTAGCCCGATTATGTTCTCCACTCTGGCAGGAGCGTCAAATATAAGCTCCTTGGCGTTGCTTGCCTTTCTATGCGGCTTCAGCATTGACGGCAGTTCATTATAAAACAGCTTTGACATACTGAAGAGGTTGCTTGTGGCGTCGTCCTTATGCGCGATTATCAGGCTGTTTACATTCTCCTTTGTGGCTGTCCGGTGAAATATAAGCGCCTCAGTCAATGTGGAAAAGCCCATCTGCCTCGCCTTAAGTATTATTATCCTTATTGGTTTATCGGCCTGCGCCTCATGCTTTATTACCTCGTACAGCCGTCTCTGCGGGCTGTTCAGCTTAAAGGGAACTATCTTATTATCCTTTGTCTTTATCCTTAAAAACGTCTGTATGTATTGGAGCGCATTACGTATGTTAATACTCATAGTCTCCGCCTGCCTTGCTTAAAAATTCCTCATAGCTTATTTGCGCCCTTATTTCCTGCTTATCCGTGAACATACCTAAATGACGGCCAAGAAGCTCAAGAGCCTTAAGTTTGTCATTTGTCTTTACCTCCATTTCGTAAAGAAGCGCTGACTTCGCAAAGCCTATCTTGGCCAGCTCCTTTACAACGTCGTCCTGCTTTATCTCCGTGCGCTTAGACCTTTCTTCCATCCGCTTTCCTATATAGGTCGAAACATTAACATTCTTTAACAGTCTGGCCGCTGCTGCCGCCGCTGTGCTGTCGTTCTTTACTCTGGTGTATACTGCCTTATATGCTCTGGTGGCATTAAGGTCTATTAAATATTCATTCGCAAAGCGTTTTTGTTTCTCTGTCATAATGCCACCCTCCTTTCTGGGTATAAAAAAGACACCTCTTAACCGAAGTGTCTCTGTCGCATTCTTTTACAATACTATTATAGCACATATAAAAGTATCATTGGGTATCATCTTTTAAATTTTTATAGGTATTTTCATTCTTCAAATCATTTTCAACGAGTTCTATAAGATAAGCTGTTACGCTTTTCCCTTTTATGGCAGCAGCATTTTTCAATGTTTCTTTAAATTCCAGCGGAACCCTAAAGTTTAGATTTACAAGTTCGTTTTTTTCTAAATATTTTTTAACTGCTTTTGCCTGTGCTTCTGTGTATTTCGCCATCCTTATCACCCCTAGTTTATTATATCATTCTACAATATATTCTTGCATAGACATTTTGCACAAATCTATTCTTGCATATTTAGCATGTTTGTATATTGCAATCTATTCTTGCATAGATTACAATAGGCTCATAAGATGAACGAAACGAAAGCACAAAGGAGAGATAAACATGACATACTTTAAAAATATTAATTCAATCGAAGAACTCAAAAAGTTTTACCGTAAGCTCTGCCAGCTTAACCACCCGGACAATGGCGGCAATGTTGAAACAATGGCTAAGATAAACAATGAATATACTGAACTGTTTAATCAGTTTAAAGCAGCACAAAACAAAGCCGCTGCCGCTGACGAGACAGGAAGAACGAAAACTATTAATGAGTGCCCAGAGGAATTTATTAATATCATATCTCAGCTCGTTAGTCTTAAGGGATTAGTTGTTGAGCTCTGCGGCTCCTGGATATGGATAAGCGGAGAAACAAAGGCGCATAAAGATATTTTAAAGTCTATCGGTTGTAAATGGGCTTCAAAGAAAAAGATGTGGTACTGGAGAAGTGAAAAGGACGCTTGTAAGGGACGCAGCTCCAAATCAATGGACTACATCAGAAGTACTTACGGCTCAGAAGTTTACAGCACTTCAGATTTATTCATAGCTTAAGGATAACGGGCGGGGCAACCCACACAGTATGAAAGGAGAAATTAAAATGACTTACTTAGAACTTACAAACATTCATGGAATGCACGTATCTTATCCACTAAACGAAATTAAAAACATCAAACATAGCATAGCAAGAAAGTTATATGATAAATCAGACTTAGAGAAAAATAATATAAAACCAAATGAAAGCTTAATAGTTATCAAATTTAAAGATGGCAGCGTAACATCACTTTCAAATAGTTGGATAATAACTTTTAGCTAAAGAACTGCTGGCCTAACGGCATGACGGGGAGAAAGGACACAGCTATGAAAACTTACTATTGCGTTACCACAACATTTGACGACAATGGCGGAGTTACCGCAGCCATAACAGGCATTACTGAGGCTGATAAAAAGCCGGAGAATACATACAGCAGCACCAGACGTAAAGACATTTACAATGATTGGTTTGATTGTATAGAAGCAGCAAGTAGATGGATAGAGGAGGCAAAAAAGGCATGAGAGAAGAAATAAGACTATATGGGTATCTTTATCCATTTAAAAATATTACTGATATTGATAGATTAAAAGACTATGATGAATACTCCACCCGGTTTATTGCAGAAGCAGAAGCCGCCATTGAAAAAATGAAAGTATACAGAAAAGCATTATTTAACCACACTCAGTATTTATCACAGGCACCTTATACACTTGAATTAAAATTACTCAGAGAACGTCGTTATCACGATAACAAAGTATATTACTTTGTAACACTGCAAAAGGTTTTTGACGGTATAGGAAAGCGGGATGTAATATCCGAAACTTATTACGGTACAGAACGAAGTACAGCGATTAAGCGCTTTGAAGAACTTAAAACACAATACCCCGGAGTCGAAGCAATAAAGGACATTGAGAAAAGAAGCTGGGAAAAGTAATAAGCCCCTTTCGGGGCTTATTTTCTTCTGCTTCTAGCAAAATAATTTTGAAACTGCTTTCTAAATGCTTGAAGTGCATACCCATGCAATCGTTTTACATGAATATATGAATAACTCAATTCCACCGAGATTTCTTCCAACGACTTATACTCCACATATCTTTTATACAAAATCTCTATGTATACCGGATTATTTAGTTTATGTATCTCATTAATGATTTTATCCTTCATGAATATAAGTCTATGTGTATCCTCTCGGATTTCGTTCTCCAAGTCAACAATACGTGATATATCCTCCGGCATTCTGTCCTTTGGTGAGGTCTGTACTCTCTCATTATCAATACTTGCTGTTACGTTTTCTACCGCTGCTTTGAGGTTCTCCAACTCGTCCTTCTTCTGTTGTATCTTTATTGAGAATACTCTTAGCTGCCTTAAGTATTCCTTTGGTGTCACTTCTTCCAATCACGTCACTCCTAACCCACAAAACTTAATACCTTTAGTGCTGTCTTATCTATGTAAGCAACAAAAAGCTATTCATTAACCCTATAAGGGTTTCTGTTCTCTGTTAATTCCATTCCAGCCGCTTCCCTGACTGTGTTTATTATCCTATGCCACAGTTCATATAGTTCCGACAGCTGGCGCTTTGAGTAATACTTAGTCTTTCCCTCGTTCTTCTTCATTCTCCCTCGCTCCCCTCTATCAAATCCGGCAGGTATACAGGGCTGTTTTCGTAGGTGATAAAAGGAAAACTATTGTCTAAAGCGCCAGCGAAATCGTTACCAGCCACATCAATAAATGAACCATTGTCATTAATAGGTTCATTTTTATAGAAGCGCGGATAGCAATTACCTTTTCCCCTCGCCGCCCAAGGTGTACCCTCCGCTATCCTGCCTTTTATGGCAGTGATTTGCCGATTAGTAAGGGTAGGCTTTTCGGGTATTAACTTTATTAATTCTAGGTGAGCTATCATCGTGCATAATGCCGTTTCGTTAGAAGTTCTAACCCAGCCAGTTGGGGATTTATAAAACCTTTTATCATCAAGTATCTTGTAAATGTAACCGTCGCCGTTGTCAAACTTAAACTCTTTGCCCTCAGGCACTCCTAATATCTCGCTTAATCTGCTCATTCTATAGCCTCCTTATCAAATAAGCTTATCTGTCCGCTTATCAGGTTTTCATCGTTTAACCACCATTCCATGACTTCCTCGCCGTTTTTCCATCTGCACGTTTCCTTACCATCTGCTTTTCTCTTTTCAAGCATTCTGTCAAACGCTCTTATGTAATTCTGCTTATAAATTGGGAAATCCTTAAATTCCTTTTTCATATGCTTCCACCCGCCCAAAGGACAGCCGACACATCCTACCCGCATATAGCCCATATCATACAGCGGATTATAGTCAATGTTATTACCCCGGATAAACCTCCATATATCACTGCCATTCCAATCTATTATTGGGTTGATGACCGTACTTCCTTTAAGTTCACACCGTTCTATTATTCGCCGTGTATCAGTGTTATCAGTATCAAGCATTTCTTCTTTTGATACTCTGACCGCTTCTTTCTTTGTTCTGCCTAACGACTCAAATTCGTCTCTGCTCTTTCTGCTGGTGCTTTCATCCCAGCGCACCCCTGTCGCTATCGCTCTGTTGGCTCCATTTGCTTCTTTTAATATCTGGCAGCAGTAGCGAACAAACCTCGTTGGCGGCATTCCTTTTTCCACTATCAAATCCCACATTGATGTTCGTTTATCTTTGTATGTTGGATATATAATTGTCGCTTTTATTCCCATATCTTCCAGCCGTTTGAATACCTCTCGGATATGATAAACCGTTTGCGGAGCGTCTACTGTTGTATGGCTGTTTATGACCTCAAACTCTACTCCGCTTCTGATAAACAATTCCAGCATTACATCACTGTCTTTGCCGCCTGAGTAGGTGCATATAAGAGGTGCGTCATAGTACTGTTGGCTCAACTGTGCTCCTAATTTTATTCGCTCTATCGCCTTTTGTTCTAAGTCCATTGCAACCTCCTCTTATCGTTTATCCGCCCGGTCTTGTTGTTGACGTGTATAGATTATTCATCACCCTAATATTCAGCTGTTTTAGAGCTGTCAGTATTAGTTAATGTGTTGTTTTAAGACCGGGCTATTTATCGGATTGCGCAATTCCGTTGTTGTTTAAGTTATCTTGTTCAAGCTATCATATAAAGCCTTCATCCCTATAAGCAGTGTGTCTATTTTCTCTCCTTCTCCGGCTTCTGCCATATCAAGTGCCATATTCCAAAGTGAGGGCATATCTAAGAGCAATTCTGCTTTTGCATCTCTCATTGGCATTCCCCTGCTTATTCTGTTGAAAGCATATTCCATAAAAACAGACATAACTTTTTTTCTTTGCTGTTCCAGCGCATTTTGTTCTTCTAACTTTATTTGTCCTTTTTGCGCCGAGCTTACAAGATATTTCAATCTGTCCATTTCTGACCTATACGTTTTCCATTTGTCATTAGGCTTAAGCTTTTTATCGAAATACTCTGCAACGGCAAAAGCTATGTCGCCATACAGTTCATATCCGGTTTTCACTTCCGGTATATCGGCTATAGCCCCCAAATCCTCAAGCAGCGTGTTTATATATTTATCTGAGTTTTTAAAATCCCAACAGGCCTTCAAAATCCGATTTTCAAGTAAATCTAAATATTCAAAATGCTTTAAACATTCGTTATACTTGTTTTTAAGCTTTTCTTTAGCCTCAGAAGCTTTATCTTTTGGAAGCCTCCCGGATTCAACCTCGTTAAGAAGGAATTTAAGTTCACCCCTTGCCGCCTTTTCAAGCGGTCTTAAATTTCTTTTAGGTTCTATTTTTTTAAAAACCATATGTACTATTTCGTCGAAGCTAAGCACGTTATCACCTACAGTTCTTCTATCTTCACGTATATACCGGGTATGTCTGCCCAGAACTTTTCAGTAATATCAGATGTAACAAGTGCATCGTCTTTCCAAAAACCTACATCAGTCATACAGTCCTTTAAAAGCTTAATCATGTTGTCAGTATCTGGTTTTGTTGTTTTCCATTCTCCATCTTTGTGTTTTCCATCTGTCGGCCAGAACCATTTTGACACAAGCCTAACCGCATTTGTGTATGATTTTTCTGGTCTGTGCTTTGATAGATAAGCGGTAAGTTTTGCTCGTGCATCTTTAAGTTTAGCAGGCTCATAAAATACTGGCTTACCATTCACGACTGTGACTTTATGTTCTTGGTGTGTAACTGTTGGCGGTATCATTGCCATAAAAAATTCAATCGTCATACACTTCACCTCATTAAAGTTTGCTCATAGAATTTTTTCTTAGTCAAGGGCAGGGGAAGAAGGACGGCGGGCAGCGCTTAAGCCCGCCTTCTTTCCCCCTTGACCGTAGGGAAAGAAACGTTTTATATATACGTAGTATATATAGTTTTTTTCCTTCCCTCTGAAAAAAACGTGTTTTATGTTTTTTTCACTGCTTTATCGACTTTTGAAATTAACGTATTTTTATGTTTCTTTATTATTTTGAAAATAACTTATTTAGTGTTTTTTTCCTGCCAAAATGCCGTAGAAAATTTTATGTTATTTTCCTTCCTTTTTGCCAACTTTGCCTTCCTCTATCCAATAACCTCCGTGTTCCTTTAAACGGTTTCGAACTGTTTTTTGAGTTACACCCATGTACTCCGCAAGAGCGTCAAGCGTCACCTTACCATCTATTCCACAAGCCTCAAAAGCGGTATCAACAGATACTTTTCGTTCTCTCTCCTTTACCTCTTTCGGTTTTCTTTTTGACATTGCTTTCTTCCACGGCGGTTGTTCGGCTTCAGCTTCAACGTCTTTAAGCACTCCAACACGGTCAATCTGATGTATAGGATAATCAAACCAAACATTAACAGGCGGAAATTTAGGGAACTCTCTCAACGTACCTTCAATCCTCCATGCAGACCGTGAATTTTCAGCTCTTTCAGCATTTTTTGTTGCCTGCATAGCTACTTTTTTATATGTTTCAGCGTCAAAGCTGCTTCTGCACAGCTCAAGTAATGCACTTTGAGAGCACATATCATCCTGTGAAATCCTGTCATCAAAACCATGTTCGCATAAAGCGTCATAGCATACGCTGCATACCGCCTTATTCTTTTCCTGTGTTAACAGGCTTTCAGGCAGCTCTAATTCTATAAGGTCTAATAAAGCATCGGGGTCACGGGCGAATACACCGCTTCCGCTTGCCCTGTCCATGCTTCTCTTGCCGCCTTGAGCTCCCTTTGAGTGATGATGACAGTATATAACCGCACATCCTAGCTCTGTGCAAACCTTATCAAACTGATTGCAGAAATGAGCCATCTGGTCAGCGCTGTTTTCATCACCTGTTATTACCTTGTATATTGGGTCAATAACAATAGCTATGTAGTTCTTTTTAGAAGCCCTTCGTATTAGCTTAGGCGCTAGCTTGTCCATAGGTACAGATTTACCTCTAAGGTTCCATATATCAATATTTCCAAGGTTTTCAGGTTTCCAGCCAAGCGCTGTATATACATCTTTAAAACGGTGAAGGCAGCTTGCCCGGTCCAGTTCAAGATTGACGTACAGTATCCTTCCCTGAGCGCATTTGAAACCCAACCAGTTTTTGCCTTCAGCTACAGCGCAGCATAGCTCTATCAGAGAAAAAGATTTACCCGCTTTAGATGGTCCGGCAATGAGCATTTTATGTCCCATTCTAAGTACGTTTTCAATAAGCGGCTCTGCCAGCTTCGGAAGGTTGTTCCATGCGTCGGCCATACTTTCCGGGTCTGGAAGGTCATCATTAACGCTTTCAATCCATTCTTTCCATTCGTTCCAGCTTTCTTTTCCTATATTGGTATCCATAAGGAACTGCTTATGCCCGTTTCTCATTATTCCGGGCATCCGGCTTAGACGTGATGGATTTCTGTTTTGACTGTCTATTTTAAGGCCGTTCTTTTGGCATACGGCATACAGATAGTCAACTCTTTTACGGTATTCCTCATAATTGGAAGCGTCTATTTTCACAATAGCATGAAGGCTTTTCTTTCCGCTGTGTACAAGACAGGCTACAGGAAGTTCCAATTCACGTATTATGGCATTTTGTTTTTCCAGCTCCATTGTGTCAGATTCTACAAGGGCATACCTATAGTCAGTTACATTATCATTTTTAACACCGTTTCCGTCTAATGGGTTAAACCTTATCCATGCCCCTGCAGCTTCGTTGTAATCCCCTAAAACAGAGCTTATATCACCGCCGCACTTGCTTAAAGCCTCTATAAGCTGTCCGGCTGTACGGTCGAAAGCCCCTTTATCAGCAGGAAGATACTTTCCATCCTTATCCCAGCTTTTTACTACATAGCCCACATTCTCAGAAGCTTCAAAAAGCGTTTCAAGATATGTGGTAAGCTGTTTTACAGGCTCCCATTTTTCGGGTATATTAAGTTCCTTATCCTCAAGCCAGCCTTTATTTACAATAACAAGTTCGTCTTTATCCCCAATCTCACTGTCCCAGTCAAGAGCATAACTTTCATATTCAGGCTGCCAGCCGTTATCTTTAGCCATCTGAACAATAGTAGCCCCTGTTACCGGCTTCGTTGTGCCCTGAAAGCTATCCCATTTTTTAAGGCATTCTCCATAATGGTAACGAGCTGTATCCTTTGAACTCCAATCATCCCATATTTCAGGCGAATATCCTTCTTCTTTCAGAGCCATGCCTATATTCACCCATTCGGTATAATCCAGTGTGGAAGGGTCTATATATTCAAGTAACTTATCTATATTTTCCAGCATTACTTCACCTCATTAGGGTTAAAATCAGAAGGGTTTATGTTATACGGCACTCTCCAACCGTTTGCCGCTATTCTGTCTATTAGATTTCTGGCATCCTCAAACTGCCATGTTCCTACATGCGTAAAACCTCTATTTTCAAGAAATCTTATCTGTTTCGGCGTTGTAAGCCCTTCCTCTTTTCTTTTATTGAGTCTGTCAAGAAGCTTAGATGCTTTTCCTGCATTGTCTATTTCATCAGGCATGATACCAAGCTTTTCGAGTGCTTTAAGCTGATTATCAGAAGGCGGTGACATCTCCCAGCCGAAAGCAGGTACATAGCTTGATAAGTCCTCAGCCTGTATACTCATTTCATACTGTAATGGGTCGACAAGCTTACGTTTGCGGCTTTTCATTTCCTGAAGCTGTTTAGCCAAGGCTTCTTCTCTCTGTGCTACAACATCGTTTACCGCCTGTTCTTCCGCTTCCTCAATGTCAATAGGGTATCCGGCCTGTTCAAGGTTTTCGGTCATTTTTTGAGCTACGTCTGCATTTTCGCATATAAGGTTTGCCGGGCGGCATAATTCGTGTCTTTCTGTATGCCATAGAAAATCCAACAATAATAAATGGTCCTTTCCTTCGCATAGCCTTGTCCCCCTGCCTACCATCTGAGAATATAAACTTCTTACCTTTGTAGGCCTTAATACAACAATACAGTCAACTGACGGGCAGTCCCAGCCCTCTGTTAAAAGCATGGAATTACAAAGCACGTTATATCTGCCTTTGTCAAAATCCTTGAGTATCTGTGCTCTGTCTGTGCTGTCGCCGTTTACTTCTGCGGCGCGAAAACCCATGCTGTTTAAAATATCCCTGAACTTCTGACTGGTTTTAATGAGAGGAAGAAATACTACAGTTTTCCTCTCCGCACAGTATTTTTTCATTTCCACAGCTATCTGATAAAGATACGGGTCAAGGGCTGTTCCCAAGTCCCCGGCTTTAAAATCCCCGGCCTGTGTGCCCACGTGACTTAAGTCAAGTTTTAAGGGTATTGTTATAGCTTTAATAGGTGAAAGATAGCCGTCCTTTATCGCTTTGGGAAGCGTATATTCATAAGAAAGGCTTTCAAATACCTGTCCGAGGTTTTTCATATCACCTCTATCAGGCGTGGCCGTTACTCCTAAAACCTTCGCTTCTTTAAAGTAGTTAAGTACTCTTTGATAGCCGTCAGATATGCAGTGATGCGCTTCATCTATGACTATACTGTTAAAAAAATCAGGAGCCAGCTTGTTAAGCCTTTTCTCCCTCATAAGTGTTTGTACAGAACCGACAACCACTCTAAACCAGCTCCCTATACACGTTTCTTCCGCTTTTTCAACGGCACATTTAAGTCCTGTTGATTTATACAGCTTATCCGCTGCCTGTTCAAGCAGCTCTCCCCTATGTGCCAACACAAGAACCCTTTCGCCGGCTTTTACTCTATCCTCTATTATCTTACTGAATACTATTGTTTTCCCTGTGCCTGTTGGCAGGACTAGAAGCGTTTTCTTAACGCCCCTGTCCCATTCCTCAAGCACTGCTTTTTTTGCTTCTTCCTGATATGGCCTAAGCTGCATTATTAAAACCTCCCCGGTGTAAATCCTCCTGAGGTCTTAGTTTCTTCAGGCTCATAAAATTTACGTATTTTATTGCTTTTTCTTTCTACACCGTCGTCACCAGTCCATTTGTCAATATAAACCTTGCAGCGCCCTTTAGAGCCTGTTACTGCATTCCAGTTCATTGTGACTTTTTCGCCTTTTTTCTTCTGTCCAATAGCTGTAAAGAAAGCTGAAAGCATGGGTTCCGTTTTAGTATGTAAAAACAACTGGTGCTGTATAGTAGCTATGCCTTCAGGTGTATCAATCGTTAAGTAAAGGATTGCTTTGTAGCATGGCGGCAGCTTTTCACTGCCGTTATGCCTACCCTTTTCAAACTTTGATACTGTGAAATCGTAATCTCCTTCCGGGAGAAGTATATATTCCGGTGCGTCCTTTTCTATAGCGCTGTCCCAGCTTAATTCATGTTCTTCGTTTTTATAATCTGCCATATTTGTTTATCCTCCTTATTCTAGCCGTCCTTCGGCATTCCAACCTCGCTTTTCGTAACGCCCCTACCCAACGATTGATAATTCACTTGTTAGGGGCTAATGTTTAAAAAGGTGTATCTTCATCTTCCCTGCCTGCAAGAATTGTTTTGAATACCTGCGGCCATGCGCCTATTAAAACTCCTGATATAAATTCAGAAGGATATTTTTCTATCGGCATATCTAATGGATAATAGCCCTTTGTAAATACCGCCAGACGTATTTCATCTTCAGTAACAAAGTTTTCATCCATAAGGTCTTTCAGAGCTTTTGGTATCCCCTCGTTTATAACCGGATTGTTTTCTTTTGGTTTTTCCTGTTTATCGGAAACAATTGTCTCTTCCTGTATTGTTCGTTCGGTTTCCCGAACTTCCCCAGTGCCGCCGGGTATAAACCTAGCTATCTCGTTGTAATCAAAGGGCACCTCTTCTTTCAGCCCCCAACGATTTTTCGCGTCCCAGCATGGATGGTGAGCTGTGTACATTACTCTTGTTCCTCCATGTGCTTTGAATTTTTTACCGTTGTCATCTGTAGCTATAGACAAAGTTTTATAGTTGGCGAACAGTACAGCGTCAGCCCATTCTTTTATAAGTGGAGAAGTTTGAGAAGATGTTTTCTTTCCCAGTTTCAGTTCGTATCTATCATAGGCCCCCAGTTCGTCCGGCTGTTCAAACTTACGTATTTGCGCGTGTGCTGTAAGAACAACATTTATTTGACGTTCTATTACTTCATCAAGCAGGTTTAAAAAACGGCCTATTTCTTCTTTTGCGTATACATATCCGTTGCCATAGCCAAAATCCTCAATTCCTTTCTTGTTATATCTTGAGCACAAATCACTTATGCAAAGCTGCTCCGCCCAGTCCATTGTGTCAATTACAAGTGTTCTGCATATATCGGGATTATTGGTTATGTACTTAACTTCTTCACAAAGCAGTGGATAACTGGAAGGCTTTTTAAGCCTTGCCACGTCCATGTGTCTGGTGCTTCCCTCTGTATCTATAAAAATCGGATTAGGAAATTTAGAAGCAAAGGTTGATTTTCCGATTCCCTCCGGGCCATAAACCACTATCTTTTGCGCGCCCGGTATTTTTCCCCTTATAATCTCCATTAAAACTCACCTGCCTTCCACGTTTTTATTTCCTGTGGCTTCTCTGCTCCTTGTATATAACCGTCTTCTATTACAATGCTGCATTCCCCTCCGGTGCTTACTCTTGTGGCTATAGCCTGTAAGCCCTCTGTCTCCAGCCATTCCCCGAATTCCTTAAGCGTGTCTGTGTCCATCTGTTCCAGTTTGTCTATAAGAACGAAACCACAATTGGGATTTATTTTCCTTACTATAGCTGCGGCTACCTTAAGCTGCTCACTGCCTGACATGTTATCCCATTTATAACCGTTATATGTTAATTCACCTTCGCTTACCGACAATCCTGGCAAAGGCAGGTTTGCCCCCTCCAATAAATCCGACTTCGCTTTTCTGACTTTATTAATTTCAGATGTTAATGTGTCGTATTTTTCGGCGTAATATTTTGCGTCCTCTTCCGCTTTTTCTTTATCAAGGTTACTTCTGACTTTTAGATTTATTTCATCTATATTTCTTATGTTCGTTTCAAGCTCTTCTGTAGATTCGTCCTTTAGTTCTTCAGCAGACTTATA
Source organism: uncultured Eubacteriales bacterium (assembly GCA_900546215.1). Lineage (GTDB taxonomy): Bacteria > Bacillota > Clostridia > Lachnospirales > Anaerotignaceae > Metalachnospira. Next base: position 45,102 of record URCD01000004.1, on the reverse strand, counting down.
AGCAATAGTCATATCTTGGTCAACCTGTATCAACCGTTTCTGATACCGTTCCAACTCCTCTTTCAATGCATTTACTTTTTCCGCAAGACGATTCCTTTCAGCATGCAGGCTCAAAGCTTTATCCCTTTTACGCTGGTTCTCTCCGTTTCTGGCCAATATATCTTGCTGCTGGTTTATAAGTTCTGCGGCTGATATAAGTTCCTTTGGCACACCGTCATAATAAACCATTTCTTTTGCATACTTTCTTTTTTGGTCTGATATTCGGCCTATAGCTGTACGCTCGTTATAAAGCTCCTGCTCCTTCTGTTCCAGTTCATTGAGTTCATCTTTTACGCCTATTATCTGTAAAAGAGTATTTGCCTTTTCTTTATTCGAGGCCTCCATAAATTTCGGCAGGTTTAAGGCCAACTGTTCAACAAATTCATTTAAGAGTTGCTGTCCTCCTTTTTGTCCGTCTGGGTCTGTTACTTTTAAATCGCTGTTTTTTCCTTTACGTTCCACAACAAGTCCATTTGACAGAACTATATGTAGGTTAGGAGGTATTACTGAGCCCTCTCTCTGTGGCTGTGAAGGTTTAAATTTATCGCCTCCAAGCGCCCATGCAATTGAATCTAATACAGATGTTTTACCCTGCCCGTTTTTACCTCCTACTATTGTTAATCCGTTTTGTGCAGGTTCAAATTTAACAGCTTTTACTCGCTTGATGTTCTCTATTTCCAAGCTGTTTATTTTTATACTCATTTGTCTCCACTCCTTGACTTTTCCTTTATTTCCGTTTACTATGTAAGTGATTTATTAGCTTTGCCCCTTTGTTGGAATGCCAGTTCCGCAAGGGGCGTTTTTATTTTTAGAGCGTTACCGTTATCTTTCCACTGTTTATTTCCTCCTTTAGAGCTTTTTCGAGATATTCCTTTATTGTGTATCTGGCTGTCATTTTCCACATGCCGCCGTCAGCCTCATAAAATCCTATTTTCCCTTCATCATTTATTCTTACTAAAAACTCACTTTCAGGCTGTTCTACCTCATAAAACGTTCTATACGGTTTAAGCTTTACAATTGGCTTTACTGTCTTTTTCTCTGCAAGCCCTATTCCTTTTCTTACTGTTACCTGCTGTGTAAGACCGTTATCGTTACTCTGTACGCTGTCCTCAAGCGTTATTGTGCTTAAAAGCTGTAGAAGATAGTCTATATCATCTGTATGCTGATATTTACTTCTAAGCTCTATCACGGCTGCTTCATGGTTCCGGTAGCCTTCTCTGAATGTGTTATTACGGCTTTCCGCAGAAAAAAGAAGATAGGACCTCCCTTCCCTTACCGCGCTTCTTTTGGTACTGCATGAAACACAGTCATACTCATTAACCTCGATGAATATTTTGTCGTATTCATTTTCAGCCTTTATCCAATTAACTAAGCCCTCAAGGCTTGTAGCCTTTATACAGTCTGGAATTTTACGTTTTGTATCCTTTTCAGCTACTTTTACCAAATCACCTTTTTCGTTCTTGCTGTAAATCCAGTCGTCTATCTCAACAACCTTGATTTCTGCGCCGTCAAGTGCCATCTGTCTGATTTTTTCAATTGCTTCTTTTAACATGTTTTTTCCTCCTTATTTATTAACTACGAGCTTGAGCTGTGCAGGCGCTTCCTGTTCCCCTCCAAACAAGTCTGCTTGTCCCGGTATCTGAGCTGTCATTTCTACAGCCTGTATTTCTTCTCCTATCTTTCCGACATAAAGGGCTGTCGCTACAGGATTTGTTGGTGCAAGAGCGCTTTTGGCTGTTGCCGCTACTGATAATGTCTTTCGTTCATCATCAGGCTGGATTTCAAAAGTTACAGTAAGCTTTCTCTTTGCCGTTGCCTTTGTGTTTGGGTCTAAGACGTTTTCGAGTATTCTTGACATTTCAAGGTCAATTCTCTCTTCTATTGCGCCTCTGGCCATCTGCACAATTGATTTAATGTTTTCACTTGCCATTTCGTTGCCTCCTTGACTTATTTATTTTTGTCGGTTATTATGTAAGTGATTTATTAGCTTTGCTCCCAAGTGAGGTTGCCGCCTCCGGGAGCTCTTTTATTTTCCCTATAGAACAATTGTCTATTATCGGAATGGGTTTTCCGTTATAACGTTCCCAGCCAATTACCTCAAACAAATATCCTTCTATCTCATACATCGTTTTACTCATTGTTTTTTCAGCTCCTTTCTCAGCTTCCTGTTTCTCTGTTTCATGCAGTACGCATCATAGGCAAACTGGATAATCAGATACAGGAATATCACAACGCCTAGCGCAGCGTCATAGTATATGCAGATGAAGGACCCTATCAGGATTAGCAGGATTAAGCTGATTGTTTCTAGCATTTGTTTTTCACCTCTTTTGTAGCTTGTCCCTCTTAACAGCCTTTCGGCTGCTACTCCTTATTCCTGAGTTATTAGTTGATAAATTATCCTTCTTGCTACTTCTGGCAAATCATCAGCAGAAAATTGATAACCCTTTAAGGTGTCTCTGATTTCACCGTTTGCCATAATATGCCTGACCTTAATTTCTTTGTCGTCTTTCTTGTTTTTCATCTGAAACACCTCCTAATTATGTATATTCAGACAAGGTTTGTACTTATTTTAAGTAATTCATTTACGTTCCCCCCTAACTAACCTTTTCTGGTTTATCGTTCATAACCATTCTTGCTTTAAATGCTTGTGCTGCGGTTTTAAGTATCTCTCGTTCAGCAGTCGGCAAAATAACAAGAATATCTGTCATTTCTTTAATATCATTCTTTTGTTCGTCCGTTAGTTTAATTGTTTTATCCATTTTATCACCTCCTTTGTTCATGTTACGACTATTATAAGTCATATTATGAACAAAGTCAAGCATTTATTTGTTGACAGCTCGACTTTTTTATGATACCATTTAGTTATCCAATACAAGAAGGTGATATAATGAAAGATAGAATTAAAGCTTTAAGAAAATCTTTAGGGCTTACGCAGCAAGCTTTTGGTGAAAACATTGGGGTAAAAAGAAATACAATAGCAACTTATGAGACACAAGATAAAGTTCCTATGGACACAGTTATCAATAATATCTGTAGCACTTATGGAGTAAATGAAGAGTGGCTTAGAACCGGCAAAGGTGATATGTTCAATGAAGTTGACGATAAACTTGCAACATATATGTCTGAAATCACGGATGGAAACGATGATTTTATAAAAACCTTTATTGAAATCTATATGGAACTTGACCAGAAGAGCAAAGATGTATTAAAAGAAATGGGTACAAAGATGGCTAAAAGGTTAATAAAAAAAGAGCAGATTTAATCCGCTCTCTTTACCTTATCATATTTAGCTTTAACAAAAAAATATATATAGTTCAGAAACTCTATGTTTTTGATTTCACGTATCATTCTTATTATTTCATCTTGGACTTCTTTAATTCGCATAATACCATACCCCCTGTTGTAAAAGGCTGTTGTGGAAAAGGATTAGGAAAGTAATTTAATTATAGAACTTATATTCGTTTAACACAACCATTTTTTCTAAATTAACGAAAATATGTGTGCAATTTACAAATATATGTTCTGTTTTAATAAGATTATTCTACGGCGGGATTTGCAATTTTGTATTGCTTTTTTCGTTTGCTCTGTTCTTTGTCATATATGTACACTCCCCCTTGTCTGTTTTGTATAATCATCACGATTTATGTCGTTTTTGATTAAATATGAACATATAGACCACACGGGGGAAACGAAACTATACTTTTTCTCAAAATTGAGAAAAATATTAATTTTTTGTGAACTTAAATAAATCGTATGGATTAATTTCAAGCGCTTTCGCAATACATTCCAGTTCATAGATAGTCGGTGAAACTTTTCCCCGCTCTATTCTGCTTATGGTTGACCTGCTAATGCCGCTTAATTTTTCCAGCTCTATAAGCGTCATGTTTTTTTTGGTACGTATTTCTTTTAGCTTGATTATTGCCATCACACACCTCCTATTCTATGGTGCGTAGGTAGCAATTAAATTATTAATTGAAATTGTAGCTGGCGAGGGGGAACTAATAAATGAGCATTGAACCTGAGAGTAAAAAACCAAATAAAAATTTTGCTTCGATTATACTAACATTGTTTCTCCTTCTTTCAGTCGTAGTAAATATTTATCAGGGTGTTACTTATAACTCATTAGTACAAGACAATAAACAGCTGCAAAACAGTATAGAAGAACAAAAAGAAATAGTAAATGATAAGAATGATCAAATTAATTCTTTAAAAAGTGAGATACGGTTTTATGAGAACAATGCAGTGTTTGTTACAGGGCATGGTGAAAAATATCATAAATATGATTGTCAGTATATGCAAGGGAAAGAATATTGGATACTTAATATTTCAGCTGCCCAAGGCAAAGGCTATGAACCATGTAGTAAATGCTTTCCTGAAAAAAATAAAGACTCTACTATGGATGAATATATGCAGAGTATGATAGAGCAGGCTAAAAATTAAAGATAAATCATACGATTTCTATTGCCAAGGCTATGAAGATGGTCTCTATGATGGCACTAAAATATTGAATGGGGTTTATTCGTACAATAATTGAGGGGGCTTACAAATGAAAAAACAAATGTTATCTATACTTACTATACTAAGTTTATCTTTTGGGTCTATGCCTGCATATGCTCAGTCAGTAGTAGATTCTACAACAAAAGTATTTGTTGATAATCAGCCTTCAGAAATAAAATTAAAGAATATTGATGGATATACATATATAAGCGTAAGAGACGTTAGCGATGTCTTAAAATATGATATTTATTGGTATGATGAATCAAAAACAGCTGTAGTAGCTGACAGCGCCCATACTTTGGTATTTACAGTTGGAAACGATGGATACTATAATAACAGCACTTTTGTTTCTTCTGGTAATGCTCCTATTATTATTGATAATAAAACTTATGTTGCTCTAAGAGATATTCTTACCGGCACAGAAGTTTATTTTGTCTTTAATGGTAATGATAACACCTTAAAAATCACAAGCAATACATATGATTCTAATGGAAATAGAATTATGACAAGTGAGGAATACACTGAAAAATATATAAATAATCGACCTACATACAACTACACTCCCTCACAGCCTAAATCTACAGTTCCTAATTATTCATATTCTTATACTGAATATGATGATTTTACAGAAAAGATTAATAACAGTAAAAACCAAGCTTTAAATAATGCCGCTGAAGCTCAACAAAAAGCTGATGAATTACAATATCAATTGAATAAAACAAAATGTGAAGAAGCTTGTAGACAGGCATACATTGAATATAAGCAAAAGTCCCTTAGTGTATCAAACAAATATGATGCAGATGCTTTATATCAAGCATATTTAGACAAAGTAGAATATTATGAAAGTTATTATGGAGTAAACTAAAATAAAAAAATCCCCCGTGCGCCAACACAGGGGACAAACAAGCGGTCTATCAATATGATATACACACTCTCACCAAGTAAAGTATATCATAAGACCGCTTTTATTTCCATACAATTTTTAAGGATAAAGGAGGTCTTTTTTATGTCCAAAAAGACGCTTGTTTTCGGCTATGTCCGTGTATCTACGGAAAACCAGTTGGAAAACTATAGTATTGAAGAACAAATTGACCGTTTAAAGGCTTACTGCACAGCAAAAGATATGCTCATGCTGAAAATATATACAGACGGCGGTTATTCCGGCGGAAACACTGACAGACCGGCCCTTAAGCAAATGCTTGCAGATATTAAAACAACCGATGTAGACGCCATACTGGTATATAAGCTCGACAGGCTTTCCAGAAGCCAGAAGGATACACTCACTTTAATTGAAGATGAGTTTTTGGCCAATCATGTGGATTTTATATCAATTAATGAAAACTTTGACACCTCAACCCCCTTTGGGCGCGCCATGATTGGTATATTATCAGTGTTTGCCCAGCTTGAAAAGGATCAGATAACTGAACGCTTTACAATGGGCCGTATAGGCCGGGGGAAATCCGGCTACTTTCACGGCGGAGGGAACTCACCATTTGGGTATACATATGAGAATGGGGAGCTTATAGTTAACGAAACACAGGCCGTTATTGTCAGGGAAGCTTATGATATGTTCCTTTTGGGCAAAAGCATAAACTCAATTTTTCGTGGGCTATCAGCAAAATATGGCGGAAGCTGGTCTGCCAACAAGGTTAGAAATATACTTACAAACTCCATTTATATAGGTAAGGTTAAATTCGCAGGTATGGAGTACGATGGTAAACACGAACCAATTATTAATCCAGATACTTTTAACTCGGTTCAAAGATTACTTGAAGCCCCGGAACGTGAAGAAAGTAAAACAGCTTCACAAAAGACCCCCTTTAGAGCAGGTTATCTTTTATCCAGCCTTATAGTATGCGCACGGTGCGGCGCAAGATACAGCGCAAACCACGGATATTATAAATGCTATTCCAGAGCTAAAAGCTCTCCCAAGTTTATTAAGGACCCTGACTGCAAAAATGACAACTGGGAAATAAGCAAGCTGGATAGTCTCGTTGTATCGGAAATTTACGGTTTAGTAGAGTGTCCATCCGTAATTGACAACATTATTAAGAAATCTTCATTAAAAGAGCATGTAGAAGTGGATACAAACAAAATTAACCTCAGACTAAAAAACTTGGAAAAACAAATGTTAAACCTCGTTGACTTATATCAGGTCGGAGGAATACCTATGGAGCTGCTGGCCTCTAAAATAAAGGCCTTAGATTTAGAAAAGGAGCTTCTCCAAAAAAAGCTTGAAAGCTCTAAAGCACCAGTCAATTCAACTGACGGTTTTCTTTTCTCGCTTAAGAAGTTTGAAAGCAACTTTGACAGCTCCAACATTGAGACTAAAAGGCTTTTAGTTAGCAGCTTAGTTAAATCAGTACATATTGACGGGCTGAACGTATCCATAGAGTGGCGCGTTTAGTTATGCAAAATTATATATACTATGCACATTGTAAGCGCTTGTTTTCCGCATGCACGGCATTTTTTGAAGCATTTGTCAAGATTAAAGGCAACTCTTGGAAGGTAGCCCGAATCCTCCAAAATAGTAAACATGGGGAAAAATATCGCCATAGGCGGCAGCATAACCGATACTACCCACGCCAAAACCCTGTACATTCCAAATACCAGCATATCCACAACCGGCGTGGGTATCGGCGTAGCCCTCAGGACGTTAAGTATGCTGTCCTCAAAGCCGAACAGCAGGTCGTTTAACATCTGCGAGGGCACGTTGGCCCCAGTAATTGTTATCCAAAATACTATCGCCAGCATAAGCGCCATTACGGGGAAGCCCGTAAGCTTGCTTGTAAATATTTTATCCAGCTTCCTGTCGTGGGCGTTTGCATCACTGCTTTTTAAAGTTACCACGCCCTTTGCCAGGTCGGCCGACGCCGCGGCCACAGCCTTTGCTATACTATCCTCGGCGGCAGTTTTGTCAATGCCCATTTCAGCCAGATATTTTACTGCCGGGCTTGACAGGTCGTAATCCTCAATTATTTTTAGCGCATTCCTTCCCTTTTCGCCGGTAAGCGCGGCGGCGTGCATAATGGTCTGGCCGTAGTCAACGCTGTATTTGACCTTTCCTCCGCACTCTGTCAGCTTTTCCAGCTCCTCTAAAAATTTGTCTATTCCAACGCCGTCTCTTGCGTTCATTGGAATTACAGGCACTCCAAGCTTTTCGGATAAAGCCGTACAGTTAATATCAATTCCCTTCCTCTGCGCCTCGTCCATAAGGTTAACGCAAACGATAAGATTATCGGTTACCTCGCTTATCTGCAGCACCAGGTTGAGATTTCTCTCCAGACAGGACGCCCCGCACACTACGGCGACAGAGTCGGGCACTCCCGAGCAGATAAATTCCCCGGCTACCTCCTCCTCGGCCGAATGGGCCAGAAGTGAGTAGCTTCCCGGAATGTCCACAAACACATAGCCGCGGCCATTATGCTCCCGCCAGCCCTGGGCATTGGCAACGGTTTTACCCGGCCAGTTGCCCGTATGCTGCTTCATTCCCGTTAGAGCGTTGAAAAGAGTACTCTTGCCCACGTTGGGATTTCCGGCTAAAGCGATAATTTTATCATTTTCGCTTCTTTTTTTAATCACAAGACCCTCATCCTTTGCATATAATCCGGTGGAAGTATTAGTCAGCCCCATGTTTCACACCCTTTTTAACATAAATTTTGGACGCGTCCTCTTGTCTGAGCGCAATTACCGCTCCGCATATGTCGTAAGCCACAGGGTCCCCAAGAGGACTTTTCTGCAGGCATTTGACCGCGCTGCCCGGCACAAGGCCAATATCCTGCAGGCGCCTTCTTATGTTGCCTCCGGACTCAAGGCTTATAACGCCGGCCTGCTCTCCCTCATTCAGCTCATCAAGGCGGCAAATCTTCATTTTTCTCCCTCCCGTCAAACGGTCTTTTTGTACTGCCAGTATATGAAAGCAGTATGCACTTTGTTACACTTGGCATTTACACATTGCCATTTTGCACTTATAATTGAGTCAGGAGGTGGTCATAATGGCCAACATGCTGGACTATATCGACTGGAGAGGCGACATTACTATAGATAAGTCCCCCTTTAACGATATTGATAACCTTATATTCACACAGCTTTGTTTTATAGACTTTGATGGGATAGTTCCGGGCTTTGAAGAAACCGGCTTTGTAAGGCTGGCCGATGCGGCTGAAAAATTTTTTCAGGCCCACGACCCCAAGGAAATAGAAATGGGCGTGCTTGTGCCAAACGATATTGTCACACTGCTTAAGAAAATGGCTGAGGCTCCCAGGTTTAAGGATTTAAATTTGACCAAGTATATCAATAAAATTGATTATGAAAATGAGCAGCAGTTTGCTGCGCTGACCATAATCCTTGGCGACGGCAGTTTTTATATAGCCTTCCGGGGTACCGACGACACGATTGTCGGCTGGAAGGAGGATTTTAATATGGGCTTTATGACAGCGGTGCCCTCACAGCTTGACGCGGTAAAATACGTAAGCGCCGTTTCCCAGGAACTGGAGGGAGGCATATTGATTGGCGGGCACTCCAAGGGAGGGAACCTTTCCGTTTATTCAGCCGTTCACTGTGCCGACTCCGTAAAAGACAGGCTGGTAAAGGTCTATAACAACGACGGCCCCGGATTTTCCAGAAAAATAATTGATACCGCAGAATATGCCAAGGTTGCCGACAGAATAAAAACAATTATACCCGAGTCCTCTGTCGTTGGGATAATGCTGGAACATGAGGAGAAGTTCACAATTGTAAAGAGCACGCAGAAGGGGCTTCTTCAGCACGACGGCTTTAGCTGGGAGGTGCTTGGCACACATTTTATTGTGACCGAGGAAAGAACCCAGTACAGCGAAATATCCGATCTTGCCCTTAAAACATGGATTAACGACATGGACACTGAAGAGCGTATACTTTTTGTGGACACGCTTTTTGATATACTGCAAAGCACCGACGCCAAAACACTGCTGGATTTGAATACAAATAAGCTGGAAACGGCTATGTCCCTTCTTAAAACCATAAAAAATTTAGACGACGACAAAAAAGAAGGCATGAATAAAATAATCGGCGCCCTTTTCAAGGACAATGTAATGGCGGCTGTAAACACAATGTTCAAGCCCAAGGAAAAAGAAAAAAAGAAGAAAAAAGGCGGCAAGCAAAAATATATAACAATAAAAAGGGATTAAAAAAAGGAGCTTATGCTCCTTTTTAATTTCTTTTTATTTTTTCCGCCATTGTCTTGAGCACAATAGCCTCGGCTGAAAGCTTCATAACATAGTTTTCCAATTCGGTTTCGTCATAGGACGAATACTTGTCAATATCAGCGGCCGCCGCCTCATAAAGATTGTTTACAAAGCTGTTGTAAATTTTTTTAATTTCTTCCTCGTCCTGCACGTCAGGCAGAGGCAGAATATTCTTAATCATAGCTATACTAAATACCTGCTTCATCAGACAAACTAATATAAGGTAGGCAATATGCGACCTTGAGTATTTCTTTTTAACAGGCGCCGGCACAGCCTTCATCTTAACATAATTGTTAATCATATTTTTGGTTATGGCCTCGCTGTCGCCGTTCTCGTCCTGTATCATTCCAAGATACTGGTTTAACAGTATAATTACCTGGTCCATATAAAGCTCTATTGCCGGCAGTCCGTCCCATAACGGAATTTCTGTTTTTTTAAATTCCTCTCCGACCTGGAGAAGCTTCATTCTGAGTTCTTCCTCCATACCATCAGCTCCTATTTTTATAGTATATCATGCAATTTTATCAACTTCAATACATAGTATTAAAAACTATGGAATACGCTTTATATAGTACAAAAATTGGATTTGTTAAACCAATACTTAATAAAAAAACCGTATATTAAATGTGGAATTATTTATTGACATTCGGATATAATTAAGATATAGTATTAATTACTAGATGATACGGTTTTAAAATCCCCTAAGTGAGGTGTTATATATGACAGCAGCAGCATTAAAGGCAAGACCACTGCCCAATTACACAAAAACAGAAGAAATGATGAACTCCGTTTCCCACGGCATAGGCGCCCTGATTGGAGTTTATGTACTTATAACATGCTTTTCGGCCTCCGTTGGCACAGTAAGTAAAATAGGAAGCCTTGTATACGGAATATCCATGATACTGCTTTACACAATGTCATGCGTTTACCACGGCATAAGGCAGGACAATGTGCTGACTAAGCAGATATTCAGAATAGTTGACCACTGCACCATATATGTGCTGATTGCCGGCACCTATACTCCGGTTATACTGAACATAATGTACCCTGACAGCCCCGCAAAGGCCCTTGCGATACTTGCAGGCATTTGGGCAGCGGCAGGGCTTGGAATTGCCTTAACCGCAATCGACCTCCAGAAGTATTCAAAATTTTCAATGGCCTGCTATATAGCGCTGGGCTGGTTTGCCCTCTTTATTGTAAAGCCAATTGTAAACGGAGCCGGAATGGCCGGAATGATGCTCCTGCTTGGCGGCGGCATAAGCTATACCGTAGGTGCTGTTATCTATGGCATTGGCAAAAAGAAAAGGTATATGCATTTTGTTTTCCACATATTTGTAATACTCGGAACACTTCTCCACTATATGTGCATAATAAATTACGTTATAAGATAAATTATAAAAGAACCTTTAATAGGTTCTTTTTTAGTGCTATACTGATTAAAAACGTGCTGAGGAGAAATCTTTATGTATTATATAATCGAGAGCGGCAAGCTGGTCCGTTCCGAGGACCTGCATGAGGACAGTCCCGGAATTGCCCTTATGACCTACACACCGGAAAAGGTTCCGGAAAACACCTTTAATATAGCGTCCTCCGTATTCAGTGAGGCGTTTTCGCGCAGCACCTTCCGTTTTGAAAGCTGTGAGAGCTTCGAGCTTATATGTATGCGACTTATACATATTGAGCACTATTCACGGACGGACGCGCCCCTTTATATCTTCTTTAAAAACAACAGGCTGATATTCTATGCGGTAAAAACAGAGGAAATTGAAAACAGGCTGGATAAGATATGCGGAGGCAACATAGCCTCCCTGGGCGAGGTGCTGTATCATTTCCTTACGGAGCAGATAAACGGCGACCTTAAGCACCTTGAGGGCTTTGAGGAAAGCTTTACAAGGCTTGAGGAGGCCATTTTCACCGACAGCCAGAATAAGGGCTATACTAAAAAATTTATATCAATCAGGAAAGACCTGCGCCGGATCAAGCTGTATTACGAGCAGTTTTTAAGCATTATGAACGATATTGAGGCCAATGACAACGGCCTGTTCGACCATCATTCGCTGAAGCAGTTTAAAATACTCTCGTCCAAAATCGAAAGGCTTTACGCCAAGGTAATCAGCCTTATGGACTATGTGGCAGAAATAAGAAGCGCGTATCAGGCCGAGGTGGATTTGTCCCTCAACAAGACAATGAAGGTGCTCACCGTCATATCGGTCATTGTCCTTCCCCTTTCGCTGATTGCCGGCTGGTACGGAATGAACTTTACCATGCCGGAGTATAATTCCCCCTTCGGCTACCCGGCTGTTATCGTGCTTAGCGTGCTGGTGCTGGCGGCCTCGGTAATTTACTTTAAAAAACACAAGCTTTAAGGCCCGACAATGTCAGGCCTTTTCTTTTATTTCCTTAAGCGCCTTAAGCGCGTATTTTATTTCTTTCTCATTGTTGTACCAGCCGAAGGAAAATCTCAGCGTGCCTTCGGGATATGTTCCCAAGGATTTATGGGCGCTTGGGGCGCAGTGCATTCCAACCCGCGTCATAATTGAGTAATCCCTGTCAAGTATAAAGGCGGTATCGGCAATGTCCCAGCCGGCGCCCAGCGACACAACCGCCGTTCTTTCAGCAATGTTTTCGGTGCCGACAATACTGTAGCCTCCCACAGACTTTATCCCGTCAATAAACATTGCAGTAAGGCTAATTTCATGCTCACGGATTTTTTCAATGCCCGTCTGCTCAATAAACCTAAGCCCTTCTCTGAGACCGTAAATTCCAGGCAGATTAAGGGTTCCGGCTTCAAACCTGTCAGGCATAAAATCAGGTATTGTTTCAAGGTTCGACATGCTTCCCGTACCTCCGCTTATAAGCGGCTCAATAAGCGTGGCCATCTCGTCAGTCAGTATAAAGCCGCCTGTGCCCTGCGGTCCGTAAAGCCCCTTGTGCCCGGTAAAGCACAGCGCGTCAATGTTCATGGCTGACATGCTTACAGGGACGGCTCCGCCTGTCTGGGCGCAGTCAAGAATGAATTTTATGCCCCTTTTTCTGCATATTTCGCCGATTTTGACGGCAGGATTTATTGTTCCGCACATATTTGAGGCATGTGTCATAATGACTGCCCTGGTGTTTTCCTTTATCATTCCCTCGTCAAACAGCATTCTGCCGAACCTGTCGCAGGGTATCCGGTCAAAGTCAACGCCCGTCTGTATAAGCGGACGCATTACGGAGTTGTGCTCCAGAGACGACACAAGCACATGGTCTCCCGGCTTTAGAAATCCCTTAATGACAATATTCAGCGCCTCTGTGACATTTGCAGTAAATACCACGTTGGACGGCTTGTCGAAGCCAAACAGCCCGCAGAGAAGCTCCCTTGTTTCATATACGGCCTCGGCGGCCCTGAATGCGCTTGTATACGCTCCCCTGCCGACGTTCATGCCGTTGTTTTTTATATAGCTGTAGACTGCCTCCGCCACCCTATCCGGCTTCGGATAGGTGGTGGCGGCGTTGTCAAAATAAATTCTTTCCATAAAATCACCCTAAGCCAATTATATCATTATACCTGGTAAATTGAAAAGGAATAATGCTGGCAACGGAGCCGTTCATGTCAGCGGCCCGTTTTTGTCCTCATGCTCCTTAATCCCCCTCTGTATCAAATGTATAATCTCTCTTGAAAGCGAGCGCGCGTTATATTCTGCAAGCATCTTTAATTTTTCATGGAGCTGAGTATTTATTACTAAGCCAAGATGTTTTTTACTTTCCATTTCAATTGCTCTCCCCTATTTTTGTACATTTTTTGGACTATCCTCGGTATGGTTCGCTAACAGTATAGAAACGTGTGCTTTAATTTTACTAAGCAATTCAGTATCATCTATTTTTTCAATCTGTTTTTTAAGCTCCTCTTGTGCCTTAGTCATAATTTTTTGTACCTTTTATTGATTTATCAATATCACATGTTGACATAATCAATATAATTTGATATTCTGATAAAAATGAGGTGATATTTTGATAAGCGATAGATTTAAAATATTATTAGACGAACTGGATATATCCCAACGCCAATTTGCCTTGAGAATGAATATTGACCCGGGATATATTTCTAAAATCGTCAACGGAAAAGCAGAGCCTTCTGATAAAATACTTCTTTTAGTGGAGAATATATTTTGCGTAAATAAAGAATGGCTTGAAAATGGCGAGGGAGAAATATTTTCTTCTTCTGAAATCAGCGCAGCTAAAAAGGAGCTGTTTCAGTTAATTGAAAATTTAAGCGATGATGAGGTTGAGTCCGTTATTGCTTTTATTAAGTATCTGAAAGATAACAAAAAGGGTTAAGGCAGAATGCAGCCCCCTTATTCCACTTTCCACGCACAATCTATAATCTCTCCCAAACGCTAGCTCGCTGAATATCCAGCGAGCTTTTTCAGCTTCTCATGCAACTGAATATTTATTACTAAGCCTAGCTGTTTCTCTTCCCCTACCTCTCCTCCTCATGCTTTAAATTACTTTTTGTCTGCTCTAATTTTTTAGCTAATTCAAGCAGCAACTTCTTATTGTCATTTGAGAGTAGTTTCATTATATTTGAAAGTTCAATTTCAAGAGTATTTTTCATATTTATCACCTTTATTAATTTTATGATATAATTTTATCACTTTATTTATAAAAAGTCAAACATTTTATTAACTTTATGATAACATTTGTATATTAATCTTGATTTTTTATATTGTTTGTGATAAAGTTTAATCATTAAACTGTGGAAGGATTGATTAAATGCAGGAGCGTTTGAAGAAATTAAGAAAGATATTAGGACTAAATCAAACTGATTTTGCCAAACATTTGGGTATAACGCAGACAGCATACTCCACAATAGAAAGCGGACACAGACAGCTGTCTGACACATATATCAAGGTAATAAGCTTAACTTTTAATGTTTCTGAGGAATGGTTAAGAGAAGGAAAAGGCGAAGTATTTGCAAGCTCCCCATATGAAAAGGAGTTTATGGAAATTTTTAAAAAACTTGCTCCTGAAAGCCAGCAGTATTTACTTACAATGGCAAAAGAGCTGCTAGTGACCCAGCAAAAATTGCTTAATCAGGAAAAATAAAAAGAGCCTCTCGGCTCTTTTTTATATATACGCCCTTCCCTCGGCCGCAATATATACATTTCCTGCTATTGATACGCTTTCAATTCCGTTATTGTATTTTACCGAAACATCTATTATACCGCCCGGCTGACCAAGTCCGATGTTAACGTCCCTTTTGTCACGCCAGCTTAAATAAATCCCGACTGCCTCGCTCCCGCTTCCGCAGCCCCTTTCCCAGAAAAGGCTGTCGGCGGATTTCACAATAACCAGCGGGTCTATGCGCATATTCTTTTCATCGAACACAATAATCCCAAAGGCGTCGCACAAAATCTGCTTTTTAAGCTCCTCAATATGCCCTTCCAAAAAGTCTTTAAATTTGTCTCCAAGTAATTCTTTGGAAACTATTATGTGCTTTATCCCGGGCAGACATACCACCGGCAGGCTCTGTCCCAGGATACCGCAGTCCTCATAGGCTATGCTGTCGGGTTTTGGCATTTCCACCGCCGCCCTGTATCCGTTTTCGGCGGCCTCAATTTCGCATGTCAAAATCCCGTCCGCGCCTGAAACCTCAAGGGCTATGCTCGCCCCTTCGCCTGGCTTCAGACCCTTTTGTCTTGCTATGTATGCGGCCATTGCCATTGTGCCGTTACCGCAGAACTCTCCGGCCATCATCTGTAATCTTGCCTCAGCCATAGGATTTTGCGGCTTTTCAATAAAGCCCGCCTGCTCCGCGTAAACGGAGGAATACTGTATCAGCCTGACGCCTGTCTCCAGCTGTTTATCCCTTGGCACCGGCGTTTTGACAAGCACAGTCATGTTTTCTGTTGGGGACAGCTTTACAAACTCAATCTCCATAGTATCACCTTACTGCTGGAAGCGGCTTAAGAATAGCTTTGTTCTGTCCTGTTTCGGATTGCCGATTACCTCCTCCGGCTTTCCTTCCTCAACAATTACGCCGCCGTCCATGAATATTATATGGTTGGAAACGTCCCTGGCAAAGGACATTTCATGCGTAACGATGACCATAGTCATATGCTCCGCGGCCAGATCCTTAATAACCTTCAATATTTCACCCGTAAGCTCCGGGTCCAGCGCCGATGTTGGCTCGTCAAAGAAAAGCATTTTAGGGTTCATTGCCAGCGCTCTGGCGATTGACACCCTCTGCTGCTGCCCGCCTGAAAGCTGGCAGGGATATGCATCGGCCTTGTCCTCAAGACCCATTTTCTTTAACAGCACAAGCGCTTCCTCAAAAACCTCGTCCTTTTTCCTTTTCTGTACAAGGATAGGCGCCTCGGTAATATTTTTCATAACCGAATAATGTGGAAACAGGTTAAAGTTCTGAAACACAAGTCCGAAATTGGATTTAATCTTTCTTAAGTCCTCGGCAGAGGCGTACTCGCAGCCCTCCGCCCCGTCCTTAGCGGCATATTCGCCCAAATATGCCAGGTCTCCGCCGTCCATTGTTTCCAAAAGTGTCGCACATCTTAAAAGCGTGGATTTTCCCGAACCGGAGGGGCCGATAATGGAGGTAACCATGCCCTCCTCAACCGAGAGGGAAATATCCTTTAAAACCTCCACGCCGTCAAACTGTTTCCTGCAGTGGTTTATTTCAAGTATTTTCATGTCTTCCCCTCCTTAGTGGTAATAATTCAGCTTTTTCTCTATTCTTTCCATAACATAGGCAACAATAAAGTTGAATACGAAATAGAATACGCCGGCCACAAAAAGCGGCATAATATCAGCCTTAGCGGCCGCAATCTGTTTAGCAAGCGTGAACATTTCCGCGTAGGAAAGCACAAAGGCAAGGGACGTATCCTTTACAAGGGTTATTACCTCGTTTGTTACGGGAGGGAGCACCCTTTTCACCATCTGTGGGAATATGATATGGCCGAAGGTCTGGCTTCTGCTGTAGCCCAGGACATTGGCGGCCTCATACTGCCCAACGGGTATAGAC
Organism: uncultured Eubacteriales bacterium; assembly: GCA_900546215.1. GTDB lineage: Bacteria > Bacillota > Clostridia > Lachnospirales > Anaerotignaceae > Metalachnospira. The sequence continues at coordinate 28,323 of URCD01000004.1, read as the reverse complement.
TCTATACCGGAGCGGTATATTTCGGCAAAATACGCCGAATAGTTAACTACAAATCCTATAATAAGCGCCACAAACCTATATGTATTATTTAGCTTCATGCCGAATATGTAAAACGGTCCGTAAAACACAACTATAAGCTGAAGCATAAGCGGCGTGCCCCTGAGAATTGATATAAAAATCTTCGCCAGCCATTTAAGCGGGCTGAACTTTGACATTCTGCAAAACGCCACTAAAAGTCCAAGAGGCATGGAGAACAGCAGTGTCAGTACAAATATGAGAACTGTCTGCCCAAAGCCGTTTGTCAGCTGGACCATCATTGCGGAAAAGGACATTAATACCATTCCTTTCATAATAACCTTTTATTTCCTGAAAACTTCTTTAACGTGCAAAGCGGCGAAGAGGTGTTCTTCGCCGTTTACAATGCTTTATTTAACGCAGCTTATTTGCCGAGGCAAACCATCTGGTCAAGATTATAATCTGTGTAGTTGGCAACGATTTTATCAAATGTGCCGTCCTCAACCATTTCGTTAAGAGTAGTCTGAACCTGGTCTCTGAGCTCTGTATTGCCAAGCTTAAAGCCTATAGCGTACTGCTCTGTTGAAAGTGGCTCCTCAAGCTTCACAAACGTGTCGCCTCTTGAGCTTAACTGATACTGTGCAACGCCGATATCAACAGCGATAGCGTCTACAACGCCGCTTTCAAGGTTCATAAAGGCCGTATTGTAATCGGGAACCTGCTCAAGCGCTGCAAATGAAGCGGCAAGGGCGAGGTTTTCGTCATTGTCTTCTGTATTTGTAAGTGCGGCAAGAGCTGATGAGTCAGCCTGTGTTACAACTACCTTGCCTGCAAGGTCCTCTTTAGATGCTATTCCTGAATCAGTAAGAACTACGAATACAATGCTGTTGTCTACATAAGGGTCGCTCCATGTATAAGCGTCCTCACGGCCTGTCATTGTGAAGCCGTTCCAGATACAGTCGATTGAGCCTGAATTAAGCTCCATATCCTTTGAGTTCCAGTCAATTGGCTGCTTAACAAGCTCCCAGCCGTTTCTGTCGCATACTTCCTGCGCGAGGTCAAGGTCAAAGCCTACATAGGTTCCGTCCTCAGCCATATAGCCGTAAGGCGGATATTCAGCGTCAAAACCCACAATAAACTGTGTCCTTTCGCCGCCTTCCGTTCCCTCTGCTTCTCCCTCTGTCTGCTCTTTATTATCCTCTGCGGGCTTGCTTGAGCTTGAACAGCCTGTCATAACACCCAGAGCCATAATGGCAGCCACAGCCGCCGCTAAAAACTTCTTCATAATTAAATCTCCTCCTAAACATCTTCCGTTTAATTAATTCTTTAACATATTATCATAGTAGCACACTAAAGTAAAGAGCAAATATACCTGTTTTTTGACGAAAATTTTATACATTCATAACAAAGAGTTATGCAAAATTATATAAATGAATTTTAGCTGCGGAAGTTCAGATTATTTTGACGTGGGAAGTAGCCTCTCTTACCGGCTTTAGTTTTCTAAAATGTCTAACCCTATATGGGGAAGGGACCACTCGGAGTACGCCTTAGCACACCCAGCGGCGCAATGTGTTTTTCATGCTGTTTAAATCAGCGTTTAGTACAAATACAGGGAGGGGCATCTCAGTGTTGCGAAGCCCGAAGCCCCTCCCTGTACCCTCCCCCTTGGGCAGACGCTTTTTATATAGCGGTTAATAACAAAAATATGTTTCTGTCAAATCTCAAATAAATGTTATAAATTTTGTTTCAGTCTATGTAGGTAACGGAGGCGTTGCCCGAAAGGGTTGGGGCGCAGGGGAAGGGACAACGGGCTTCCGTTGCTTAGACGCCCTGCGGCGTGCATATCCTGCATTCTGTAACGCACCTACTCAATTCTTTCATAGCGCCGCTGGGTGTGCTAAGGCGTACTATGAGGTTGTCCCCCTCGCATAAGCTAGCAAATTTTCATTAAGCAATTTTACTCCAACGGCCCTCGCTTTTTTTCAAACGACTTTATATAATTTCTTATTAAAAACAAAATCTCAGCATTAATAGAACGATAATTAGCCTCTGCAAGACTTTTAAGCTTTCTGTGCGTTTCCGCGTCGATTATTAAGCCTAGATGTTTATTTTTTTCCATTTTCCAGCCCCCTATAATTGTTCTAAATTCATTATAGGGCATGAACTGGAGACACTGCGTATATTGCTACAATATTGTGGCAATATATAGACTTTTAAAAAGCTCAAAAAAACGCCGCGGGAATTCAAAGCCTCCCGCGGCGTTTAAATAATCTAAAGCTTCCTTACTCACAGCACTCCGGACAAAGGTGCTCTATATTGTAATAAGGTGAAAAATCCTCTATCTCATCTGCGTTTTCAGTTTTAATTCCGCTTTCGGGACACTCCCATGTGAGCGTGCCGTCATCCTTGAGAATAAAGAACGCGTAGTCCTCATCGTCAATGCCGGCCTCCTCAAAGCTGAGGGTTTCCTCATAGCCGCAGCGTTCACAGCGGTAATAAACCTTTTTTTCTTCTTTATCGAATTTTATAACCTGCATATCTCCGCCGCATAATACACAGCGGTAAACGTCTTTAAGTCTTTTCATGTTTTTTCCTCCTTGATAAGCGACTATGTAATTTTTTCTATATTTGAATTATATCACATCTATTATTAAATGACAATAATTATTATTTACTTTTTTTAATTTTTTTTGCCAAAAAAGCAGGCATATATATTTTGCCTGCTTTTCCATGATTTATACAGTTAATTCAATTACATTTCCGTCGAGGTCCTCAGCGGTGCTTTCGTAATAGCCATCGCCTGTCGTTCTCGGTCCGCCGAGTATATTAAATCCGTCCGCCGCAAGCCTCTTTGTAAGGTAGTCGACTGCCTCTTTAGAGCCGAGGGAAAAAGCCAGGTGAACATATCCCTTCAAATACTGATCCTGGGGTCTGCCGGCTATGTCCGGCCTGGACATAATCTCAAGCCTTGCCCCGTCCTCAAAGCTTAAAAAATATGTTTTCAGTCCTGTTTTTGGATTATGGTACATGTTACCGCTTGAAGCGCCGAAATATTTTTCATAAAAGCCCTTCAGCTCCTCAAGCCTGTTTGTATAAAGTGCTATATGCTCTATTCTCATAATTAAAATTGTACTATGTACTTTTCAACCTCCCAGCTGCTAACACTTGTAATGTATTCTTCCCATTCCTTTTCCTTGCCGATAAGGTACTGGTTTACAATATGCTCGCCGAGAGCGTCTTTAATAACCTCGTCTCTCTCGAATTCCTCAATAGCCTCAAAGAGCGAGCCGGGAAGGCTTTCAATTCCCCTTGACTTTCTCTCTCTTCTTGACATATCAAATATATTGTCGGAAATTTCAGCCGGAGGCGTCATTTCCTTTTCAATACCGTCAAGACCTGCCGCAAGGCATACTGCCATAACAAGATATGGGTTGCATGAAGGGTCCGGGCTTCTGAGCTCAACTCTCGTGCTGTTGCCCCTTGCGGTGGGTATTCTTATAAGCGCGCTTCTGTTTCCTGCCGACCATGCCACATAGCAGGGCGCCTCATAGCCTGGTACAAGCCTCTTATATGAGTTTACAAGGGGGTTTGTAATGGCGGCCATTCCCTTTACATGGGCAAGAATACCTGCGATAAAGCTGTAAGCCTCCTTGGAAAGCTTTTTATCTCCATCGGGGTCAAAGAAAACATTTTTTCCGTCCTTGAACAGGGACATATTCGTATGCATGCCGGAGCCGCTTATACCGTAAATGGGCTTAGGCATAAATGTGGCGTGAAGGCCGTTCTTCTGCGCAATTGTCTTAACCGCCATCTTAAATGTCATAATATTGTCCGCGGCTGTCAGTGCTTCCGCGTATTTGAAGTCGATTTCGTGCTGTCCTGCGGCTACCTCATGGTGAGAAGCCTCTATTTCAAAGCCCATTGTCTCAAGTGTGAGGCACGCCTCACGTCTTGTGCTTTCGCCGTGGTCAAGGGGACCAAGGTCAAAGTAACCAGCCTCATCGTTTGTCTTTGTGGTCGGTTTTCCCTCGTCATCGGTCTGGAAAAGGAAGAACTCAAGCTCAGGCCCTACATTAAAGGTATAACCCATATCAGCCGCCCTTTTAAGCACCTTTTTAAGAGCTCCTCTCGGGTCCCCGACAAAGGCTGTTCCATCGGGATTATGTACGTCGCAGATAAGCCTTGCTACCTTGCCGTGCTGCGGTCTCCAGGGGAGCACTGTAAATGTGTTGAGGTCGGGATACAGGTACTGGTCGGACTCCTCAATACGCACAAAGCCCTCAATTGAGCTTCCGTCAAGCATAATCTGATTATTGAGAGCCTTCTCAAGCTGTGAAGGCATAATAGCTACGTTTTTAAGCTGTCCGAAAATATCGGTAAACTGAAGTCTAATAAACTTAATGTCCTCGTCCTCAACGAGCTGGATAATATCTTCCTTTGTGTAATTGGGCATTATTAACACTCCTTAAATTTTATTACATTTTCACAAATTTTTCTGTTTATAAAGAAAAAGAGCAAAGTACTCCTGTATCAGTCAGGAAGCGCCTTTGCTCCACGTCGGCTATATTATAACTTACGTGGCGTATTCTGTCAATATACATTATAATGATAATTCATAGTTTTTTTGAGTTGTGCAAATATAAAATATTTTTATATCCGCCGAAGTGTAAATTCAGTAAAATTTATCTATGCCAAAATATTAGATTTATTAATATTTCACCATTTGAAAAATTTTTGTTGACAGACGTATTTTTCAGGTGTATTATACACATCAACAAAAATAATTCAAATATTATTGACCAACTGCTATGATGAAGAGAAGTACCTCGGAGGTTCTGTTCCAGTGAACGGGTGACAGTGGAAAACCCGTATAAGAGGCCGAGCGAATAACACTTCGGAGCACTGAGCTGAACGCATTTTTTAATGCCACTAGGCAAGGCGTGTACGGCGCGTTAAGCCGTCGGGACTTGTCAGAGTCTTAAGGAGACTGTTTAAACAGTAAATTAGGTGGCACCGCGGATTTGCAGCTATTCGTCCTAAAAAATTTATAGGATATGAAGCTGCTTAATAATTCGGAGGTGCTTTTTATGTGTTCAATAATGGGTTTGACAACTAAAGCTTTAAGACAGGATGAATTTCAGGAGTTCTTTGACCGGACAATTTCCAGGGGGCCGGATATGTCCAGGGTAATCGAGACAAAATCGGGCTATCTCTGCTTCCACCGCCTTGCGATAATGGGGCTGACAGAAAGGGGTATGCAGCCCTTTACAATGGATGACAGCGCCGTTGTGTGCAACGGGGAAATATACTGCTTCCGCCCAATAAAAAAGAGGCTTGAAAAAAAATATACGTTCAAAAGCAATTCTGACTGCGAAATAATATTGCCGCTTTATAAGGAATGCGGCGTTGAAATGTTTAAGCAGCTTGACGCAGAGTTCGCGATGATTATTTACGACGGGGAAAAAGACAGCTATATTGCCGCAAGGGACCCCATAGGAATACGCCCGCTGTTCTACGGATATCTGAAAAAGGACGGCTCAATAGCCTTTGCCAGCGAAGCCAAAAACCTTGTAGGGCTTGTTGACAGAGTATTCCCCTTCCCTCCGGGCCATTACTGGGCCGACGGCGAGTTTGTACAGTACAGGGATCTTACGACGGTTAAGGAATACTGCCATGACGACCTTGAAACCGTATGTCAAAAAATCCATGATAAGCTGGAGCTTGGCATCAAAAAAAGACTTGACGCCGACGCGCCCCTGGGCTTTCTTTTAAGCGGCGGCCTTGACAGCTCACTGGTATGCGCCGTTGCCGCACAAATACTTGACAAGCCGATTAAAACCTTTGCTATAGGCATGGACGTGGACCCCATAGACCTTAAATACGCCAGAGAGGTTGCCGATTATATCGGAAGCGACCATACCGAGGTTATAATTACAAAGGAGGATGTTCTGAGTTCCCTCGAGGAGGTAATCGCGGCCATCGGCACCTATGATATAACGACTATAAGAGCCAGCATGGGCATGTATCTTGTATGCAAATATATCCATGAGAACACCGACGTCAGGGTTCTGCTGACAGGCGAGATTTCAGACGAGCTTTTCGGCTATAAGTATACGGACTTTGCCCCAAGCGCCGAGGAATTTCAAAAAGAGTCCAAGAAAAGGATTGACGAGATTTATATGTACGACGTGCTCCGCGCCGACAGGAGCATTTCCGTAAACTCCATCGAGGCAAGGGTGCCCTTCGGCGACCTGGACTTTGTGGATTATGTAATGAAAATAGACCCCGAAATGAAGCTGAACAAATACAATAAGGGTAAATACCTGCTGCGCCATGCCTTTGAGGGCGGGCTGCTTCCAGACGATATATTATACAGGGAAAAGGCGGCGTTTTCCGATGCCGTCGGCCACTCGCTGGTGGACGATATAAAGGAATACGCCGAGGAATTATATACGGACAGCCAGTTTGAGGAGGGCTGCAAAAAATATGATTTCGCAAGACCCTTTACTAAGGAATCGCTCCTCTACAGGGAAATTTTCGAGAAATACTATCCCGGCCAGGCCGAAATGGTTAAGGATTTCTGGATGCCGAATAAAAGCTGGGAGGGCTGTGATGTAAGCGACCCTTCGGCGAGAGTATTGGCAAACTACGGCGCAAGCGGAATGTAAATAGCTCTTGCAATTTTTAAAACATCTGTTATACTGAATACATTATGAAAAGGGAATGAATGTCTCCCTCGGAATTATCCGGAACCGCTATTTTAGCTGATGACTTCTGCTTTTAGGCAGAGTTGTCAGCTTTTTTATTTAAAGGAGGTATTTATGTTACTGTCACTTGCTTATATTTTTATTTTTGGCCTTGCGCTGGCGGCCCTATGCGAAAAAATAAGGCTGCCGCGTATACTTGGAATGCTTGCCACTGGTATTATTCTGGGTCCCTATGTCTTTAATTTGCTGGACAGCTCCATACTTGGCATATCGTCCGAGCTTAGACGGATAGCCCTTATAATAATACTTATAAAAGCCGGTCTTTCCTTAGATATTGCAGACCTCAAAAAAATCGGCAGACCTGCGCTTCTCATGGCTTTTCTGCCAGCCTGCTTTGAAATTTTGGGCTATACCCTGTTTGCGCCCTCACTGCTTGGCGTAACTCCGCTTGAGGCCGCGCTTATGGGCTCCGTACTGGCGGCTGTTTCCCCCGCCGTTGTGGTTCCGAAAATGGTCAGGCTGATTGACAGCGGTTACGGCGTAAAGGAGGGCATACCTCAGCTTATACTTGCCGGGGCTTCCCTTGACGACGTTTTTGTTATAGTTGTTTTTTCAACTTTTACCGGCCTTGTGCAGGGCGAAGGCGTGTCCGCCCTAAGCTTTGGAAAAATTCCGGTGTCTATTGCCTCCGGCCTTGCTGTAGGCGCTGTTTTTGGACTTTTGCTTTCCTGGTTTTTCGAGCTGTGCTTCAAAAACGGGCGTTACATACGCAACAGTACGAAAACTGTAATTGTGCTTGGTATATCCTTTCTTCTCGTTTCAATGGAGGATGCTCTTAAGGGAATTTGGCCCGTATCCGGGCTGTTGGCTGTAATGGGAATGGCGGTTATTCTTAAGCTGAAATGCATACCGTCCGTTTCATCCCGTCTTTCACAAAAATTCTCCAAGCTTTGGATTGCGGCGGAAGTTATTCTGTTTGTTCTTGTAGGAGCAGCTGTGGATATTCGCTATGCCGCGTCTGCCGGGCTGGGCGTTGTGGCCATGATTTTTGCCGCGCTCCTTTTCCGTACCGCCGGGGTTTTTGTATGCCTGCTTAAAACCAAGCTCTCGGTCAAGGAAAGACTGTTTTGCATGATAGCCTATCTTCCCAAGGCCACAGTGCAGGCTGCTATAGGCTCCGTTCCCCTTTCCCTTGGGCTTCCGTGCGGAAAGCTTGTGCTTACCGTAGCAGTCACAGCTATAATAATTACAGCTCCCCTTGGTGCCTTTGGAATGGATTTAACCTATAAAAGGCTGCTTAGACCAAAATAAAAGGTGGAAAATTTTTAACTCTTTTGCAAATTCGTTGACAGCCGTTTTCACGGTGATATAATAAATACAATGACACAAGGGTGTGTAAAACAGCGCACCCTTGTGTTTTTTTATTGACATAATATTTTGACAGGAGGCATTCACATGAAAGACATAATAAAAGTATCAACAGTAGCGTTTAACGCCAAATGGGGAGACAAGGATACCAATCTCAGCCGTATGCTCGGCTATATGGAGGCAGCCGCGGCGGAGGGCTCAAACCTTGTCGTTTTTCCTGAAATGGCCCTTACAGGCTACGATGATGAGGAGGATAAGGCCAAGCCTGAAAAAATGCAGAGCAGGCTTGCGGAGACCGTACCAGGCCCTTCATCCAAGGCTATAGCCGAAATGTCCAAAAAATTAGGTATTTACGTTGCCTTCGGCATGCCCGAAAGGGACGCCGAGGACCCTTCGATCATATATAATTCCGCATGCGTATGCGGTCCCGAGGGCGTAATAGGCGCCTACAGAAAAATTCACCTGCCCTATCCCGAACCCCACTGGGCTTCAAGGGGAAATAAGCCCTTTATTTTTGACACACCCTGGGGGCCTGTCGGCCTTGCGATATGCTATGACTCCTATTGTTTTCAGGAGCTTATGCGTTACTACGCCGCCAAGGGCTGCCGTCTTTATATCAACTGTACTGCCCTTGCAAAATGCCACGGCATTGCTCTTGGCTCCACCACGCTTGAGGCCGGCTGTATAACCAATCAGATTTACATAGTTTCCTCAAACCTTGCCGGAACCGACCTTTACAATGTATTCTGGGGCGGCTCAAGCATAATCGGCCCCAGCACAAATTTCTGGGAGGCCGAATATTTTGCGGGCTATCCCTTCACCGACCCTAGGGCCATACAGAACAAAATGTATACGGCAACGCTGGACCTCACCCTTGCGACAAGAGAAAAATTTGAACCCAATCCTCTTATTGACGGAGCGACGGATTTCAGGCCGGCAATTTATAAGGAGCTTTACGAGGAGCTTTTGAAGGACCCAAAATTTAAGGAATAAAAAAGGGGAGCTGAAAGGCTCCTTTTTTTATTCCTAATTTTGTGGTTTTTTGCGTTATACAAATCTCATATTCGCTTGTAAATCGAACTTTTGTGCACCTACAGGGAGGGGCATCTCAGTGTTGCGAAGCCCGAAGCCCCTCCCTGTAACCCACCCCTTTGGGCAGACGCTTATTATTTACCCTGTAAAACCAATATAATTTATATTAAGTTCTGTAAAAATTACGTTTATAACTGTATTAATGCCTATATAGTCCAAGAGGGTAACGGAGGCGTTGCCCGAAAGGGTTGGGGTGCAGGGGAAGGGACAACGGGCTTCGCAACTCTGAGTGGTCCCTTCCCCGCTAGTGCAACAAATTACGAAATAATTATTTAATTTTCTATAATATAATTTTCTAAAGCAAATTCAAGTAAAATACCTATAAGATGGTTTCGGCTTTGGTCTGTCTGCCTTAAAATCTCCTCTATACTTTCCATTGTTTCTTTCTTTATCCTAATAGAAGTTACGGCATACCCATCATCGCCTTTTGGTTTTTTAATTTTTGGACCTATTAATAATCGACTGTTGTCCATAAAATCACTCCTTATATTAGGTATTCTATATGTATTTTACAACAAAATATATACTATAGATTTATAACATATTTTTATGTTATAAATCTAATATTGAAATGACTCGATATTGCAGACACAAAAAACGATAGATTTTAAACACTTAGGCATAAAAATAGGCCCAATTACCCACAAAAAATTAAAGGCTCTTGCAAAATTTGAAAAACGCTCAGTAAACAAAGAACTTCTGCATTTAGTGGACAGTGCCATCTTTAAGCATGAAAAAAAATACGGCAAATTAGAATAACCCCAAACAAAAAGCGCGGATTTCTCCGCGCTTTAATTATCAGCATTTAATTACAGGGAACCTATCGGGAAGCACAATGCCGGCTCTCTTTCTGATAGCCTCGGCATGCTCCTTAGCCTCTTCAAGTATAGCCTTTTCGTCAAGGGTAAGTATTACTCTGTCCTTCATTACCCACTCGCCGTTGCACATTACGGATTCCACATTGGACTCGTGCATCGCGGTCACAATATTTGCGATAGGGTCATGCAGAGGAAGCATGGCGGCCGAATCAGGATTTATTATGATAAGGTCGGCCTTCATTCCCGGCTTAAGCGCGCCTATTTCGTCCTCCCAAAGGAGCGCCCTTGCGCCGTTTGTAGTTGCCATCGTAATAATTTCCTCAGCCTTTACAACAGTGGGGTCAAGCCTCCAGCCCTTATGTATAAGCGATGTCACATACATCTCGTCAATCATTGTCATACGGTTGTTCGCTGAAGCTCCGTCTGTTCCAATGGAAACGCAAATACCCTTTTTAAGCATTTTGGGAACCTTCGCGAAGCCGAGCACCCTCATTGCCGAAGCCGGGTTATGGGAAACCTTAACGTCGTATTCCTTAAACATGTCGATTTCCTCATCTGTAAGCCAAACGGTGTGAACGGCAAGAAGATTTTTGTCCAGCACCCCAAGGTTTCTCAAATGCGTAACTGTCGGCACGCCCTTTGTCTCCTTAACGTATTCAACCTCGGCCTTTGCCTCGGCAACGTGCATATGTATGCCTACGTTGTATTTATCAGCCAGCTCCTTTGTGCCAAGCACAAGCTCGTCGGAATCGTTGAACAGCGTCCTTAGGCCAAACCATACCTTTACACGTCCGTCGTATGTATTGTTCCAGTCCTTTAAATCCTGCTCCTGTACGTCAAGCTCCTCCTTAGTTGAGCGTCTCCATACCGGAGGAAGGTTGTCGCCGAAGTCCATTGAGGATTTTGCCAGAATACCCCTTATACCCGACTGGGCAACGGCTTTGCACATGCTGGGCACAAACTGTCCGCCCGGTTCGGCTATTGTCGTTACGCCCGAACGTATCTGTTCAACAAGGCAGAGCAGTGTTGAAACATATGAGTCCTCCGGCGTCATGCTTGACTCATAGGGGAATGTGCGGTCCGTAAGCCATGTAAGCAGGTCAACATCGTCGCCCATGCCTCTTTCAAGCTGCTGGGACGTATGCACATGGGTATTTATAAGGCCGGGCATAACGATTTTGCCCTTGGCGTCAATCACCTTAGTATCAGGGAAAATCTCGTTTTCATCAATTTTTCCCACAGCCTTTATTTTATCATCAACAATAAGAACACCGCCGTTTTCAAATACCTGTTTGTCGTCGTTCATTGATATTATGTAGGCGTTCTTAATGTATGTTCTCTTTTCTCTCATAGCTATACCTTCCTTGTAAATTATTTAACCGATATAACGGGTTCAATTACCCTTCCGTTAATTACATCAACAAGCCCCTTGTCCGTAATGCCGTAAAACGGAATGAAAATAAGCGTAATAAATGCAAGCGTCATGTAAGGCGAGCCCATAGTACAGCCCTTAGCGTGGAGGTCCTCCTGCATTTCCTTAAGTATCATTGCGCTTTCCTCTCCGCTTAAATCTGTAAGCAGGCCGCAAATTGGAAGCGGAAGCTCATACTTAATCTTTCCGTCCTCAGCTATAACGATACCGCCGTTAAGCTCCTGTATGCGGTTTACAGCCACAGCCATATCGTCCGCGCCGGAACCGACAACAGTTACGTTATGGTGGTCATGGCCTACTGATGTTGCTATTGCGCCCTTGGATATTCCAAAGCCCTTTATGAAGGATTTTCCGATGCTTCCGCCCTTGCCGTAGCGCTCTATACAGGCTATGCGGAGAATATCCTCGGCCGTGTCAGGCTCGATAACGCCGTCCTTAACGTCAAGCTCAGCCTCAAGGGCGTCTGTAAGCAGAGACGTCGGCTTAGCGCCGATTACCCTTACTGTAGCCTTGGAAGCGGATTTATCAACGCTTATAACAAGGTCGTCCGGAGTGATTTCCTTGCTGAACTTAACTGTATTGAGCATAACGGATGAAAATTCGGGCTTTTTATACTCAATAAGGCATCTTCCGTTTTCAACCACGCATTCTCCGTTGGATATTACGCTGTCAACCGTACAGTTTTCCAGGTCTGAAAGGAATACGATATCAGCGCATTTTCCGGGTGCGATTGAGCCGTATTTATTGTCAACCTTAAGGCTTTCAGCCGGGTTCAAGGTAACCATCTGAATAGCCGCCACAGGGTCAACGCCTGCCTTAATGGCGCGTCTTACCTTGTAGTCAAGGTGTCCCTTTTCATGTATGTGGAGCATATCTATGTCGTCGCTTACAAGGGCGCAGTGTCTAGTATCAACATGATTTTCAGTAATCATCTTTATGCACTGGTCAAGGTCCTGAGCCGCGCTTCCCTCACGTATAAGCACACGCAGACCTGCCCTGAGCTTTCCGAGGGCTTCTTCCTTATTCGTGCTTTCATGGTCGCTGCGGATACCTGTTGAGGCGTATGCGTTAAGCGGTGCGCCGTAAAGCTCGGGAGCATGTCCCTCTGCCGTCTTGCCAAGCTTTTCAGCCAGCTCAAGCATCCATGCGGAGGCCGGACTCTTATTGATTATAGGCGGATAAAGCACCTCGGCAAGTCCTACCGCGTGGGGGCCATTAAGAAGCTTTTCAATCATTTCAGGATAAAGCGCAGCCCCAATTGTCTGAAGCTCGCCCTCCTCGCTCATAAAGGCGGGTACAGGGTGAAGAAGCTTAACGGGAAGCCCCTCTGACTCCTTGAAAATCTCATTTATGCCGTCCTCACCGGCAACAATGGCGATTTCCATAAGGTCTGTAGCCACAGCCGTTGTACCGTGGCTTACAAGCATACGGCTGAACTCCGTAAATGTAAGCATACTGCTTTCAAAATGTATATGTGCGTCAATAAAGCCGGGAACCATTATTTTTCCCGCCGCGTCAATTACCCTTGTGTTTTCTCCTATTGTCTTTTCCCCAAGCGGTCCGACAGCGGCAATTACCTTGTCGGCCACCGCAATGTCAGCTTCATAAATTTCCCCTGTGTGGACATTAAGCAGTCTGCCGTTTTTAATGACCATATCGGCCGCGGCGTTTCCAAGCGCTACATCAATAACGTGATTGTTCATATTTTCTGCCTCCTTAAATTATAATATCTTTCCGGGGTATTCTCCGGTGGTTTTCTTATCATGGTAAACGATTTTTCCGCCGACAATTACGTATTCGATACCGTCGCACATCTGCACGGGGTCGGAATAGGTCGGAGTATCGTTAAGCCTGTCATAATCAAACAGCACAAGATCGGCGTCATAGCCGTCCTTTATTTTTCCCTTGCCCTCAAGGTGTGCCCTTTCGGCAACAAAGCCTGTTATTTTATGTATCATTTCAGGAAGAGTAAACAGCTTTTTCTCCTTATGGTAGTATCTGATAGCCTTAGGGAATGTGGCGAATGTTCTGGGGTGCGTTTTCTCCTCGAGGGTTCTGCACGTTCCGTCGGTTCCGACACATACGTTGGGGTCGGTAATTATTCTTACCATATCCTCCTCGCCCATTGTGAAGTAAATTCCATTGGCCTTGCCTCCGTTTGCTATAAGCAGGTCAAAGTAAGTGTCAAAGGGGTCCTTTTGAAGCTCTCTGGCGTATTCGGCTACAAACTTTCCATCGGCCTCCTTCACCTCCGGACATCCAGCGATAAATATATTCTCAAAGCCGCCGGCATTCAGATAGAAGTTATCGTAGCCGCAGTTTACATCCTGCATTTCCTCTTTAATTTTCGCCCTTGTCTCAGGGCTTTTAAGGGCCTCCACCATGCCGTCCACTCCGTTTTTCTCAAAATATTTCGGAGGTATACATATGTTTAAGTCCGTCATGTTGGCCTCATATGGGTACTGGTCAGCCGTTACAAGCATACCCGAGGCGTTGGCCTCGTCAATGAGTCGTATCGTCTCCTTTGTGGCGCCCCAGTAGGGCCTTCCTGCAACCTTGTGATGGGAAATCCATACGGGAACTCCGGCGCGCCTTCCAATCTCAATGGCTTCCTTTACGGCCTCAACAACATTTATTGACTCGCTTCTCATATGCGTGGCGTAAAATCCGCCGTATTCCTTTACAACTGAGGCCAGCTCCGCCAGCTCGTCCGTATCGGCATAGCAGCCGGGCGCGTAAATAAGCCCTGAGCTTAAGCCAGCGGCTCCGCACTCCATAGCTATTTTAACCTGCCTTTTCATTTCCGCCATTTCTGTGTCGGTGGGCTTTCTGTTGGCGTAGCCCATGACCGCCGCGCGCAGAGTACTGTGGCCTATAAGTATTTTCATGTTGCCCATTTTAGGCACAGCCTTAGCGTACTCAAAATATTCCTTTGCTGTTTTCCACCGGCTCATCTCATCGGGAAACGTAAGCGTTCCGATTGCCAGAAGCCCCTTTTCCAGCTCAATATTCTCATCCGTTACAGGATACATGCTTCCTCCGCACTGTCCCGCTATTTCAGTAGTTATACCCTGGTTTATTTTCGCCAGCATACCCGGATACTGTCCAAGCACCTGGTCGCCGTGGGAATGGGCGTCAATAAAGCCCGGAGTAAGATAAAGACCCTCGGCGTCAATAACCCTTGCTGCCTCCTCATCTCCCCTTACAAGCTTTAGCCTGCCTTCAGTAATCCCGACCGCGCCCTTAAACTCGTCGGCTCCCGTACCGTCAATAATCTTTGCGTTTTTAATTATTATATCGTACATTCAAACAACCTCCCCAAAGGCTTACTGCGCTTTTCCCCTGCTTGTTACCTTCCAGCAGTCAACAACCTCGTCGCCGTCCACAACATAAATCTGGTCGAACATATTTACTGTGGTACAGCAGTGTCCAGGAATATAAAGCAGCTTATCGTTTATTTTATAGTTATGCTCACAGTATACGGCGCCGTGCTCCTCGCTCATTGAAATCCTGCTTCCCTCGGGCACACCTAAAAATACAGGGTCCCCCTGATCCATTCCGAGCGATTTGACTCCCGTATCCGTCACAATTCTGTCCTTCTTAGTGCTTATTACCGTTGTGAGTACAAAAAGGGCGTTCTCAAAGCCAAGCTGAAGCTGGCCGTAAGCGTTGTCCATGAAAATATAGCTGCCGGCCTGTATATCGGTGTAGACAGAATTTTTCGGCTTCTGCTCAACAGTTCCCGTGCTTCCGCCGCCTACCTCCTTAACCTTTAGCCCATTGTCCTCCAGGTATTTCTTAAGTCCGCTGACTTCCCTCTCAATTCTTTGTGTCTCTGCAATTCTGACGTCCTTGGAGTGCTCATGTGCCATATGCCCTGCATATGCCTGAATACCCTCAAACTCAAGGCCTTCAAGGCTGTCAGCCAGCCTTGCCAGCTCCAAAAATTCCTCATATGTATCCACACCGCAGCGCTTCATCCCAACCTCATATTCCACAAGGCAGTGTATAACAGCTCCCGCCTCAACGGCGGCCTTTGAAAGCTCCCTTATGTTGTCGGCATTGTCCACACATATTATAAGATAGCATTTTCCTGCCAGCTGTCCAACTCTTTTTACCTTTTCCGGCTGTACAACCTGGTTGCCGATCAGTATATTTTTAATTCCCGCTGCCGCTAAATCCTCGGCCTCGCCAAGCTTTGCACAGGTTATGCCAGACGCACCTCTCTCAATCTGTATTTTGGCTATTTCAGGACATTTGTTGGATTTGTAATGGGGTCTGAGCTTCATTCCACTTCCCTCAAGGAGCTTATCCATTTTGTCCATGTTGGCCTCAAAAATCCTCTTGTCAAGTATCAGTGCCGGCGTTTCCAAATCATTTCTTTTCATGGCTCTTCTCCTAAAATAAAATATTGTATATATTCGGCCCTTATTTTATAATGAATACAATTATAAAATATCGGAGGTCATTTAATGTCAGTTACTGTTACCGCCCTTTCGGAAAACATATCGGAAAACAGCGCCCTTGAGGCTGATTTCGGTCTTTCTCTGCATATCAGTGTAAACGGCAGGAGCATTATGCTTGATGCAGGCAGCACCGGCACATGCCTTGAAAACGCCAAAAAGCTTGGTATAGATTTATCCTCGCTTGACGCCATTGTACTGTCCCACGGTCATTTCGACCATACCGATGGTATTCTTCGCCTGATTGAAAACGGCATATCCAATATTCCCCTGTATTTTAACAGATATATGTTCAGCGAACGCTATTGGTATAAAAAGGACGACGGGAATTATTACTTTCCCACTATGTCAGGCCTTTCCCCACAGTATCTCAAGCGTATGCGCGTCCCCTTTATGGGCGTGTGCGACAGTATATTCCAGCTGTTTGACGGCGTTTACATACTCTCAAATATCGAAAGGACATGCCCCTTTGAGGAGATATGCCCCGACGATGTTATAAAGTCGGGAAATGAATTTATAACAGACGATTACAGGGACGAATGTGTTGTCGCGCTGGATGACGGCGACGGACTTATCATACTGACCGGCTGCGGCCATCACGGGGTTATTAACATTTGTACTTATGCGCAGAAAATGCTCCAAAAGCCTGTAAAGGCATTTATTGGAGGCACCCATCTGGCGGCCTTTGGCCTCGAAAGGACGTCTAAAACCATTGAGGAGCTGAAAAAGCTCGGCCTTAAGCTCCTTGCGGTCGGACACTGCACCGGTCCCGACGCAATGGAGGCGTTTAAACAGCTCAGCATATTTACTCCGCTGCACACAGGTACAAAAATTAATTTTTAAATAAAAGGCCGCCGTATTATATACGGCAGCCTTTTTGTTTTTGCTTAAGCAACAATCTTCTGCCACTCTTCAATTAATGCAGGTTTAATTTCATTAAGATAGTCATAATCAAAGAATGTGCAGTTGTCGAACTCTTCCTGTCCGTAAACAAGAAAATCGTTCTTTTCATCTGACATTTCAGCAGTCTTGTTTGTAGGAGCCTCGTTATTAAGCTCGATAAATCTTTCCTGTGTTTCCTTCTCAAGTGTGAACTCTACAAAAAGCTGTGCAAGCTCTTTGTTGGGAGCGTCCTTAACAACGTTGATAAATACGTCGTCAGCAAAGTTTCCTTCCTCTGCGTCTACCCATTTCATGTTAAGTCCGGAAGCATTAAGAACGGGAAGCATAAGGTCCATGTAAACAGTAATAGCAACCTCTTTGTTTGTAAGGGCAGGCACTATGTCTGATGTGTACCACATGCCGATGTTGTCCTTCTTCTCAGCATAGAAGTCAAGAGCAGCCTGATTGTCGTCAAGGCTACCGCCAAGGTCCTCTGCGATTGCGGAGAATACGTAAGGTCCTGCTGTTGCCGTCATAGCGGGAAGAGCCACAAGTCCTGCGTATTTGTCGTCAAAAAGATCCATGTAGGATGTAGGAGGTTCAAGGTTCTTTTCTTTAAGAACGTCCTCATTGTACATAATTCCGAAACGTCCTACAAGCACCATAGGGCCGTATCCTGTATCGTTCTTGGCGAAGTCATAAAGCTCGTCAAGGCTTGTTACAACGCTTGTATCGATTTTCTCAAAAAGTCCGAGAGCCTCGCCCTGCTTAGCGTATGCTCCTGAAAGATAAACAACGTCATCCTCTACATTTCCTGACTCAATCTGAGACTGGATTTTAGCGATACGGTCCGAGTTTGCGTTAACCTCGTCAAGCACTACTGTACAGCCGTATTTTTCCTCAAAAGCCTTTGCAAGCTCCTGTGTAGCCGCGCCTGTAGAGCCGCCCCATGTGCATACAGTAAGCTCAACTCCTGTGAAGTCGGTCTGTCCTGAACCATCCGTTGTTTCTGTGTTGTCCTCTTTTTCAGTTGTACCCGATGAAGAGCTGCACGCTGTTACAGCGGCGATAGTCATAGCCGCTACCAACATGATAGATACAAATTTTTTCATAAGTTTCTCCTTTCATCTTGTCCTCTTATCCTCATTTTTTGTATATGATAACCTTTGACTCCGGCATTGACAGATAAATGTCCTCACCGGCGCCGGGTCCCTCATAGTCATAGCTGCTGACATGCAGATACTCGTCAAAAACGCCCTCCACGTCTATTCTTGTCATATTGCCCTTATAGGTAGCATTAAGTACCCTGCCCTTAAGGCAGCCCGGCTCCTCTTTTTCAAGCACGGTTATATTTTCGGGCCTTATTGTAAATACCGCGCTGTCACCCACGGATACCTCCTGGCTTTCAGCATCGTTTGAGTAAACCGTCGCCCCTGTAGGCGTCTTGACAGCGATTCTTCCGTTCTCCACAGCTGAAACCGTACCCTCTATAAGGTTTGCAAATCCCATAAAGTCAGCCACAAACGGCGTCGCAGGATGGTTGAACACGTACTTTGGTGTTCCCATTTGAAGAATATTTCCCGCATTCATAATAATTATTCTGTCAGCAAGAGATACTGCTTCCTCCTGGTCATGCGTAACAATAATAGTTGTAAGCCCCAAGTGGCGCTGAATTCTTTTAATCTCAACCTGCATTTCCACACGCAGCTTGGCGTCAAGGTTGCTTAAGGGCTCGTCCAGCAGAAGCACATTAGGCTCCATTACAAGCGCCCTTGCAAGCGCAACCCTCTGCTGCTGTCCTCCCGAAAGCTCCCTTGGGTAACGCTCCCCAAGTCCGACAAGCTTTACAAGCGCAAGTATATCGTCAACCTTCTGCTTAATTTCCTCCTTAGGCATTTTTTTAAGCTTAAGGCTGAAGGCCACGTTGTCGAAAACAGTCATATGCGGAAAAAGGGCATAATTCTGAAAGAAAATACCCACGTTTCTTTTATAGGAAGGTATTTTGTTCATAACTCTTCCGTCTATTTCAATTGTTCCCTCGTTTGGCTCTATAAAGCCCGCTATCATTCTGAGGATTGTAGTTTTTCCGCAGCCGCTTCCTCCAAGAAGCGCAACCATCTCACCCTTTTCAAGGTCAATGTTTATATCGGAAACAGCGGTAAAGTCGCCGTATTTCTTTTTCAGATTCTTTATTGTTAAATAGCCCACTGATATTTCCTCCTTAGTTAACCATTGAATCAAGTCCCACAAACTTGTTTATAAGCAGCATTATAACAAGAGACGAGGCCATAAGTATTGTTGCGATGGCCGCAACCGTCGGGTCAAACTGGAATTCCATATAGTTTATAATCTGCACCGGCAGCGTTGTAAACTTGGCCGAGGTAAGAAAGCTGCTTATAACCGCCTCGTCAAAGGAGTATAAAAACGAAAGCATCGCGCCTGAGATTATGCCCGGCTTGATAAGCGGGAGCGTTATCTTAAAAAATACCTGGGCGGGATTTGCCCCAAGGCTTGAGGCCGCGTCCTCCAGCGTCCAGTTGTAATTAATCAGAACGCTCATCGTGTTTCGTATTATATAAGGAAGAATTACGATAATATGTCCGATAAGTATTTTTGTGAACGGCGTAAACATCCTTATAGACGCCGTTGTCCTCATAAGGACGAAGGCGAAGGATATGGAAGGTATAAACATCGGGCTTGTAAAAAACGATACAAGAAGCCCCTTACCCTTAAAGTTATATTTAGTAACGCTGAGCGATGCGAATACGCCTATAAAAATGTCGAATACCGTAGCCACAACCGCCAGCTTGATACTGTTTAAAAAGCCGGAAAAGAAATCGGTGTGCCCGGTAAATATATTCTGATACCATCTGAGAGAAAAGCCGGTAGGCGGAAACGTAATCGCCTCGCCTGAATTGAAGGATACTGCCGCTATTATAAATAACGGCGCAAGAATGAACGTGTATGTAATTACAGTCATCAGCTTGCTGAACCAGTTTACTCTGTCGTCACGCATTTTTTCCACTTCCCAATCTCTTATTTACACTGTTGCTGAAATTGTTGGATACAATCTGGAACACGAGTATCGCAAATACAAGTATGTAGCATATTGCGTTGGCAAATTCAAGATTGTACGTAGTTTTAATCTGGTTGAATATCAACGTAGTCATTGTAAGATACTGCGCGCCTCCCAATAGCTGAGGCGTAATATATGACGTCATTCCCATTGTGAACACAAGTATGCAGCCTGATATAACTCCGGGAGCGCTCAGCGGAAGCGTAACCTTCACAAAGGTCTGTATCGGGTTGGCCCCAAGGCTTTTGGCGGCGTTTTCCACATTTTTATCAATGGACTGTATAACGCTTGTTATGGCAAGTATCATATAGGGCAGAAGAAGCTGCGCCATACCGATCATAACAGATGTTTCGGTATACATAATACTAAGTGGCGTTTCAATAATTCCAAATTTCAAAAGGACCTGGTTAAGCAGTCCTGAGCTTCCCAGTATAACCATCCAGCCGTAGGCCCTAATTACCGCACTTACAAGGAACGGGAATATGGTGGCTATTAAAAGAAAGCTTTTTACCCTGGATTTCGTCCTGGCAATAAAGTAAGCCGAGGGGTATCCAAGAAGCAGTGTTACAATTGTGGTTTTTAAGGCAAGCATAAGCGTGTTCTTAAAAATCTTAAGATAAAACGGGTCTGTAAAGAATTTAGTGTAGTATGTCAAATTATCTGTCATTATCGCTTTTATAAACGTATACACCATAGGGATGATAAACGCTATAAGCAGCGTAAGCACACAAGGCAGAGCCAGTAAAAACACCTTTCTCTTTTCTTTCATTAAGCACACTCCCCATTATAGAAATAGGACAGTACATGGAGCAGTTAGTTGTTTTCAGGCCCCATTGCCTGTCCTATAAATCGTGTTCATTATATCGAATAAAATTCGTTTTGTCAATCTGCATTTATACTAAATCAGACAAAAATATTTATTATTTTACATTAGGATTTATTGTAAAATTCACCATTGTTTCGTTTATTATGTTATCGGTTACGGGGCATCTTTCTATTACGTTATTAAACCAGAGCTTTTTTTGTTCCTCTGTAATATCCGCCTCCAGCTTAATTGACACATCTATGGCTGAAAATCCGGCTCTTTTTTCCCTGCTTCCTGTAAAAAATGCCCCGCCGTCAACCTCTCCGTCGATGTTTATAAACAGCTCTTTTATTTTGAAGCCCATCTCCCCCGCGACCCATTGGCCTATGGCGTTTACGCAGCCTGCCAAAGAAGCCAGAAGCATTGCCACGGGGCTTGGCGCGGTATCCTCACCGCCGAAGGCCGGCGGCTCATCAATAATTATATTATGGTTTCCCGTTTTTATATAGGTCCTTGTGGAATCGGCGGCCTGGGCCGTAACGTTAATAACTGCCATATCTCAACCTCATTTCATAAGCTTTCTTTCAACCATTGCGGCAAAAAATCCCATGCCGTAGTAAAGCCCGTCCTCGTCCATCAGGTACTGCGGATTATGATGCGGCCTGGCAGTTCCCTTTTCCTCGTTCCTTGTGCCTATCTCCACGAAAACTCCGGGGCATCCTCCGGCCTCGGTAAACGCCGAGAAGTCCTCTCCCGGCATAACCGGCTGTATCTCAAGCACAGCGTCCTCTCCGAACCAGTCGGCAATTACCTCCCTTGCCCTGTCTGTAAGGACGTCGTCGTTTATAACGGAATCGTAGCCCCTTTCATAGGCTACCTCGCAGCTTCCGCCCATGCTCCTTGCCGTTCCTTCGGATATTTCCTTAATCATTTCAGGCATTCTGTTTCTCAGCTCCTTTGAGAAGGTTCTGACAGAGCCTGTGATTTTTACTTCGCCGGGAATTATATTGTAAGCGTCCCCGCCGTGTATCTGGCAAACGGATAATACCGCCGTGTCATAGGCGCTTATCCTCCTTGCCACAATATTCTGCAGTCCAAGGACGATTTGAGAAGCCATTACAATCGGGTCCACGCACTGCTCGGGAAGAGAGGAATGTCCGCCCTTTCCTACCGCAATTATATCAAACCTGTCTGTAGCCGAGGTAAGCGCGCCGTTTACAACTCCAAATTTGCCGGTAGGATAGTTTGATGAAAGATGAAGGCCGTATATTTCATCAACCCCGTCCATTACGCCGGCCCTTACAAGCTCAATCGCTCCTCCGGGAGGAACCTCCTCCGCATGCTGGAATATGCAAATAAGCGTTCCGTTAAGCTTATCCGTTTTTTGCGAAAACAGCTTGGCTATTCCAAGCAGTATCGCCGCATGACCGTCGTGTCCGCAGGAATGCATTGCTTCCTTATCAATGGAAACGAATGGCAGGTCGTTGGTTTCTGTCATGGGAAGCGCGTCTATATCTGCCCTTAAGGCTATTATGGGGCCGTTGCCCTTTCCGTGTATTTTGCCTATTACTCCTGTACCTGTTGGGCGCAGAATTTCTATATTCCCGAAGCTTTTAAGCTGCTCCTCAATAAAATCCGATGTCTTATATTCCTTAAAGGAAAGCTCCGCATTCTGGTGAAAATGCCTTCTCCACTCAATAATCTGTGAATGCATCTGCTTAACCTCATTTAATAAATCACTCATATCATACCTCCTGTTGTTTTATTAGTTTAGCCCTGCGTATATTAATTTTATCCCTGAAGGAAACCCTTAAGCTTTTCTGCGTATCTGCCTCCGGCCTTTATGCCGATTACAGGAATGTTAATTCCCTCAGCCTCCATGGCCTTCATAAGCTCCGCAATAAAAACTCCCCGTCCGGCCGTCTCCTCGTTATTATCCGAGGTTGTGTCAACACCGCAGCACGGCGAGCGGTTGCTGCCGATAATGCAAAGTATCTCAAAGCCGTGCAGTCGGTACTGTCTGATTTGGTACATTACCTGCTCAACAAGCGCCAGCATCTTTTTTCTGGCCTCCGGCTTTTTCATTTCCCGCCTTATACGGGTATTTTCAACTATAACAGGACTTTCCGCCCCGTATATGTTGCCTCTGTCAAGTCCCAGACAGCACAGCTCGGGACATGGCATCTGCACTATTCCCGCTCCTGAGTCCATAAGAACCTGCAGCAGCTCCTTATTCAGCCCCGGAAAATCGGCTGTTCCGTCCGATATGGAATTTTGATTAAGAATACAGTGTACAGTAAAAACAACCTTCCTGCTTCTGCTGTCAGAAAACATATGGCATTCCTCCAAGCCTCATTGGGTTTATACCGGCGGCTAAGCCGAATTATTTTTAATATATCACAGCTAAAGCGCTGCTGTCAAAAGGCCGTAGTATTTGACTAAATAATTTTATTCTGCTATAATTTTATGAGTTCAAAATTATAGGTGGTGTCAGTATTGGATATTGAATATATAGGCAGCAGGCTTAAACTGCACCGTATAAACAGAAACATGTCTATACGTGAGCTTTCGTCCATTTCAAAAATTGCCGCCAGCACAATAAGCCAGATAGAAACAGGAAAAAGCTCTCCTAACCTTCTCACACTGAAGGCAATATGCGACGCTTTGGACGTTCCCGTTTTTTCTCTCCTTATGGAGGAGGAAAAGTCTAAAATACAGCTTGTACGCAACACCGCGCTTGAGCCGCTTGTTAGAAATGTCAGCAACGGAAGGTCTGTAAAAGAATGGCTCATCATCCACGGCAAGAACGAGATGTATGCCGCGCTTGTTGAGACCCCTCCGCACTCGGACTCCGGCAGCTACAGCCATCACGGCGGTGAGGAGTTTGTTTTTATCCTTGAGGGCAGGCTTATTTTTGACCTTGAGGGACATAAAAAATATATACTTGAGGCAAACGACACCCTGTATTACCCCAATTACATCGGACACCGCTGGGAAAACGATACGGACTCGCCTGTTAAAATGCTGATAGTGTCCACATCCCCATACGATTTTTAAGCCGGATAAATCCGGCTTTTTTTTAACCTTACAGAACAACAGGTATAAGCCTGTGCTTAAGCACATCCACCAGTCCCTTGTCCGTAAGTCCAAGCTCCGGCACGGTCGGAAGTGAAATAAAGCTCAGCGCCATAAACGGAGCCGGTATTTCGCACCCTATATTCCTGGCGCTCTCATTCATAAGCTCAAGCTCCCCTTCAACCTCTTCCGAGGATTTTTCGCTCATAAGCCCTCCGATTGGCAGCGTCATGGAGGCCGTAACCCTTCCATTGCAGGCGGTGCACAGGCCGCCCTTGATTTGAGCAATATGGTTTACTGCGATGGACATATCCTCGTCGTTTGTACCCACAACCACAATATTGTGATGGTCATGTGACATGGAATAGGCCATAGCTCCCCTTTTCAGCTTAAAGCCCTTAACAAAGCCGACGCCGACGCCCCCTGTTTTCCCGTATCTCTCTACTACCGCCAGCTTAAGGCAGTCCTTTTCAATATCGCATAAAACCCTTCCATCCTTTACCGAAAGGCTTTCAATAACTTCTTTATTTACTATCTGCTCGTCTATAAGCTCAATTACCCTTGCCCTTACAAATCCCTTTTCCGCCCTGCCTTCATCCGAAACGGCAAAGCTTTCAGGTGTTATCGTCTTTTTCAGACGCACGGTATCCTTTATCCAATCTGGATATTTTCTCATCTCTATCTTTTCGCAGAGGGTCCCGCCGTTTGCCACCGGCCTTCCCTCAAACCATACCTCATCGGGAACTATTTGTTTCAGGGAGCCGCATAAAATAATATCCGCAAGCCTTCCGGGAGTAATGCTTCCGATTTCCTCCTCGGCCCTGAAATGCTTGGCCGTATGTATGGTAGCCATCTTTATGGCCTTCATAGGCTCAAGTCCAAGGGATATGGCCTTATTTACGTTATAGTTGATATGCCCCTCGTTCTTTATGTCGTCGATATGCTTATCATCAGTGCAGAACATAATGTTGTCTACCGGAAGATTATTTTCAACAATGCCCTTTACAAGGGTCTCCGCATTTCTTTCCGTGCTGCCTTCCCTTATGAATACCTTAATACCTACCCTAAGGCGTTCCCGCATTTCCTGTACCGTAACGCACTCGTGGTCGTCGGATATACCTGAGGCCGCGTATACATTAAGCTCCTCTCCGAGCCTGCCTATCGCGTGCCCGTTTACAACCTTTCCCCTTTTAAGGGCGGAGAGTATCTTTTCGATATACTGTTGTTCACGCGTAATAAGTATTTTTGACGAATCCATCTCACCCAGGCTTATGCTCTTATCCCATTCAAGAAGTCCGTCTACCTCCTTGGCGTCAAGCACGGCGCCTGTCGTTTCAAGACCCGGGGCAGTCGGTACTCTTGACGACACCTCAATCAGCATTCTGTAGGGCAGTGTCTCTATTGATTTCAGAGTTTCCCTAAGTCCCGCCTCTCCGGCGACATTGGCTATTTCCATCAGGTCGGCCAAAAGCGTCGTCGTTCCGCAGGGAACAACAACCGAGGCCAGCGCCTCCGGCGAAAGCATAGTCGACTCAAAGTGCATATGGGCGTCAATAAAGCCCGGCACCGCATATTTTCCCTCACAGTTTTTAACGTTAATCGCCTTAAGATTGGCCTCCGGGTCAATAGATACTATCCTTTTTCCCTTGATATATATGTCTGTCTTAAATATTTCGTCTGAAAATACGTCCACAAGCATTACATTTTCCAGCTTCCAGTCGCACACAGCCTCTCCCAGGCCGCACGCTATAAGCTCTTGGGTTTCCTTAAGAGTTCTCATTTTTACCTCCTGTACTTTGTAATTTATCCGCCGCATTTATACCGTCCTATCATATACTTTCAGTAAAAAAAAGTCAATTGGACCCGTCCAGAAGCAATTTTTGAAGAAAAAAAGCTCCGGAGCCATGCTCCGAAGCCTTTTTATTAATAATACAGCTGTACTCTGTCCACGTTTGCCGGATTAACCTTAACGGTAACGCTTTCTATATATATAACTCTGTATGAGCCTATCTTTCCCTTTTTCAAATCCGAAAGGAATATATCCTTCGCCTCGAAAAAATCTCTTACATCGTCATAGCTTCTGTATCTGCCTACATGGAACACTTCGCCCTTTTGCATGCTCCTATCTTCACTGTAGCTATCTTCACTGTAGTATTCCTCGTAATCTACGACTTCGCCGTCTTCATTCACAACCTTGACGTATCTATCCGGTTCGGGCTCCCTAATGCTTTTCTCAATATCCATTGAAACCTTGTCGGAATTATAGGTTACGTCAAAAACTATTTTATTAAGCGGAATGCTTTCATCTGTCTCCAGCCTTCTTCCTTCCCACGCCGCGTATGCATCAACATATATTTTTCCGTCTCCCTCAATTTGGGACTCAAACGTTTCCGTTACCAGATTTTCCTCGCCTATTTTTCTTTCACCGGCATACTCGAGCTTGGAGTACTGTCCAAAGGCCACGCCGCCGCCCAGGCCGCATAAAAGCACGCCTGATATAAACGCTATTCCAAGAGCCTTTCTGTTCATTGCTCATCGTCCTCCTTCACCGTTTCCTCAATGATGTATTCCTTAATCTCCTCTGCTTCTGCAGCTTCGTCGGCCTCTTCAGCTTCGTCAGCCTCTTCAGCCGTCTCAATTTCCCTGTCTGTTTTCTTTTTCCTTATAAGAAGCGACGCCATTAACAGCCAGAGAGAAATGCTCATTACCGAAAGGCCGATGCAAACAATCAGTATTCCGGCTATCGGGTAACCCTGTATTAGCAGCACTGCCGACACTCCGACTCCAAATATCGAAAAAAGTCCCCCTATTGTTATCGGCACGAGGCAGAATACAACAAATACTGCCAAACAGGCAAATAAAAATCCGCTTATCATTCTCTTACACCTTCCCTTTGCTTTTCCGGCTGTTTTAACCCTCCGGTCCCTCTTAGCCGTTTTATCTTTAATTTTTGCTTTCTTTTCCAAGCTTCTGATCTCAGCGGCCTCTATAGCCTCAGGGTCAGTAAGCTCGGCCTTTTCCTTAGGACTTATAAGATTTTTTATAAAAAGCACCGCTGCCGCAAAAAACCTTTTTATATGTCCTCCGATTGATTTAAGCCCTCTGATGATGGCGGCAAAAATTTTCTTAATTCCTCTGCCAATAAGTACAAAAAGCCCTATTACAGGCGCGCAGCCCTTTCTTTTTTCAAGCTCGGGTGATGTATCCGCGGGCTCCGCTTCTCTTTCATATTCCGGGTTCACATGATATGCCTCAAGTATTTCCGCAGCCAAATCATCCATATCCCCGAAATCCTTAATGGCTTCAGCCTCGCTGAGGCCGCTGCCCATTCTCATGTCTATGTGCTGTGAATATTCAGCAAGTATGTCCTTTATTTCATTTTTCTCCAGCACCCGAATTCTTTTTTCCAGTTCATTTAAAAATTCCGACTTATTCATATCCGTGCTCCTTTAAAAAACTATTTACGCCTTCCTGCAGTCCGTCCCATTCCTCACGAAGCTCTTCCATATATATAGTTCCCGAAGACGTGAGATGATAATACTTTCTCGGCGGCCCCTCGGTAGATTCTCTCAGGTATGTTTCAAAATATTTTTCGTTTGTCAGCCTTTTTAGCAGAGGATAAATCGTTCCCTCATTTACGTTGACAACCTTGGAGACCTCAGCCACCAGCTCGTAGCCGTACATATCCTTTTTACTGACGGCGACAAGAACTATGAGTTCCAGCACGCCTTTTTTAAATTGAACATTCATAGTTTATCTCCCTTCCGTATTATTATATTATATTCAGTACCTTGTATTGTCAAGTACTAAAATTAAATTAGTACTTGGCTTAATATTTTTGTAAGAAATAAGTTATTATTACGGACAGAAAAATCTCCTATATGCAAAAAACAAATGCTCATGTAATTCTTACAAAATGGATATATAAATTGAGGCAAGGGGCTGCGGCACAAAATGAGTTGTTTGACATTTCCTTACGCTGATATTAAAATGAAAAAAGCTATGTTGTCTCCTTTGAAGGAGAGTGTGTACTTAAAATTTATCTAAAACAGGAGGTCATTTCAGTGGCATACAAATTAAACGCTGTTACTATTCGGGCAAATAATACAGAGGACGGCATGAAAAAAATCAATGAGCTGTGGTATGACGTTACAAGCGGAAAGCTGCCTATACTTTTTGACAGTGAGCATGCTTTTCAGCAAGGTATTTCCCCAGTTTCCATGTACAGTAATTACGCGTCTGATGAAACCGGAGATTATGATTTAACCATTATGGGGGTAACATCTGACTTTTTCATGCAGATGGAATTATTAGTTCAGCAGGGCCGTTACAAAAAGTATGATATAAGTAATGACAACGGAGATATTGGGATTTGCACTAAGCAGGCATGGGAAAAAGTCTGGGAAGAACAGAAAAACGGTGATATTAAACGCATATTTTCAAAAGATTATGAAAGTGCAGTTCCAGGAGAATATACGAAAGATGGCAAGGCACATTGCTATCTTTATATTGCTGTCTGAAGAAAGTGACAAATTCCGATTGAGATTTCACCTGTTTTAAGAGATTTGATAACTGTTATATCTTGTTATT
>URCD01000003.1 GCA_900546215.1 uncultured Eubacteriales bacterium | reverse complement strand
ACAAGCAGAGGGTCACAGGTTCGAGCCCTGTAACTCCCATTTTATTTGCCGTTAATTCTGGAAGCCTTTTAATTTAACAGGGCTTCCTTTTATATTATTGAATAAGCTAAGGAGTGTTTGAATATGGTTATAATGGTTGTAGACGGTCAGGGCGGAGGAATAGGAAGAGCTCTCATAGAAAAGCTAAAGGCTGAGCTGGGACCTGAGCATGAAATAATGGCGGTAGGACTTAACGCTATGGCGACAATGGGAATGATGAAGGGCGGCGCAAAAAATATTGCGACTGGTGAAAACGCAGTCATTTTTAATGCAAAAAGAGCCGATATTATAGTAGGAAGCATTGGAATTGTTGCCGCAAATTCTATGTTTGGGGAACTTACGCCGGCTATGGCCAATGGAATAAGCGAAAGCTCAGCGGTTAAGGTATTGATACCATTAAATAAATGCGGCCTTAGAGTGGCGGGCGTATCCTCCGACACACTTCCGGCTATAATGGATGATGCTGTAAGAATGGTAAAGGAACTGGCAAGCAAAAAGGATTGTTCATGCAACTAAATAAACATGAGGAGTGGAACTGATTGGATTTTATATCCCTGCTTATGATTGCAGTTGGTCTGGCTATGGATGCTTTTGCCGTATCAATAACAAATGGTATAGCCGTAAAACGGTTCAACCGTTATCATGCGGCTAAACAGGGGATTTTCTTTGGCGGGTTTCAGGCCGGGATGACCTCTGCCGGATGGTTTTTGGGTTCTAGTGTCAAAGACTATATTGAAAGGTTTGACCACTGGATTGCATTCATACTTCTTGGTTTACTGGGGATAAATATGATTAGAGAAGCACTTTGCGATGAAGAAAAAAATAATTGTAAGGCATTTAAGCTGACTGTTTCAAAGCTTACAGTACAGGCAATCGCGACCAGTATAGACGCGTTTGCCGTTGGCATCAGCCTTGCACTGCTTTCCATCAATATAATATACGCTGCAGCGGTAATTGGAGCGGTGGCGTTTATATTTGCTGTCAGCGGAGGCTTTTTGGGAAGAATTGCGGGAAACGCTTTGCAAAAGAGAGCCGGAATTTTCGGCGGAATAGTACTTATTCTGATAGGAGTAAAAACACTAATGGAGCACGTACTTTTTTAGGAGGAATAATATTGGAATTTATTCTGACTTTTGATGATAAGGTTATAAGATTTATTAATGAACATATGAGAAATCGTGTGCTGGATAGAATAATGAGATTTGTTTCTGCATTGGGCAATAACGGTGCACTGTGGATTGGCATTGCGTTCTCTCTTATAATTATGGGCGGAGACAAACGACGGGCAGGACTTTTAATGATAGCCTCACTCGGAGTGGAGGCATCAGTCTGTAATCTAGTTATTAAGCCGGCTGTTGGAAGAGTGCGTCCCAATGATGCGCATGGATTGAAAATTACAATTGACAGGCCGACAGACTACTCATTTCCGTCAGGACACACAGCTGCCGCATTTGCCGCGGCTTACAGCATGTACCGCTCAGCTAGGAAACCGGGCATATGGATGATATATGCGGCTTTGCTTATGGGATTTTCAAGAGTTTATCTGCTTGTGCATTACCCTATGGATGTAATAGCAGGAGCGGGACTTGGAATTGTATCCGCAGCGGCAGTGCATGGCCTGTATAAAGGGAAAAGGAAAAACAGGGGATAATATAGTTGTTTTTGTACTATAATGGTGTTACAATTCTTCTGTTGTGTATATGGAGGTAATTAATATGGAACAGAAGATAATGATTGATGAAAATCCCATGGGCTGTGAACCCATAGGTAAGCTGCTAAAAAAGTTTGCTATTCCTTCGGTAATAGCTATGCTGGTAAACTCAATTTATAATATAGTTGACCAGATATTCATTGGACAGGGTGTAGGATATTTAGGAAATGCGGCTACAACTGTAGCTTTGCCTATAACAACTATATCTTTGGCTGTTGCAATGCTTATAGGTGCAGGAGGAAATGCCTTTGCTGCTATAAAACTTGGAGAGCAGAAAAAAGATGTTGCTGAAAAAACGTTAGGCACAGTGTTTTTTACAATGGCTATTCTTGGCGTTGTTATGGCGGTTCTTGGACTGGTATTTCTTTTACCAATGCTTAAGCTTTTTGGTGCTACCGAAAATAATCTGCAGTATTCGATAGATTACGCGTCTATAATTTTAATCGGAACACCATTTGTACTTTGCGGTGTAGGTGGCTCCAACTTTGCGAGAACGGACGGAAGCCCGAAAATATCAATGATGAGTATGGTTGTCGGAGCTGTAATGAATACAATACTTGACCCTATATTTATTTTTGTTTTTCATTGGGGTGTAAAGGGCGCAGCAATTGCAACCATAATGGGACAGATTGTTTCAGCCTTCATTATAATGCGGTATTTTGTTAAAAACGGGAAAATGCGTTTCAGAAGAGAATATATGAGATTTGACGCAGCCCTGCTTAAAGCCTCGATTGCATTAGGCGTTTCCAGCTGTATAACACAGGTTTCATCTGTATTTCTTCAAATTATACTTAATAACTCTCTTGTTAAGTACGGAAATATGGCTGAGGTAGGAGGCGATATCGCCTTAAGCGCTATGGGGATAGTTATGAAGGTCAGTATGATATTGATAGCGGTTAATATAGGAATTGGTACCGGTGCCCAGCCTATACTGGGCTATAATAAGGGCGCAGGAAATTATTTGCGTATACAGAAAACCTATAAAATGGCTTCAGTGGTAGCAACATTAGTATCAGTTGCGGGTTGGATATGCTGCGTTGCATTTCCGCAGTACATAATTGCATTATTCGGCAACGATAATGCACAGTTCACTCAATTTGCTGTTATGTGCCTTCGCATATATATGTTTGGAATTTTCCTTTCGGGATTTCAGATGATAACTACCAGCTATTTTCAAGCTACAGGACAGGCCTTTAAGGCTTCAATTTTGTCAATGCTGAGGCAGCTGATTATATTGATCCCACTTATTATTATACTTCCCTTATTTATGGGGCTTGACGGTATCATTTATTCTGGACCTATTGCGGATATTGGTTCATCAATAATTATTTTCTTCTTTGCAGCGGCTGAAATGAAGAAATTGAACGCCAAAGTTAAAGCTGAAAAAATACCTGAAATTTAATTTTATTTGTATAAAAACACTCCGAATTTATTTGAGGAGTGTTTTCTTTTGGCTATTATTATTAAAATTTAATGCAAAACGAAATTTATTATATTGCATTGAATATATAAAAATGGTATTATAAATGTAGCTTGGGTAAAAAGCTAAATGGGGAAAAATATATATATAGATTTCAGTAAGGAGGAAAAAAATCATGGCAAATTTTAGTTTTAAATATGGTGACGGCCATATGGATTTTTCATTCCCTGATGAAGATATCATCAAGGTAATAGAGCCCGCACATATTGAGGTTCCCGAAGGAACAGAAGAGGAAAAGATAAGAGCGGCTATTGAAAATCCTTTAGGCACACAGAAACTTGAGGAAATGATTAAACCTACAGATACAGTATGTATTCTTGTTCCTGATATGACAAGACAGTGGGGCAGACCTGCGGAAATTATGGCAGTACTTGTACCTATGCTTGAAAAGATTGGTGTAAAAGATGAGAATATGCTTATCGTATCTGCAACAGGAACACATAAAAATCAGACTCCCGAAGAGCATGCGCTTATTGTTGGCAAGGATATTTATGACAGAATTAAAATGGTAGACCATAACTGTGATGAAAATCTTGTTTGCCTTGGAAAATCATTCAGAGACAACGAAATATGGGTTAACAAAACTGTTATGAGCTATGACAAGAAAATTATCGTTGGTTCAACAGTATTCCATTTCCTTGCTGGATTTGGCGGCTCAAGAAAATATGTTCTTCCAGGTGTGGCGGGAAGAGATACTATTATGAACAACCATTCACAGTATTTTGCTGAGGGCGGAGTAGGAAGCGGACAGAATCCTCTCGTAGCTCCTGGAAGATATGAGGACAACCCTATAAACAGAGAAATGTTCCAGGCTGCAGAAATGGCTGGAATTGACTTTAATATTACAGGAGTTATCGGACCTGATAAAAAAATCAACTTCTGCTTTGCCGGAGATATTCATAAAAGCCATGAGGCTGCTGTTGAGAAATGCCGTATATTTGACGGTGCAATCGTTGATGAGCCTGCTGATATGGTTATCGCAAGCGGCATGGGATTCCCTAAAGACATCAACCTTTACCAGACAGCTGCTAAGCCTATGAACAATTCAGTTGGTGTTCTTAAAAAAGACCCCAACGCTGTTATGATAGTTGCTTCTGAGTGCCGTGAGGGAGTAGGAAGCGCTGATACAGACAGAATGCTTCATGACTTTGATAATGCACATGACCGTGAGGTTTATACAAGAGAGAATTATACAATCGGACTTAACGTTGCATACTTCCTTACACAGTATGCTGAGGACTTCCACGTAATACTTGTATCATCTCTTGACCCTGATCTCTTTAAAAAGACTAAGATACATACAGCTAAAGATATTAGCGAGGCTATCGAGCTTGGAAAGAAGCTTTCAGGAAAAGAGCATCCGAGAACATATCTTATGCCTTACGCTGCAAATACCTGCGGTACTTTGAAAGCCTGATAATTAAAGAAGTAATATAATTAATAAAAGCAGATACTATTATAGTATCTGCTTTTTTATCAATACAATTTATTGACAAACACTTAGATAGATTGTATCATATAAATTATATATTATAATGTTACTAATTAGATACAAAGTAAAGTTATATATTTAAGGAGGAGTACATAATGGCAAAATATACTTTTAAGTACGGCAACGGGACCGTTGACTTTGACTATCCTGAAGAGGATATAATCAAGGTGCTTGAACCCGCGGAGCTTGAGAAATCAACTAAGACAGAGGAAGAGATAATAAGGGATTCTATAGAAAATCCAATCGGTACCCCTAAGCTTGAGGAAATCATTAAGCCGGGACAGTCGGTATGTATAGTTGTTCCTGATGTAACAAGAGCATGGGCAAGGCCATCGGTAATTGTTCATATCCTTGTTGAAAAGCTTGAAAAAATTGGAGTTAAGGATGAGGACATTCTCTTTATTTCAGGTGTGGGAACACATAGGCTACAGGAAGAAGAGGACTTTGAGAACCTTATAGGAAAAGATTTTTGCAAGAGATTTAAACATCAGAATCACTATTGTGACAGTGACGATTTTGTAACAGCAGGTGTTACCTCCAGAGGCAATACAGTAGAGCTTAACAAATTCGCTATGGACTGCGACCATAGAATACTTGTCGGCGGAATTGTATTCCATTTCCTTGCTGGCTTTGGCGGCGGAAGAAAGATGGTTCTTCCCGGTATTTCCAGCAGAAATACAATTAACTACAACCATAAACTTTACTTCAAGCCGGGACCGGCCGGAAGCGGTGCTGTAGAGACATGCGCTAACGGAATAACAGACGGCAATCCCTGCCATGAGGATATGCTTGAAACAGCTAAACTTGCTAATATTTCGTTCATTGTTAACTCTGTAGTAGACAGAACAAATACAATTGCCGCATGTTTCTCAGGCGATCTTGAGCTTGCCCATACCGAAGGCTACAAATTCGTTAAGAAGCTTGACGGTGTAAAAATTGATGAGAAAGCTGACCTTGTTATAGCTTCAGCATGCGGATACCCTAAGGATATTAACTTCTATCAGACAGGCGCAAAATCATTATTCAATGCAATTGGAGCAGCTAAACCAAATGAGGGAGTACTTATTATAGTATCCCAGTGTTCAGAGGGCTGGGGAAATCCCGATACAGAGAAATTCGCTACAGAGTTTGACAACATGCTTGACAGAGAAGTATTTCTTAGAGACAATTTTGGAATTGGCAGATACGTTGGATATAGAATTTTCGAGGCTGCTACACAGGTTCATTTCATTATCGTTTCCGATATGGATCCTGAAGGCTTTGGAAAGACTGACATTATTGCCTGCAAAACAATTGATGAGGCTATTGCTAAGGCTCATGAAATTACAGGAAAAGAAAAGATGTCAACTTATATCATGCCTTTTGCTGCTAATACAATGGCTAGCACAGACCTTTAATATAATATTTTCGGCGCCTGAGAAGGCGCCTTTTTATTTTCTATGCAACCTTTCCGCACATTAATCCGTCTAATAAGTGTAAAAACTAATAAAAGACATTAAATCCGGATTGAATGGAGTAAAGTTTTTATGACTAATGAAGAATTTGCAAAAATAGTTACTGATACGGCGGCCGTTATGTACAGGGTATCAAAATCAATATTAAAAAACGATGAGGACTGTGAAGATGCGGTTCAGGAGGCAATTGCTAAAGCTTTTTCGAAATTATGGAGTTTAAAGAACGAAAGCTTCGCAAAGACATGGCTGATCCGAATTGTAATTAATGAATGCTACTCTATTTTGAGAAAAAAGAAAATTTCATTTTATAATGAGGAAATAACCTTGGAAGAAGCAGACTCAAATGATTACTCTGAACTGTATAAGGCGCTTAATGAACTGCCGGCAGACTATAGAGTTACTGTTGTGCTCTATTATATTGAGGGATATTCTGTAAAAGAGACGGCACAGATTTTAAAGGTAACCGAGGGGACAGTAAAAAGCAGACTGTCCAGAGGACGTAAAAAGCTGCGCGGATTTTTGGAGGAGGATTATAATGAATAAAGATGAACTGAAAAATTTATATCCGAAAATGCCTGAGCAGTTCATGGAAACTGTAAATAAATCCGTATCTGATGGGCTTACAGTAAATGGAAAGGTGATTAGAATGAAGAAAAAAATATTTTTGATTATTGCGGCGACACTCTTGCTTGGAGTCAGTGTATATGCGGCAGGCAAGGCGGTCGGAATAATATCGTCATCAAATGCGTTAACAGATTTTACAGACACAAAAGAAATACCTGATAAGGAAGACGACATAGGAGTAAAGTTTAAATATGTTGATGAATTTGACAATGGGTATATATTCAGAAAAGGCTGGATATCTAATACGTCTGAAATAGATGAAAATAACGTTTCGCTTAAAGAATATAAGGAGCTTACACTCGTTTACTCTGATAATGACTCAGATATGTATGTATTAATTAGTCCTGACGTAAAAGATAGTGATACCGAAGATGGAGTAATAAGCCAGAGGTCGCAGCTGTATAAAAATGTTCCTTTAGACTATGAGATGACTGAGCAGGATATTGAGGATCAGGAAAACGGTGTATACGAATTCAGCACAGGTGATCTTGAGAAGGAGGTTACTGTAACTGAAATTCGTTTTGTAAGCTGGCAGGAGGACGGCGCAAGCTATTTAATTATGCAGTACGGAGACGAAATTAGCTTTGACGACATGAAGGCAATGGCTGAGGAGATAATGGCAGCTGAATAACCTAAAAAGTGACTGTGTGGGTATTACACAGTCACTTTTTATTATTTACAGTATATTTCTATTGCTTCTGACATAAATTCGGCAGTGCCTTCACCAAATCTGTTAATATTGCTTTTAAATCTTTCATCGGCAGTATACATTTTGCCAAGACATAAAAGAATTTCGTTTGTACAGTTATAATGAAATTTTGATATGTGTTCCTGCCATCTGCGCACAAGATTTTGTGCCTGAGCAGAAGCAGGGGAGGTTGTCTTTAGCTGTGAGAAAGCCGAAAATATATCGTCGGCTTCTTTGGCAAGTATGAACTCATCATTTTCTGACAGGACGCTGTATTTTAGCTGGCTTTCTTTGTAAGCACTGGTGTTGCCCCAGCGCTTTCGCACTTCATCGGCATACATTTCCTTTGCTTTTTTAATATCGGTAATTTTTATTTCGGACATTTCATTTCCTCCTATCGCTTCGGTTACAAGCTTAATAAGCTCGTCTAAATGCTTTCTTTTTAAAATTAGTAGTTCCTTATGCTTATTAAGCGCTTCATTTTCATCATAATCGGGATTGTTGAAAATATTTGTTATTTCATTCAGAGACAAATCAAGCTCTCTGTAAAATATTATCTGCTGAAGCCTGGATAACACAGTTTCGTCGTAGTATCTGTATCCAGAATCGGATATGGCAGATGGTTTGGCTAAGCCTATTTCATCATAGTATCTCAGTGTGCGCACACTTATGCCAAGAAGCTTGGCAGTTTCACCTATAGAAAGCATAATATTTTCTCACCTCATAAAAAGAATAGAGCATTACGCAGCGTAAGAGTCAATAGTAAAATTTATTAATTGATATAAAAACGTGCATAGACAATAAAGCCTATGCACGTTTTTTATTCGTTTCCAGTAGTAAAAAGTATCTTGCAGTCAATATCATTTCCACTGTCATATGAAGCTAAAATTTGAGAATATTCAGTTATATCAGTACTATTAACAAGGAAGGCAAAGCTTCCGTTTTCATCCGAGCCATTCATAAGGTAACTGTAGCTGTACTCAAGGTAATCAGCGTAATCTCCTTTAAACTCATCCCTGGAAACATCTTCAACATAGTAGAAATCATCTCCGTTATAGGAAAGATATCCGTATATCGGATCGCCCTCAATTGTGAATTGTACTATTGTTATTTCAGCAGCTTTACCATTATTAACGCTTTCCATAAATGCGTCAAAGAGCTCTTGTCCATTCTCAACTTTTCCATGCACTATTGTGAAAAGATTGTTGTTCATTATACTTTCGTACTCAGATGGATATGATGAGAGCATCTTTTCAATCTCCTGCAGACTTTTATGTGAAGATGGTATTTCGTCAGCCCACTTATTGCCAAGCTTGCTTAATTCCTCACAGGGTTCATATTTTGTTGTATATTTTACCCCATCTATTATAAGCTGTGGATTATAGGAAGTTATCTTTATATCAGTTCCATCCGATTTATGAAGGGTAAAGGCAACAGATTGGCCGGCATACTCCTTTTCATCTTCATCATAAATAACAAGCTTGTTAAGTACCTTAACAAGTTCATCTATTTTATCCCTGTCATCGGTCTCCACTGTTTTGTCAGGAGGCATGCAGTTAAGTGTGACAGAAGCTATTTCGTCAGATGTAAGTGCTTCAAAGGGTTTTGCTCCACCGTTTGAACAGGAAACAATTCCAATTACCGCTAATGCTGCGGCTATTATCACCAATATTTTTTTCATTAAATCCCCACCTTATAGTTTTTTCAATATTTTAAACCTTTAAAGAATTATGTTATTAAGAAGTCTTTTAATCAAATTTTCTGTTAATGAGTTCTTAAATTATAGCTCTTATCTCTTACTACATATCATAACACAAATAGATGAGGTGTTTCTTAAAAATAAATTGCGATTTTTTTACAATAAAAAACGGAGAAATAACCATATAGTGGCTATTCTCCGTAAATTTTACTTTAAAAAATACTCCCTAATGGGTGAGAATATGTCTATTGCGACAAGCTCTTCATCAAGTGTGTTTAAAACGGAATGCTCGACATTGGAAGGAAAAAGTGCAAGGCCTCCGGCTTTGAGATGACTTTTTTCTGTTCCGGTAGTAACGTCGCATTCTCCTGAAACAACATAAAGCATCTGCTCATGAGGGTGTTTATGCGCAGGAACCTCTGCATGGGGATGGACACAGTTCTTTACAAGCATTACATTTTCACCTGTAAATATTTTTCTTTCCATTAAATCTAAGTGTATAGTTGGAATATCATCCCAGTTTGTAAATAAATTCATAGTCTACCTCCGTTATTTGATTTTTGTAATGTAGTTTTCTTTCCTGGCGATGGGTTCTTTTGGGGCTGACGCTGAATATCCAAGAACACAATTCCCGATGCCAACATAGTTGCCTTCAATTCCCCATTTTTTAAGAAGAGCCTTTCCGTCAGGTCTCTCAAAAGTCTCCTTTGCCCTGTGAATCCAACATGCGCCTACGCCGATACTTGCAGCCGCATTAAGCATGTTTCCCATTACTAAACTTCCGTCGTAAACATTTGTTGGCTTATCAGCCTCAGCCAAAACGACAACAACGGTAGGAGCTCCGTAAAAGAGACTTGCGCCTGGTTTTCCGAAAATTTCGGCGTTAATGCGCTCCAGCTCGGCAATATCTTCTTTATCCTGAACGGCTATCATGATAGGACTCTGCTTGCCCATTCCCGTAGGGGCCCATGTTCCGGCATCAAGGATTGTGTCAAGCTCGTCCTCCTTTATCTGCTCAGGCTTATAAGCCTTGCAGCTTCGGCGGTTCCTTAATGTTTCGAGGGTTTCATTTGTAATCATAAATACTACCTCCTTTATTAATCAGCTGATTTTACTCCGGGCTTAATTGAGCCCTTATCACAGCGGTTGCCCCATGAGTCTATGAGAATACCATCTCTATAGACACAAACTATTTCGCAGTTGTTGGGGCATCTTCCGCAGTTTACATCTCTTGTTTTGAACTCCATGTCTTCAACTGAAAAGTCAAAAACCTTTCTTTTACTGCTTCTTCCTGCAAGGATAGCGGCGCCAAAGGCACCCATAAGGTGGCCGTTTTCATCAACAATTATATCACAGCCGAGAGACTCTTTGAAAGCCTCCCTTACACCGACGTTTTTACTTACGCCGCCCTGGAAAACAACCGGCGGAACAATTTTTTTGCCTTTGCCAACATTGTTAAGATAATTTGAGACTACTGCGTTGCAGAGACCTGCGATAATATCTTCTTTTGGATGGCCCATCTGTATTTTATGGACAAGGTCGGATTCTGCAAACACTGTACATCTTGCGGCAATACGTGTAGGATGCTTAGAGGTGAGGGCGATTTCGCCAAACTCCTCGACCTCTACGCCAAGCCTTTTTGCCTGACTCGAAAGAAAAGAGCCTGTTCCGGCTGCGCACAGCGTGTTCATCGCGTAATCTACGGCAACGCCGTTTTCAACTAATATTATTTTTGAGTCCTGACCGCCGATTTCCAGAATTGTTCTGACATTAGGATAGAGAGCTGTAGTTCCTACAGCATGGGCTGTAATTTCATTTTTAACCATTGTCGCCCCAACCATCGCACCTACAAGATTACGCGCGCTTCCTGTGGTTCCTGTGGCAACAATTTTATAGGTGTTCTTGTCGAACTGCTCTTCAAGTATGCCAAGCAGCCTTTTAGCTGAGCCTAAGGGATTTCCCTCAGTCCAGATATATGAGCTGGCAAGAATATTATTTTTCTCATCTATAATAACGCCCTTTGTAGATATAGAGCCAATATCAATTCCAAGATATGCTTCCTTCATTAAAAGACCTTCTTTCTCATGCTTATCATGTCGTAAAAGGCTTCAAGCCTTGTGTCAAGCCCGGTGTCGCTGGTTTGTGAATCATATGTGAGGTACAGTACCGGTATTTTATAGTCGGTGCTTATGTTTTGCAAAACAGGCATTATATCAATTTCAGGGGTACAGCCGGCGGATTTTATATGAATAAGACCGTCAAATCCTTTAGAGGCATAATTCTTTGCACTCCAAATGTTTGCCGTTGAGGTTGGTCCCATCTCGTATTTACAGTAGTCAGCCGTTTCTACAGCAAGGTTTTTGGCCTTGTAGCGCAGATTACGGTTAGTAATATTCATGAATCGATGAATCTCAACCCCCATGTCAGCAAGCTTTTGTTCTACATTAAGGTTGGAGAATGGGTCCATAACTGTAAAATATTCACCAATAACGCCAACTCTAAGCGGATTTATCGGCTTGTTTAAAGGGATTCCGCTGGCATACTTTTTAAAGGTGTTATATGCAACATCTATTT
Source organism: uncultured Eubacteriales bacterium (assembly GCA_900546215.1). Lineage (GTDB taxonomy): Bacteria > Bacillota > Clostridia > Lachnospirales > Anaerotignaceae > Metalachnospira. Next base: position 47,153 of record URCD01000003.1, on the reverse strand, counting down.
CCTTACGTGTCGAGGCCGTTTCCATAGCAGTAATAAATTTTTTATGTATTTTTTTATAGCTTCCTTTTACAGTCTCAAAACCACAGTTCTTGTAATATATGCTTTGAGCATCATCCAGATATTCTGTCATTTTAAGGCAGTCAGCACCAGCCTTTGTAACCTTTGCAATAGACAGCTTGGGGTTAATCCGTTTAAGCGCTTTTATGTAATCTCGTTTTCTTCCTGTACTATATTCTGAAAAATTTATGAAGTCAAACTCATAGCCCAGGTCGCGCAGTATCTGCTCCTGTAGCTCTCCATAGTACCCAAGGCGGCAGAGCCCCATTGTCATAATTATCGTATCAGCACCTGATTCGAGGGCTTCCATCATGCTTCCGAGAGTGCTTTTAAAGGGAGTGCACACAAAATCAGGGCTGTTTTTTGCTCCTCTTTCCATTGTTCTTACAGTCATTGGAGGTGCCATTATATATTCTGCCTCGAGCCCCTGCTCTATAAAATATTTAATACCATAGTTGTAATGACTGAACTCAGGAAATGAGACTTTTTTCTTTGATTCCATTACAGAGCACCTCCCTTGAATTTAAGGATATCTATAAAGCTTTCAAGACGAGTTTCAAGCCCTGCTGTTCCGTCTTGGTCATCAAGTACTATATTAAGTATAGGGATACCTCTGAATCGGCGTATTATCATTTCGTTAACCATTGAATCCGGGCCGCATGGAAAAGCTGACAGAAGTATTATTCCGTCAATTTTATCTTTATAAAGCTGTACTCCGCCTACTATTTCTTTACTGAATTCCCATTTAAGGGTAGGGGATATTTTTATACTCTGTCTTATAGCATCTCTTCGGTCAACAATATCGGCATACAGCGGTATAACTCCCATTTTTTTCAGATAATTTGTTACGGGTTTTCCAATATAAGCATCCATTTCAACATAGCTGTGTGATGCTATAAGAATTTTTAGTCCAGATTTTTTGAAAAGCAGATCCTGTGATTTAACCTGATTTTTAAGGTAGTCTCCTTCCGCTTTTTTAGCAGCTTTATATGCCGCTGAAGCCTCCTTTTTTGTGAAGCCAAGTTCCTCGCCCATAGATATAAAGGCCTTTTCTTCTGTAATGCTCTGAAGCTCGTCAACATTGTAGGATAAAAATTTCTGGCCGCTTTTTCTGAACACGTTACAGGCTATATCATACAGAGCTTCAAATTTTGTGCACATATTACGTTTAATGCCGAAGTTGCTTATTCTGGGCACTAATATGTAATCGCACTTGCCAATAAGTGATTTTATATGACCCATATATATTTTAGTGGAAAGACATGCCTCATCGATTGACAAAGCTGTACCTTCCCTTATCATTTCTTTGTTTGTAGGCTCGCTTACAATATATTTCAATCCAAGATTTGAAAAGAAATTTTTCCAGAGAATTTCATATCTGTAATAAAGCATTGCTCTGGGAAGGCCGATTGTTGACGCCTTCACAGGATGATTTTTAAAAGGAGTTTTTTTCATACGTTTACCTCATAAAATTTATAAAATATAGGCGCTGACTATTAAAATAATTGACAGCACCAAATATAAATAATTGAAAGACAGTTTACTGAATGTCGTAGTTTATGTAAATATTATAGCACACTTTGTTTTGGTATGACAAATTAAATGAACATTAATCTATAATGTAAGAAAGTTTTTGGATTAGAGGATTTTATGTGGTAAAATAAATGTGAGGTGATATTCATGAAAATTTCTACAAAAGGCCGGTATGCGCTTAGAATAATGATAGATTTGGCCGAGCATAACAACGGTGAATATATAACTCTTAAAGAAATATCTGAGAGGCAGGATATTTCTGAAAAATATCTTGAAAGCATTATTGCCTCTCTAAGCAAGGCCAGTTTTGTAACGGGGCTTAGGGGGAGGGGAGGCGGATATAAACTTTTAAGAGACCCAAAGACTTATACAGTAGGTTCTATACTCAAGCTTACCGAAGGGTCGCTTGCTCCGGTTGCGTGTCTTGACTGTATGCCGCAGGGCTGTGATAAATCCTCTACTTGCCGTACTCTGCCTATGTGGGAAAAACTAAATAAGATTATTGATGACTACTTTGAAGGCATAACGCTTGACGAGCTGACAGCTCTGCCGGATGACGCAGGGGACTATATAATATAAAAGGAGCATACTTTATGTATGCCCCTTTTTATATGTTTATCTTATTAAGTTTAAATAGAGAAGCTTTGCTGTCCATTTTTTCAGCCTTAAGCACAAAATCAAAAATACCCAGCCTTGTGGAAAGATAAAAATCCCTTTGGGGACACTGCTCCTGATTTTTAGGATTAAAGAAGCGTTTTCCTTCTAAGTCACGAAGTCTTAAAAGCCTATTTTCAATGTCATAGTAATCATTAAGAAGCAATGACCTTATATATTCCGCACACCATGTGTCCTCATCGGCAGGCTCAACAGCCGCCTTTCCCATACATACGATAGATACTATATTTGGACGGCGGCTTTTTATATACTTAACAACAGCATATATGTTAACAAATGACGCTGTTATTATTTCGTCCGCATTAACTGCGTTTACAATACCCTGGGTACCGGCGCTTGTAGTGTGAACTATTGTTTTTCCGCTGAAATCTACATTTTCTATATTAGCAGGAGAATTTCCGTAGTCAAATCCAGGGATTATTATCTCGTTCCTTTCTCCGACCAATATACAGCCTGGTATTTGTTCTTTCAGCATAAAGGCCGTCTCGACCTTGCCTACTGGATAGATTTCCTTTGCTCCGTTATTCATTATAAAGCAGGCAGTGGTAAATGCTCGAAACACATCGATTACGACTGTCAGTCCAACGGCCTGCCTGGCTCCTTCAGTAAGCTGTAAAATATTTATCTCCATTATTTTAATACATCCTTTAGGAAGCTTGTTGCCCCAAAACGTTCGTTTATTCCAAGATATTCAGCAATAGTTGCGCCTATATCGGCAAATGTTTTTCTTATGCCCAAATCAACGCCTTCCTTCACGTTTTTTCCGCATACAAGCAGAGGGACATATTCTCTGGAATGGTCGGTGCTTGGAGTGGTTGGGTCGCAGCCGTGGTCGGCTGTAATTATTAAAATATCTTCATCTTTCATTGCTTCCATAATTTCAGGAAGCTTGCTGTCAAAATACATAACTGCCTCAGCATAGCCCTTTACGTCATTTCTGTGGCCGTAAATCATATCTGTATCTACAAGGTTTGTAAAGAGGAGTCCCTCAAAATCCTTTTTCAAATACTCAATTGTCTTATCAATTCCATCGTTATTGTTTGTTGTATGGTCGGTAACAGTCATACCTCTGTGCTCAAAAATATCCTCAATTTTTCCAATAGCTGCAACAGTCATCCCTTTTTCTTTTATGAGATCTAAAATTGTTGTCGAGGTTGGAGCAAGTGAGAAATCCTTCCTGCGTTCGGTTCTTGTGTAGCTGCCGTTTCCTGTTCCTACAAACGGTCTGGCTATGACTCTGGCAACAGCATAATCACCTACAAGTATTTCCCTTGCTGTTTCGCACATTTTGTAAAGCTCGTTTACAGGTATTACATCTTCATGGCATGCAATCTGAAATACAGAGTCAGCTGATGTATAGACAATTGGATATCCTGTTTTTACATGCTCATCGCCAAGCTCATTAATTATAGCAGTTCCGGATGCAGCGCAGTTTCCAAGAGTTTTTCGGCCTATTGCCGACTCGAATTTATCCATTATTTCTTTCGGAAAGCCTGTGTCAGTGAAGGTTGGAAATGGATTTTCAGTGACTATTCCGGCTATTTCCCAGTGTCCCGTTGTAGTGTCCTTCCCGTTAGAGGCCTCAGACATTTTGCCGTAACATCCCTTCGGGTTATCGGTTTTTCCCAACAGATAGGTTTCCTTGCCCTGAATGTTTCCAAGGCCGAGTGCTGCCATATTTGGAACGTTAAATTCAGGATATTTTTTCTTTATATTCACAAGAGTATTGGAGCCCTCATCCCCATATTTTGAGGCATCTGGAAGTTCTCCTATACCAACACTGTCAAGTACAATAATAGCGGCTCTTTTCATTTGTTATCCTCCTACTTGATTATATCTAATATTAATTTAGGATTTTCCGGCTTTTTATCATTTATTTCTATAGCCTGTTCAAGATACTTTGATGCGGATAAACACCTGTCTTTTGATGAAGAATAAATTTCGGCTATAATATCCCCTTTATGAACATAGTCTCCAATTCTGACCTTCATTATTATACCTGCGCCAAAATCAATCTTGTCAGATTTAGAAGCGCGTCCGGCTCCTGTTTCAAGCGAGGCGCGACCGATTTCTGCAGTATTCATTGAATACACATAGCCGTCACAGCAAGCAGTTACAGAAAGCTTCTCATTTGATATGGGAAGCAGGGAATAATCGTCTATAATTGAAGAGTTGCCTCCCTGCTGGATAAGCAGCTCACGGAATTTTTCAAGGCCACTGCCGTTTTTGATTTTTTCAAGAAGAATGGCTTTTCCTTCATCAACAGTTTTTACGGTCTTTGAACTTATGAGCATATATGCTCCAAGTGTAAGGGCAACTTCAAGCAAATCGCCGCCTGCATTTCCTTTAAGTATTTCAATGGCCTCAATAACTTCGAGGGAGTTTCCTATATTCATACCAAGAGGCTGATCCATACCGCTTATTACCGCTGTTACCTCACGGCCAACGGAACGTCCTATATCAACCATCGTTTCAGCTAAGGAAACCGCAGAGCTGTAATCCTTCATGAAAGCTCCGCTGCCGCATTTAACATCTAAAACTATGGCATCTGCTCCAGCAGCGATTTTTTTTGACATAATACTTCCGGATATAAGCGGAATATTCTCTACTGTACCTGTAACGTCCCTAAGGGCATAAAGTTTTTTATCGGCAGGAGTAAGATTATCCGTTTGGCTCATAAGGACAATGCCGCTGGTTTTTGCGAACATAAGCGCTTCATCTTCAGAAACGTCAATTCTAAAGCCAGGTATTGACTCCAGCTTATCTAAAGTTCCTCCGGAGAAACCAAGCCCGCGGCCGCTCATCTTTACAACTGGGACACCGCAGCTTGCTACCAAAGGCGCTAAAATCAGAGTAGTCGTATCTGCCACACCTCCTGTAGAATGTTTATCTACTTTAATCCCTTCAATCGATGATAAGTCAAAGGTAGAGCCTGAGTTGGCCATTGCAAGTGTAAGCTCAGAGGTTTCCTCAGTGTCAAGGTTTTGAAAATATATAGCCATAAGCATAGCTGATATCTGATAATCCGGTATTGAGGAATCTGTAGTTCCATTGACGAAAAACTCAATTTCTTCCTTGGAAAGCTTTCCGCCATCTCGTTTTTTGATAATTAAATCAACTATATTCATAATAACCCTCCTTCGCATTTAGATATAAATTAGTATACCACACACCAATAATTACTTCTACCAAACATCAATAAATTTAAAATAAGATTAGAAATAATCAAGCTTAATCTGCCCTTAATTATTTGTTTGGATATTTTTCATTCTTTGTTCATAATTTATACATATAGTCATAGTATAGTATAAGTGTATTAAAGATAAAGCTTTGATACATACAGGAATCGCCCCATTTCTGTATAATACCCCCTTTAATTTAAAACTGTTTGCAAAAAAAGCACTCGGACCCCTTCGAGTGCTTTTTTCTGTCTGCATTTATAATTCAGAATTTCTTATGCTTATCTTAACAAACCGAAATGGAAGTTATGCTAATGTAATAAAAAAGGAGATGGTGTTATGCTGTATATAATGGGAAGCTTAAAAAGCTTTTTTATTCTATTGATTCCATATATTTTTATTGAGCTTATTATATCTATGTATTATAAAAACAGGAAAGTCAAAGTTACAAAAGGATTCGCCGCAGGCTGGCTTATATTTGCTTCTCTGTTTACAGCCATGGTCTATATAACCGGCTCCGCGGGAATAAATGAGATAGGCAGCGCAGACATTAGCCTCATTCGATTTGATGAAATTAATCTTATACCATTCTATGGCTGTGATTTGTTTGGGCTTGTTATGAATGTGCTGCTTTTTGTACCGCTTGGAGCACTTGCGCCTATGCTGTGGCAAAGCTGTTCTGATTTTAAAGAAACTCTTATATCAGGATTGATATTTTCATTAATTATAGAAATAAGCCAGCTGTTTAATTTCAGAACTACAGACATAAACGACTTGATGATGAATACTTTAGGAACAGCCGTGGGATATGGCTTATATTCAATGCTTTTTTACAGGATTTCTTTTTTTAAGACTGATGACAGTCAAATGAAAAATGGTGCAGTGTTTAATATAGCTGTTTTATATGTTTTTTATTTTTTCGCAGGCTCAGTAATTCTAAACTTAATTTAAAAACGTCCGAAAGGACGTTTTTATTTATTCCAGCTTACTTTTAATATCGCTTATTGCTTTGGCATTATATATTTTGGGCTTGTCTGCTATTTGACACATAAATGAAAAGGCTCCTTTTATATTTCCGTCAATCTTTAAAGGAAAACTTATTGTAAAGTTCCCAAGCAGAAATTCTTCATTATGTGTCGAAAACCCGTTTTTTCTGATTTTTATTAATTCCTTGCGGATATCGTCTTCCGTCGCAAGAGTTGTTTTATTAAATTTAATCAGAGTTGTTTTGTCAAAGTATCTTTTTAAATCCTCCTCAGATAAAGTAGAAAGCAGCAGCTTACCCGGTGCGGAGCAGTAGTGATGCCTTTTTGGATCAAAAAACGCATAATTCATATCAAGATTTTGAACTAAGGTTTCCTTATGAATTATTATATTATAAAATCCGAAGAAAGCTGAAATATGTGTCGTCATGTTATATTTATACGCCAGTGTATGCATTAGGTCTAGATATTTCTCAGTAAACGGGTGATTAATAAGTATTTGGTTTGATATTAAGAAAAATTTTTCTGTCAGACTATACCGGTTATTTTCATCTTTTTGTGTGTAGCCAAGGTTTTGAAGGGTGATTAAAAATCTGTCAACGCTTGATGGATGTGAGTCTATTTTTTCGGATATTTGGCTAACCCGAAGGCCATTGCTGGCGGTTGCTAGTATTTCAATTATTTTCATTACTTTTTCAACTGAAGCAACACTATAAGAGTAACTGTTCATTTGTTACACCTCCATCCAGATTTATTATTTCATAAAAAAGTATCCTTTTCAACAAAAACATAGGTTCACATAAATAATATCAATAAGCGTTGAGCATAGCTCAATAAATGTTAATATACAGAAGATATTTGATTGAGATTGTCTGACAAATATTTACACTCAAATAGCTTTATGCAATAATGTTATTAGACCGGTAAGCATAGAAGGTGTCACCTTAAACACGAAAACGAGGCTATGAAATGGGGGATATAAAAATGTTGAGTTTAAAAAGTGTAGTTGTAACACAAAAGCATATAGACAATATGTTTGACACTAGCTGGTTTGTCCACAGCCAGATATTTGACGATGTACTGCTTGTAAGCAATAAATCAACAAACTGTATTGTTCTTAAAACAACTGAGGGGCTGATATTAATTGACGCAATTTTTCCAAAAGAAGAAATGTTTCATGCTATAGTTGAAGCCATAGAGGATATTGGCTGGAACCCTAATCATATTAAAAAATTTGTTATTACACATGGGCATTTTGACCATTGCGGCTGTGGAAAATGGATAATAGACGCGTTTCACCCGCAAACCTATATGTCCAAAATTGATTACGATTTTTGGGCAGACTGTCCGTTTTTTCCTGACAAACCTGAAACATGGAAGGATTTTAATGTTGATAACTTTATTGGTGATGGGGATAAGATAGTTCTGGGAGATAAAACAATAGATGTTTACTTTACACCTGGTCATACACCGGGAGGGTTAAGCTTTATTTTCCCTGTCACGGACTTAGGAATTACACATACTGCAGCACTTTGGGGAGGGACAAACCCTCCGAACAGTTTAAAGGATGTGCTTACCTATTTTAAGTCTTTAGATTACTTCCTTGAGCAGGCAGAAAGGAAACAAGTGGATGTGGCTATAAGCAATCACCCTTTTATTGATAATTCATTCGAGAAAATGGAGTTCGCCAACAATCGATTAAGTCATATGCCTAATACTTATATTATAGGAGAAAACGGATACAGGCATTATTCACAGCTTTTCAGAAATATGTGTTATGCCCGTATGGAAAATATGTGACGAAAGGCTTTGTGAATTAGGGGGGATTTATATGACAGAAACAAAAAGCAAGCGGGTAAAGATTTTGATTTGTGGGATGATATGCTGCCTTATACTTGGTTTTTGCTATATGTACAGCATTATTCAGCCGTATGTCATGAATTATTTTTCCATTGAATCCGCCGAAGCCGCTTTGCCATATACCATTTTTCTTGCGGTATTCGTACTTGGTAATTATGTAGGCGGAATTTTACAGAAAAAAATAAGCATTAAGAAAATAATGCTTATAGGGTATCTTTGTATGGCGGCAGGAATTTTGCTTACAGGATTTTTACCGGTCAGCAGTCCTAAAATTATGTGGTTTACATACGGAGGTCTCTTAGGTATAGGAGATGGTATAGTATATAACGTAATAGTAGCAATGATGCAGAGGTGGTTTCCTGATAAAAAGGGCTTTGCGACGGGACTTGCTCTCGCAACCCTTGGAATTAGTGCCACAATTCTTTCACCATTGTGCAGCAGATGGCTTTCATCCTACGGTTTTTCTAAAACGTTCATTATATTGGCTGCTATATTCGCTGTAATAGGCGTGTTTGGCATGCTGACTATTGAAGCCCCGCCGGAAGGCTATATGGCGGACTTTGTGCCAAAGGGCGGCGCATTTAATACCAAGCAGTATGAGGCTAGGGAAGTAATACGGACTGCTACATATTATAAACTTTTTTTGATACAGACGTTCTCTATCCCTGCGTTTGTACTTATAAGTTCAATATTTGTCAGCTTTGGAACGAGCAAGGGGCTGGACACAGCACTCTTAGTAGCGGGAGTAAGTGTAGCCTCTCTGTTTCAGGTAGCGGGCAGGTTTATCATATCCTCAGTCAGTGACAAAATAAGCACCAAAAATTCCATGATTTTGGTTTTTATAATCACTATTTTAGCCGTTATACTTTTGACGTTTTCATCTGGATATGTGTACTTGGTATGTTTCTGGCTTCTCAGCTTTGCATACGGAGGTTCAGCCGCTACAATACCGTCCCTTACAACCGATTATTTTGGAGTTAAAAATGCGGGCGTTATTGTATCGCTGGTATTGATAGGCATGGGAGTATCATCTATATGCACCCCGCTTATTGCGAAAGCCGCCGGAGTTAATACATCTTTTATTATTGCTGCAGCAGCGGGTATAGTCGGAATATTGCTAGTGTTTTCACTTCCTAAAAAACAGAAATAAAATTAAAAGCCATGAATTGTTAATTCATGGCTTTTAATTATTTAATATCAGTCAAGCTTTTTATATGCGCTTATTATTTCTTGTGTAATTTCATCCTTTGTCTGCATGCTTGAATCAAAGAAAAGGTCGTATCTTTCAGCGTCTCCCCATAATTTACCAACATGGGTTTCATAATACGCGCTTCTTTGCTTATCCATTTTTTTGATCAATGCTTCAGTACGCGCCTGACCCTTATTTTCTATGTCCATTTTTCTAAGAACACGGCTTTCAAAGGGAGCATATATAAAAACCGTAAGAAGCTTTGTATCTGTATCCCTAAGTATGTAATCGGCACAGCGTCCTACAATTACCGCATCCTCAGTACGTGCTATATTTTTAATAACAGCGCTCTCAAGGTTAAACAAAACAACAGATGCGGTTTTTCCCTTGGAAACATTATGGTTTCCGTCATAAATCACTTCATAGTACCATGGATTATCTGTTTTCTCATCAAGCTTTCTAAGTCTCTTATATTCCAAATCTCCGTGTTCAGCAGCCATAGCTATCAGTTCCTTGTCATAGCATTTGATACCCAAACGCTCGGCAACAAGCATACCAATTTCACGGCCTCCGCTTCCAAACTGTCTGCTTATGGTAATTATCTTATGAGCCATAATCTCAACTCCCCTCTGATTAACGGATTACACTACTGCCTTTATCAATGCTTTAAAAATTTTGCATATTCTCAGGTGTACAATAGGGGATAACATGATGTTAAATTTTGTTTTGTTAATTGACAGTCAATGTCTTATCTATAATATACCATATTTTATATGTGAAAACAATAAATAAACGAAAACAAAACACTGAAATAATGCTGTATGAGCATATATTTTATTGTAGATTGCAAAAAAATATGATATACTTACTCATTAACGGAATTAATTTACTAGGAGGATAAAAATGCCTGTAGACAGACAGAGTAAAATAAGAAATTTTTGTATAGTTGCGCATATAGACCACGGAAAGAGCACACTTGCTGACAGGCTTATTCAGACAACAGGACTGCTCACCGAAAGAGAAATGCAAAACCAGATACTTGACAATATGGATTTGGAGAGAGAAAGAGGCATTACAATTAAAGCTCAGGCCGTACGTCTTATTTATAGGGCAAATGACGGAGAAGAATATATATTTAACCTTATTGACACACCGGGACATGTAGACTTTAACTATGAGGTTTCCAGAAGCCTTGCGGCATGTGAGGGCGCTGTGCTTGTTGTAGATGCGGCTCAGGGTATAGAGGCACAAACACTGGCTAATGTATATCTCGCGATTGACAATAATCTTGAGATAATGCCGGTAATTAACAAAATAGACCTTCCAAGTGCCAATCCGCAGCTTGTTATCAGGGATATTGAAGATGTAATAGGAATACCGGCTGAGGACGCTCCTCTTATATCGGCTAAAAATGGGATTAATATTGACGCTGTGCTTGAGAAAATCGTTACTGATATTCCTGCACCTTCTGGAGATGAATTTGCTCCTCTTAAAGCCCTTATTTTTGACTCTTTATACGACCAGTACAAAGGGGTTATCGTAATAATGAGAGTATTTGACGGCTCAATAAGAAAGGGCTCGAAGGTACGAATGATGGCTACCGGAAAGGAATTTGACGTCGTAGAAGTAGGCGTATTCGGGGCGGGAAGATTTATCCCATGTGATGAGCTTAACGCGGGAGACGTAGGATATTTTACAGCCAGCATAAAAAATGTGGCGGACACCAGAGTAGGAGATACTGTTACTGATTCATTAAATCCGACTGCCGAGGCGCTTCCCGGGTATAAGAAGGTAAACCCTATGGTTTACTGCGGTATTTTTCCTGCTGACAGCGCAAAATATGAGGATTTAAGAGAGGCCCTTGAGAAGCTGCAGCTAAATGATGCCTCGCTGTTTTTTGAACCTGAAACATCAATAGCGCTTGGTTTTGGCTTCAGATGCGGATTTTTAGGATTGCTTCATCTGGAAATAATACAGGAACGTCTTGAAAGAGAGTTCAATCTTGACCTAGTTACTACAGCCCCAAGCGTTATTTATAAAATTTATCTTACAGACGGCACAGAAATAGAACTTTCTAATCCGAGCAACATGCCCGACCCTGCAAGAATAGAAAAAATGGAGGAGCCGATAGTCAAGGCTGAAATAATTCTTCCTAAGGACTATGTTGGCCCAATTATGGAGCTTTGCCAGCAGAGGCGAGGAGAGTATATAAGCATGGAGTATATGGACGAAAATAGGGTGACTCTTGTTTACCATATGCCTCTTAACGAAATTATTTATGACTTCTTTGATGTTTTGAAATCGAGAAGCCGAGGATATGCTTCATTTGACTACACCCTTATTGGATATCAGGAGTCCAGCTTGACTAAACTTGATATTCTTGTTAATCGTGAGGTTGTGGATGCGTTAAGCTTTGTTGTACATTCATCGGTAGCAGTTGAAAGAGGAAGAAAAATTTGCGAAAAATTGAAAAAGGAAATTCCAAGGCAGCTTTTTGAAATACCAATACAGGCTGCAATTGGCGCAAAGATAGTGGCCAGAGAAACGGTCAGCGCTATGCGTAAGGATGTGCTTGCGAAGTGTTATGGCGGCGACATTTCCAGAAAGAGAAAGCTGCTTGAAAAGCAGAAGGAAGGAAAGAAGCGCATGCGTCAGGTAGGTAATGTTGTTGTTCCTCAGGAGGCATTTATGAGCGTGCTGAAACTGGAGGAAGAATAATAAAAACCAAAAAAGTAATTAAAAAAATAACATAAAATTATAATACAGATCAATAAATCGAATGTTTATGGAGTATTGGCTATGGATTTAAAAGAGCGTGCCAGAAAGCTGAAATTGGATATTCCAACTGTTTTTTTAGCGATGAAAGATAGTGAGACCCCGATAACTGCAAAAATATTTGCCGCGGTAACAGTTTGTTATGCACTTTCACCGATTGATTTGATTCCGGATTTTATTCCAATATTGGGTTATCTGGATGACGTGATTTTATTGCCGGCCTTTATTGCGTTTACACTTAAACTTATTCCCAAGGAGGTTTATGAGAAAAATCATAAGCAGGCGGAGGAATTGTGGAAAGATGGAAAACCTAAAGAAAGATTTTATGCCATTCCAATCATATTTATTTGGATATTAATTGCGGGTTCAATAATTAAAGCAATTTGGCTGTAATTAATATAATTGATAAATTGTCGTTTGATAAATAATAATTTCATAGTTTCCTGAACTAAAAAGCAGTATGAATTTAATTCATATCTGCTTTTTTATTTGTAAATATAAAACTAAGCATATATTAAAAAAGGAAAAAATATATGTAGAGTTTCATGTTAAATATGATTTTTATATAAGTACAAAGTATTAGTTGTTTTGGCATTTTTGATGTTGTATGATTAATGTTTATGGGCTATAATGGACATAAGTTACAAGTACTGTAAAAATGTTAAATCTCTAAAATACTTTTAATGGAAGCTAATTGCTTAGGATGTTTTTCAACAATACATGTTTTTTTTGCCGTTTAAGAATGGAATTGTGAAATAATTTAACACGTTAAGATTGAATTGAAAAAATATATAGAGATTAGATTCCGGAGGCATGTATGCAGAAGAAGTTATTCCCAATAATATTGACGATATCACTTTTGTTTTCGAGTGTATTTTCGCTTTTAGCCCTTAATAATATGCATGGAAATGCCAAAGTAATAAATTATGCAGGCATTGTTCGAGGTGCAACGCAGAGACTTGTTAAGCAGGAATTAAATCACATATCAAATGACGCTTTAATTACGAAACTTGACAGCATTATTACAGAGCTACAGAATGGTAACGGTGAATATGGGCTTGTAAAACTAAAGAGCGAGGAGTTCCAAGACCTTATATATGAAATGGAAAAGGATTGGGGCCATATAAAGCGAGAAATTTATAATGTACGGGAAGGCGGAGATACTGAATCTCTCTTTTATAGCAGCGAAGCCTACTTTGTATTAGCAGACAAAGCCGTATTGGCAGCAGAACAATATTCCGAAAAAAGCATGCTGTTTGCTGAAAGTGGATTAATTGTTATGAACTTTGCGTTTATTTTGATGACAATATTTTTGTATTTATATATAAGCAAGCAGTCAAAACGTCAGGCGAAGCTTAAAGAGGCGGAGGAGGAAAACAAAAGGAGAAAAGAAAGTTTAAATCGCCTTGCAGAGGATTTACGCGGTCCAATGAACGAGATTTCAGAATTGCTTTATATATCAGATGTGAAAACATATGATTTATTGTTTTTAAATAAAGCCGGATATGAGACCTTTAATGTAGATTCCTTAGATGGCAGAAAATGCTATGATGTATTGCAGAAGCGTAAAGAGCCATGTGAGTTTTGTACCAATTCTATTTTGAAAGAAGGTGAAAACTACACATGGGAATTTACTAATCCTATTACAAATCGGCATTACATTTTAAAAGACCGATTAATAGAATGGGAAGGACTTCCGGCCAGAATGGAAATTGCTTTTGATACTACGGAGTCTGAAAAAGAAAAGATGCAGTTAAAATATATGCTGGATGCCAATGTGATGGTAACGGAGTGTGTTAGAACACTGTATCAGCAAAATGATATTGAGACATCTACTTCACAGATTTTGGAGCGTCTGGGCAGCTTTTTAAGTGCTGACAGGGCTTATATTTTTTATATTAGAAATAATCGAATGTATAATGACTTCGAATGGTGCGCAGATGGTGTTGCTCCACAGAAAGAATTACTGCAAGATGTGTCTGTTGACTTAATGGATCGGTGGACCCCATATTTTCTTGATAAAAAATGTGTTGTCATAGATGATTTAGAGAATATTAAGGAATCCTCTCCAGAGGAATATAAATTCCTGTATGATCAATCTATTAGAAGTCTTGTTGCTGCGCCATTGGAACAGAATGGAAAACTGATTGGATATTTGGGAGTTGATAACCCTCCCTCTGATAAGGTTTTTAATATTGCACCTATGCTTCAGACCTTGTGCTATTTCCTTCTGTTGGCTAACCGTCATTCTCAAAGTCAGAAGCAGCTTACTCATCTAAGCTATTTTGATAAGCTGACTGGATTTTATAATAGAAACCGATATATAGAGGATACCAATAGAATGACTGATTTGGATGCTCCGGTTGGAATTGCATATTTGGACGTTAACGGTTTAAAGGATATTAATGACCAACATGGGCATGAATTCGGAGATAAAGTGTTGGTTGAGTGTGCCGGAAAGATTAAGTCGGTTTTTGGTGAAGAGAACTTTTATAGAATTGGCGGAGATGAGTTTGTCATTATATGTCCTTCTGTTAAACAGGAGGATTTTCAGAAAAAAATTTATTCATTAAAGGCCGAATTCCAGAATGATTCAAATTGCAGGGCAGCTATTGGCTATACGTGGGTAGAACATATTAACAAAAATATAAGCAGAATTATCGCAGATGCGGATGCAAAAATGTATGAAGACAAGAAGGATTTTTACCATAAAAGCCCAAATTCTCGTAGATACCGGCATTATAATGACAGAATTCTTTGTCTGTCAGACGTAACTTTATTGCAGGAAGAGTTTGAACGAAACCATTTTTGTGTTTATCTGCAGCCAAAAATTTCGACAGAAAGTTACAAGGCAAAGGGAGCTGAAGCTCTTATCCGTTATTGTCCTAAGCCTGATATAGTAATTTCACCATATGAATTTATCTCTCTGCTTGAAGAATTTGAGACTATCTATATGGTTGATTTTTTTGTTTTTACATCTGTTTGTGAGAAGTTAAAAGAATGGAGAGAAAAAGGAATACAGCTGTTTCCTATATCGGTAAACTTCTCTAGTATTTCTTTAAGAGAGCCGCACTTTGTGGAGCACATTTCTGATATATGCCATACTTATGACATATCGCCAAAGTATTTGGAGATAGAGGTTACAGAAAGAGTCCACAATGAAGAGTGCCTTAGTTTAATGGAGCTAAGCTCAAAACTGCACAAGGCGGGCTTTAAGGTTGCTATTGATGATTTTGGAACAGAGTATGCAAATCTTTCACTTTTATCAGAGGTAGAGTACGATGTCCTAAAGCTTGATAAGAGCATGATTGATAATATAGCTACAAACGAAAAAAGCAGGGCTATTGTAGGCTCTATAGCTGAGGTATGCGGCAGAATGGGAATAGAGATGGTAGCGGAAGGAATTGAAACAGAAGAGCAATTCTTAATTTTAAAGAAATTTGGTGTTGAGTTGATACAAGGTTACTTGTTCAGCAGGCCTATACCAATGGATGAATATGAAAGGCTGTATTTAGATAATTAAAGTTCTGAGTCCGGTATAAAATCAATTAGCTTAAGCGTATAGAGACGAAAATACCATATAAAAAATGTAGTTGTAAAGCTTATGAGCAGGCAATAAGGCCTGCTCATTTTTTAGTGTCAAATTTGAGTTATAATTAATTTGTAAATAAATGACCTGTCATCAGAGTGATAAAGCTTGGATAGAAAATAATTTGTATTTAAATTAAAAAATCACTTGACTTGGAGTTAACTCCATTTGATAAAGTTCTAGTAAGTAATCTAAATAAAGGAGAGATTTTAATGAACAATAAAGCTATAGTTATATATTACTCTTTATCTGGAAACACAAAGAAAATTGCTGAGCTTATAAAGGACAAAACAGGAGCCGATATAGAGGAAATTCAAACACTGACACCTTACACCGGTGACTATAACAGCATTGTTGAGCAGGGCCATAAAGAGATTAATAATGGTTATAAGCCAAAGATAAAGCAGATTTCTGCTGATTTAAGTGAATATAATACTGTTATACTCGGTACGCCTGTATGGTGGTACACTATGGCTCCGGCAGTACTTACATTTTTATCTGAAAACAGTCTGGATGGTAAAAAGGTTATCCCTTTTGCTACAAATGGAGGATGGATAGGACATACCTTTAAGGATATAAAGAAGCTTTGTGCAAATTCAGAGCTTGGGGAGGAAATGGACATAGCATTTTCAGGAAATAAATTAGCAACTTCTGAAAATAAAATTGAGAAATGGATTAGTACATTTAATTAATATATAAAAGGCATCCAGTAATTTAAACTGTTTAAATTACGGAATAAATATAAAAAGCCTTGCTTTTAATAAGCAGGGCTTTTTTATAATTAGCCTAGATAATAATCCTTGGAAAAGAAATTTATATCATTAATATTTACTGGTATTATACATTCCGAATAGGAGCCGTGCCCGGAATTTCCGCTGCTGTACTTTACAAATATGTCACCAGAGTTTTTATCAACTAAAAGAATATAAGGACCTTTTATAATCCAGAATGATGCAGTTTCGCCTATACATTTCATTTTACTTATTTCATCTGCAATTTCATCTAGCGCATTTGGATTTGCGAATTCATAATTAATAAGCTCTTCGTTTTTTCTGAAGGTTTCATAGCATTGCTTCATTTTAACTGATGCTGTATCCAATGCATCTTCTTTGCTGATGTTTTTTTCCCTGTCGTCTATACTTATGACAGAATTATAAAATGGAGCCAATATTTTTTCAGTATACATAACGTCCGCGCCAAGCATATTTGCTGTATATCTAAGGGGAACCAGTAGGCTGTCGCCGACAGTTTTTGACTTTACAGGCATATCTGAAATAGTTCCGTTTAACTCAGCCTTATTACTGTCTTTAAATAGCTTAACAGTTTTGTCTTTTAATGTAATAATAGCTGCGTTTTCATTAAACTCCAAAGAGGCATTCATACTGACGCAGAGATCACTTGCCGAAATCAGAGATATGCCGTCTTGAATTTCAACAGGTATATTTTCAAAAGAACCGTTTATCATCAAAAACGTATGGGTTAAGTCATTTTCACTGAAAGCGATATTCTCACCGCTGTCGAAGCTTACATTATAAACCCAGTTTGCATCAGGGTCAAAATCAGTACTGCTGTAATCGATACTGCTTATATAGCAGGGAGATGAATTTTCTGTGGCTAAAACGGAAGCAGTATTAACAGCTGCCATTAGGCCTGCCAGTATACAAATTTTTCTTTTCATATTTAGGCCTCCTTTATAAATATAATATTAACTCATTTTAAGAAGACCTGCCATAGAAAATTGTAAGCTGCGCAAATAATTTCTTATCTCAGCAGAGGCATACTGCCTGTTAATCTATTAATTTTCTTTTTTGACCCGCATATTGCTATACCAAAGTATTCCAGACTGCTTTCATGGCTTTGTGACATTTTATAGGTGAAATCAGAGTAATCATTACAGCTCTGCGCCAGGTCAGAAAAATCAATAACAGTTAATTCAGAGTAATCTTCCTGATATAACTTTTCGCGGAGCTCTTTAATTTTTTCGGATGAGCTTTTTAGTATGGGCACCGGAAGCTCTATTATACCCGGATGACGGTATCCGTCTAAGTCCTGAACGTCACTGCCAACAACATGAGGCATATTTTTTCCCAGCGATATTCCCATTATTGCGGCGGTGTTGGCTATAATTCCGATAGGAAGGCTTTCGTCTATAACTATTACACACTTTTCATTCTGTACATTCATTTTCATTACCTCTTGTTTTTAATATAGTTTTCTTTTGGGACATTATTAATCCAAGCAATGTCAGAATTGTTCCTACTGCTGATGAAATTGTTATTTTTTCATTCAGTACAATTAAAGAAGTGACCACTGTGATTACCGGGACAATATATATGTATACGCTTGTTTTTAATGCTCCTAAAGCCTTTACAGCGATATTCCATGTTACAAAGCACAGTGCAGAAGCACCTGCACCCAAGTACAAAATATTAAGCAGATTTTTGGCGTCTGTAAAGCGCTGCAGCCCTAGACTGAAATCTGAAAAAATCAGAACTGGAAGCATAAATATTAATCCATAAATAAATACCCTGCGGGTTGTCTGAACCGTATTGTAACCGAAAGAACTTATTTTTTTAGTTATTACCGCATAGCATGCCCATACAAAGGCGGCCAGTAAAGAAAGAATATCTCCAATAGGATTGAGCTGGAGCTTTGAAGAGCTGAAGCTTATAAGACATATTCCCGCCATAGAAATTAAAAAGCCTATATAGAAATTTATCCTGGGCTTCTCCTCGCCTCTGGTCAAAAATGAAGTAAAGAATGGGGCTGCCGATATTATAACGCCTACATTTGAAGCAGACGTATAGGTCAGCGCGATATTTTCAAGAAGATAATACAGGCACACTCCGGTAAGCCCCGCAAGGGCAAATGTCCGCTCCTGTTTTTTATCTGAAATGAGCAGCCGATGGGGATAGACAGCCAATAGTATAAGCAGGCCAAGCAGAAAGCGGAAAAATAAAATTTCCACAGGCTTGAATGATAAAAGCAGAACCTTTGTTGATATAAAAGTTGTTCCCCATATAAGTATTGTTACTAGAGCGCACAAGTGGCCAGATTTATTTTCCATTACATTTCCTCCATTTGGTTTTGTTTTTTAGACAGGAACATTTCACGGTACGCTCCCGGCGTAAGACCTATAAACATGTTAAAAAATGACGTGAAGTGGCTCTGGTCAGAAAAACCTGTCATCATAGCCGCGTCTAGGGGTGACATACCAGTTTCCAACAGCTTTTTTGCTTCATTAATACGTATTGTCTGAAGATAGCGGTATGGCGTAACGCCTTTAGATTTCGTAAAGGCTCTGAGAAGCGTTGATTTGCTTAAGCCCGAGTATTCGCACAGCTGCTCCAAAGATATATGTTCTGAAAAATGACTGTTCATAAAATCACATGCCATTTCAATTTCGTGTCTGCATTCAGGTATACAGCTTTCAAATGGCTGACTGTATCTGTCAATAAGAAGCGAAATCAGGAGTAAAAGATTCTCTTCCTTTTCAAATTCTCTTGAGCCATTGAGAATCATTGCATGAAGGGGTTTCAGATAGCAGGCTAGTTCGTCGTCTGCAACAACACTCGTTGAAAAGCCTGACAGCTTTCTTTCTCCTGTAACCTCATTAACCAGATTCAGCATTGTTTCTTTTGATATATTCAGCCCAATATAGTTAAGCGGTTCCTGACTGCACTGCTCGCAGGCATGGCTGTCAAAGGGGTTTAAAAGTAAAATATCGCCGCTTTTTATTTCATAGCTTACGTTTCTGCATAGAAGGGTTCTCTCTCCATTTTCAATATAGCCAATTACATAGTACTCATGAAAATGGCTGGGAAATGGCTGATATATGTTATTAAAGCGGTAGGCCTCTATTTTCAGGTCTTTATCATAGCGTATAATACGGATTTCGTCGTTCATTGATATTCCTCCTTACTGGGCTCTATTTTACTACAGCCAGATAAAAAAGGCTTGTAAAATATCTTCATTTTATAAAGTCATTGACATACATAGACTATCTAAGTATAATGTTTATACATAGATAATCAAGGTATAAATATATGGCAGGGAGGTGTAGTTATGGAAATTGATAAAGGATTGATAGGAGGAAGCACAGTACTTATGCTGCTTGCGCTGCTGGAGGAAAAGGACTGCTATGGATATGAAATAATTAAGGAGCTTAAGGAAAGAAGCGACAGTACATTTGAATTTAAAGAAGGAACGCTGTACCCAGTTCTTCACCGTATGGAGGACTCCGGCCTTGTGAAGTCTTACAGAAAAGAGGCAGAGAATGGCAAAACAAGGAAATACTATAGAATCACGTCTGTGGGAATAAAACGGCTTGAAAATGAGAGAAGACAGTGGAAAGTATTTACCCACTCTGTAAATAGAGTTATAGGGGGTGGCAGCCATGCCTTTGCCTGAAGTTAACGATTTCATAGATAAAGTGCTTGGATATGTCAAATTTTCTTATGACCATGAAAATATAAGACAGGAGCTGCAGGAGCATATCGAAGATATGATGGATGATTTATGTGGGAATGGCATGAGCGAGGCTGAGGCCGTAAGCTTGGCGGTAATTAATATGGGAAATCCAGATGATATCGGAAAAGAGCTTAATAAGGCGCATAATTCTGTGCTTGGTTTTATGTGGTTTATATCTAGGCAGATTGTAGCTGTAATTATTGCGATGCTTTTAGTTGAGGCAATTAGCGGCGGGTATAGTTTTATAAGATCGTTTTTGGACGGCTACGGGGTAACTCAGGCAAAAGGGGAAGTGGTGTATACGGTAAAGTCCGGATATGAAACAATGCTTGACGATATGCACATAAAAATTGACGAGGTTGTTTACTATGATGATGAAACGATGGAGGTAAGGTATATAACTTGGAAATCGCCTTTTGCCACCAGCATAGACTGGACGTTCAATTTAGCAACTAACTGCTTTTATGATGAGAATGGCAATAAATATTTTTCCTCTGGCGGCGGAAGCGGACCGGGGCCTATAGTGAAGCATCAGATGTTTTTAGAGAATTTTCCAAAGACTGCCGAAAAGCTTATTATTGACTATGACTATAACGGCAGGGAATTATACTGTGAAATACCATTGAAAGAGGGGGCTGTAAATGGGGCTTCTTAAAAAATTCAACTCATTAAGCAGAAAAAAACAGACGGCCATATTTATAGTGATAATTTTGCTGTTCATCTATGGGGAACTCGGTGGGTTTAAACGGGTTTATACGTCTCCTGAGGCTGTTTTATACGCATGTGAAAAGGGTCTGCATTATGGGCCCTCGAAAAAAATATTGCATGTTGAGAGGAACGGAAAAAATGCCTTGGTAATAGGAATATGTGATGGAGGGCTTTCCTCTGTTAGAGCAACCAAGGGTTTTTTAGGAACATGGACAATGGGATTTGACGGCGACGGCACGGCTATTGAGGGACTGTGCCCCGTAGATAATACAGACGCCTGGTATGACGAGAAATTTAATCTGGCGTATGGCATAAGCCTTGATAAAAGGACGGAAAAGGTAAAGGTTACGCTGGGCAACTGGGAGATGCCGGTTCTGGAATTTATCACCGAGGTTGATGATGACGGCTTCTTTTTTGACAATATGCCGTATTTCAATTATGAAGGCGCGCTGTCTGATATACATGCTGTTGGGATAGAGACATATGATAAGGACGGAAAAATATTATATTCGTCAATTGCTGAAGGCACAGAGGAATTTGACTCCGACGGCAATTTGATTTATAGTAGTTTAGATAATCGCCGGGGAGATGATAGTATTGAATAAAGATCTTTCATTATATGTACATATACCGTTTTGTATCAGAAAATGTCTGTATTGTGATTTTCCGTCATTTAGCGGAATGGACAATTATTTTGATGATTATATTAAATGTCTTTGTAGAGAGATTGAATATATGTCCGCCGATTTTTCGGACAGGACGGTGAACACAATATTTTTAGGAGGAGGAACGCCGTCTGTATTGCCGACCCACTTGCTTGGAAAGGTAATTGATACAATCATTAAAAAGTATAATGTTGCTAATAATGCGGAAATCTCTATTGAGACAAATCCGGGGACGCTCAATGCGAAAAATCTTTCTGAAATGAACAGTATGTATTTTAATAGACTGAGTATGGGACTGCAGGCTTGGCAGGACAGGCTTTTGAAAAAATTGGGAAGAATTCATACCGCTGAGGAGTTTGAAACAAATTTTTGTCAGGCCAGAGACGCGGGATTTAAAAATATTAACGTGGATATTATGTTCTCTCTCCCGGAGCAGAGCTTCGACGATTGGCAGGAAACTATAGAAAATGTAATTAGGCTTAAACCGGAGCATATTTCATCCTACAGCCTGATTATAGAAGAAGGAACGCCTTTTTATGAAATGAATGAAAATGGCATAATTAAAGAAGCAGATGAAGATCTCGACAGAAAAATGTATTATTTGGCAAATGAAATGCTGGCTGATAAGGGCTACGGCAGATATGAAATAAGCAACTACGCTAAAAAAGGCTTTGAATGCAGACATAATATTGTATATTGGAGAACAGAGGAGTATAAGGGCTTTGGATTAGGCGCTCATTCCTATATTGATAAAATCAGGTATCATAACACCTATGATTTTAAAGAATATTTGAGTGGCTGTGGATTTTTAAAGGAAAAAGAACTTCTTAATGATTTCGAAATGTATGAGGAATTTATGTTCATGGGATTGAGAATGACAAAGGGAGTTTCCGAAACAATATTTAAAAAGAGATTTAATAAGGATATATATGACATCTATGGAGATGAAATTAGGGAGCTTATTGATGCAAAGCTTTTAGCTTCTAAATGCGGACGGCTGTATTTGACTGACAGGGGAATTGATGTGTCAAACCAGGTGTTTGAACGGTTTATCAGGTAAAAAAATCAGATTTAAAAAAATCTTAATAAATAATTTTTAAAAGCACTTGACATATTATGTGGAAGGTGCTATTTTATGTATTAAAGATTAGCACTCACAACTAATGAGTGCTAACAGAAAACGAAGTAAAGGAGCGGGGGAAATGCAGTTAAATGACAGGAAGATGAAAATTCTTCAGGCAATAATTAAAGATTATATTGATACTGCGGAACCTGTCGGCTCAAGGACTATCGCAAAGAAGTACAGTCTCGGCGTAAGCTCGGCAACTATAAGAAATGAAATGAGCGACCTGGAAGAAATGGGCTTGATTGTTCAGCCGCATGCATCGGCAGGGCGTATACCATCAGACAAAGGATATAGGTATTATGTAGATACAATCCTTCAGAAAAAGGAATTAATGACTGAGGAAGACCAAAGCTATATTAAGGATATAGTTAATAAAAATGTAAGCCAGATAGAATATCTTATGGAAGAAACCGCAAGGGCGCTTTCGTCATTGACAAATTATACCACGTTTATATCGGAGCCTGTTATTAGAAAAACAACACTTAAGCAGGTAAGGCTGATGCCCTTAGATGATATTTCTGTTATGCTTGTGGTTGCGACTGGAGAAAATCATATTAAACATTATGTTATGCCGGTTCATACGAGTATAAGTGAAAATGAGCTTAACCATATGAATGAGGAAATAAATACTATCCTGAAAGGGAAAACAAGAGATGATATGACAGATGATGCTATCAGGGACTTAGCTCTTGTTACAAGAGAGCATCAGGAGCTTCTTAAGCCAATGCTTAAAAATATCAGAAAAACAATTGCTTCCGCAGAAAGTATTCAAATACATTTAAGCGGAGAAAAAAACATCCTGGACTTTCCCGAATTCAGTGATATTGACAAAGCTCGGACTCTTTTTAATACCCTTGAGGAGAAGGAAGTACTGTTAAATATCATAGGAGACGCCGGAAGCGGAAAAACAGATATTTCTATTGGAACTGAAAATGAGCTTGACGAAATGAAAAATTGCAGCGTTATTAAAACAAGCTATAAGGTAGGCGATAATATTTACGGAACAATTGGTATTATAGGACCTACAAGAATGGACTATGGTCAGGTAATATCCGTGCTTAACGGCATGGCTAAAAATATTGAAAATATAATGAATTCGGCAGCTAAGGGAAAAAACAAGGCCATTGAAGGGAAGGATAAGTTAAATGAATAGCGAGGAAAACAAAGCGTCTGAACTAGATGAGAACGTACAGGAGAATGTAGCTGAAACAACTGAAGAGGTAACAGGCGAAGTAGTGGAGGAAGCTAAAGAAGCTGATAAAACAGAGGCTAAGGCTAAGGGCCTGTTTAAAAATAAAAACGCTAAGCATGAAAAAGAAATTGAAGAGCTTGGTGAGAAGCTTGCTGAGGCTCAGGACAGATTTCAAAGGACTTTAGCGGAATTTGATAATTTCAGAAAACGTACGATGAAAGAAAAGGCCAGTATGTATGACGATGGAGTCAGAGATACCATTGAAAAGCTGCTGCCGATGTTTGATAACCTTGAAAGAGCTATAAACTCGGTTGAGGGGAAAGTCGATGAAAATGACCCTCTTCTTAAAGGCGTTAAAATGACTGATAAGCAGCTTAAGGAAATATTAGCTTCAATGGGAGTTGAGGAGATTAAAGCCCTCGGTGAGAAGTTTGACCCTAATCTTCATGCAGCAGTTGCCCATGTGGATGACGAAGCCTTTGGTGAAAATGAAGTAATCATAGATATGCTGAAAGGCTATAAATATAAAGATAAAGTAATCAGACACAGTATGGTTAAAGTAGCAAACTAATTTTAGAAAATTCTATTTGTATAATATTCAGGAGGAATTAATTATGGGAAAAATTATCGGTATCGACCTTGGTACAACAAATTCATGTGTAGCTGTTATGGAGGGCGGTCAGCCTGTTGTAATAGTAAACTCTGACGGAGCAAGAACAACACCATCAGTAGTAGGCTTTGCTAAAAATGGTGAGCGTCTTGTAGGTGACTCAGCTAAACGTCAGGCAATAACAAATCCAGACAGAACTATAAGCTCAATTAAACGTCATATGGGTGAGAACTACAAAGTATCAATTGATGATAAAAATTACTCTCCTCAGGAAATTTCAGCTATGGTTCTTCAGAAGCTTAAAAGCGATGCTGAAAGCTACCTTGGAGAAGCTGTAACAGAGGCTGTAATTACAGTACCCGCATACTTCTCTGATGCACAGAGACAGGCAACAAAGGACGCGGGCAAGATTGCCGGACTTGACGTTAAACGTATAATCAATGAGCCAACGGCAGCAGCGCTTGCTTATGGACTTGATAATGAAAAAGAACAGAAAATCATGGTATATGACCTTGGCGGCGGTACATTCGATGTTTCTATCATTGAAATCGGAGATGGCGTTGTAGAGGTTTTGGCAACAAACGGTGATACAAGACTTGGCGGAGATGACTTCGACAACAGAGTTATTAATTATCTTGTAAGCGAATTCAAGAGAATGGAAGGAATTGACCTTTCCGCAGACAAGATGGCAATGCAGAGACTTAAAGAGGCTGCTGAAAAAGCAAAGAAAGAGCTTTCCACAGTAACCTCATCAAATATTAACCTTCCTTTCATCACAATGAATCAGGACGGACCTAAACATCTTGATATAAACCTTTCAAGAGCTAAATTTGATGAATTAACAGCTGACCTTGTTGACAGAACAATGGGACCTGTAAGAAATGCGCTTTCAGATGCTGGTCTTAACGCATCTGAGCTTGACAAGATATTGCTTGTAGGCGGTTCGACAAGAATACCCGCTGTTCAGGACGCAGTAAAGAAAATTACGGGTAAAGAGCCATTCAAGGGAATTAACCCTGACGAATGTGTTGCTATCGGAGCTTCAATTCAGGGTGGTAAGATGGCCGGAGACGCGGGTGCGTCAAGCATTCTTCTCCTCGATGTTACACCTCTTTCACTTGGTATTGAAACACTTGGCGGCGTAGCTACAAAACTCATAGAGAGAAATACAACTATACCTACAAACAAAAAACAGATATTCTCGACAGCAGAGGATAATCAGACTGCGGTTGACATACATGTTGTACAGGGTGAAAGACCCCTTGCTAAGGATAACAAGACACTTGGCAGCTTCAGACTTGAAGGTATAGCTCCTGCAAGAAGAGGCGTACCTCAGATAGAGGTTGCGTTTGATATTGACGCTAACGGTATCGTACATGTTTCAGCTAAGGATCTTGGTACAGGCAAGGAGCAGGCAATTACCATAACAGCTTCCACAAATCTCAGTGATGATGAGATTGATAAGGCTGTAAAAGAGGCTGAACAGTATGCAGAGGCTGATAAAAAACGTAAAGAAGCAATTGACGCAAAGAACGAAGCAGATTCTCTTATCTTCCAGACGGAAAAAACTTTGGGTGAACTTGAGGGCAAGATTTCAGACGCTGATAAAACAGAAGTTCAGAATGAGCTTACAAAACTTAAGGCTGCAGTTGAAAATAAGAATGTTGAGACTATGACAGACTCAGAGGTAGAAGAAATCAAAGCTGCTACAGAATCACTTAAAAACGCGTTCTATAAGATTTCAGAGGAGTTATATAAACAGTCACAGGCTGCCGGCGGACAGGAAGCTCCGGGAGCAGACAATTCTGATCCAAATGTTGTTGACGGCGACTTCAAAGAAATGTAATATATATAAGCGGGCAGGAAGGCTCTCAACCGAGAGCCTATCTTTGCCCTATAAAAACATTTGACGGCGGGTGAAGAAGTTGGCAGAAAAAAGAGATTATTACGAAACCCTCGGCGTAAATAAGAGCGCCGGTGAGGATGAGATAAAAAAAGCATATCGAAAACTGGCTAAGAAATACCACCCTGACGCTAATCCCGGAGATAAAGCCGCTGAGGAGAAGTTTAAGGAAGTAAATGAAGCCTATGAAATATTGAGTGATACTCAAAAACGTGCCCAGTATGACCAGTTTGGGCATGCGGCATTTGACCAGAGCATGGGCGGCGGAGGCGGTTTCTATAATGCCGGAGATTTTGACATGGGTGATATATTCAGCATGTTCGGTTTTGGCGGCGGAAACTCTTCAAGACGCAATGGCCCCATGAGGGGACGTGATTTGAATATCACAATTCAAATTACATTTGAAGAGGCAGTGTTTGGCTGCAAAAAGGACATTCAGGTAAATGTTACCGATTCATGCGATACATGCCACGGAACGGGAGCCAAGCCCGGAACACATCCTGAAACCTGCCGTAAGTGTAACGGTACGGGACAGGAAAGAGTTGTTCAGCAGTCCATATTTGGAACAATGCAGACAACCAGAACTTGTTCAGCGTGTCATGGCACAGGCAAGACTGTAAAGGAGCCTTGCTCGACATGCCGCGGTACAGGATATGTTAAAAAGACAAAGAAATATGAAATAAATATACCTAAGGGAATTGACCATGGACAGACAATTCGCCTTTCGGGAAAGGGCGAGGCCGGAATAAACGGCGGCGGCTATGGAGATTTACTTGTTACTGTATATGTTAAGCCTCACAGCTATTTTATACGTAAGGGAATGGATATTTATAGTGACAAGACAATTTCTTTTACAGAAGCGATTTTGGGCGGAGAAATTACTATTAACACAATTTACGGTGAAGAGAAGTATACAGTTAAGCCGGGAACACAGCCCAACACAGTAATAACGCTTAAGAACTGCGGAGTTCCCAGCCTGAGAAATGATAAAATAAAGGGAAATCAGGTTGTTACTCTTAAAGTCAGTATACCTACCGGCCTGACTGAAAAGCAGAAGATGATGCTTCATAATTGGAATAATCCCGACCTTGTTGTTGAACTGCCAGGCGGAGATAAGCCCAAAAAGACTTTCAAAGATAAAATGAAAGAAATGCTGGAATAAAGGGAATATTAGATATATATTGAAAAGCATACCTTAAAGGTATGCTTTTTTGCTAAATGTATTCAATTTAGCGTAGCCATTTGATATAATATAATAAAACCAATGGTATTCATTATTGGAAAGGATTTTTATAATGATATATAATGATGTTCTTGAAGCAGTTGGCAATACTCCTCTTATAAGATTAAATCATCTGGCTGACCCAGACGGAGCACAGATACTCGTTAAATTCGAGGGCCTTAATGTGGGAGGCTCTATCAAAACACGCACGGCTCTTAATATGATTGAGGACGCTGAACATAAAGGCCTTATTGACAGAGACAAAACTATAATTGTTGAACCTACTAGCGGTAACCAAGGAATAGGGCTTGCGCTGATTGGAGCAGTCAGAGGTTATAAGACAAAGATTATTATGCCGGATTCGGTTAGTGAGGAAAGAAGGAAGCTTGTTAAGAATTATGGGGCTGAAGTTATACTTGTTCACGACGCAGGAGATATTGGAGCATGTATTGACGAATGCTTGCGGAAGGCATTAAAGATGTCTGATGAAGATAAGAACGTATTTGTGCCCCAGCAGTTTGAAAATAAGGCTAACCCAATGGCACACAGAAATCATACAGCGGTTGAAATAATAGAGCAGGCGGAATGCGAAATAGATGGATTTTGTTCAGGCATTGGGACAGGAGGTACAATAACGGGTATCGGTGAGGTATTAAAAGAAAGATATCCAGACATTACAATTTGGGCTGTGGAGCCTGAAAATGCGGCTATTTTATCCGGAGGTTCAATAGGCACTCATATTCAGATGGGAATAGGAGACGGGCTTATCCCCCCAATACTAAACAGACAGATTTATGATGATATTTGCGTTATAACCGACGATGAAGCTATACAAACGGCTAAGGAGCTTGCTAGATTTGAGGGACTGATGTGCGGAATATCAAGCGGAACAAACGTAGCGGCAGCTATTAGGCTGGCTAAAAAGCTGGGTAAAGGAAAAACAGTAGTAACAATACTGCCTGATACGGCTGAAAGATATTTTTCAACCCCTCTTTTTAACTAAAGTATATAAAAACGGGCCTATATAGGTCCGTTTTTTATTTTATTACATTTTTTTATTTAATAAAATTTGCTAAAGCCCCATTAAACGTTGGAAAGTCCCAAAATCTATGATATAATCTTACATGTGAAAAATATATAGAAATAATTAGGAGGAAAAATATTATGGGACAGAAGCAATGGGCAAGCCGTGTAGGCTTTTTGCTTGCCGCTGCGGGTTCTGCCATAGGCTTGGGAAACCTGTGGAAATTCCCGTATCTGATGGGGCGAAACGGAGGATTTACATTCCTTATAACTTACCTGGTGTTCGTTTTGATTTTAGGCGTGCCGGTTATGATGCTCGAAATGAGCCTTGGCCGTTATACTGGAAGGGACCCGGTACAAAGTTATAAAATAGTACATCCTAAGGCAAAAATAGTTGGAGTATTTGGAGTTATAGCTCCGTTCATTATTTTAAGCTATTATAGTGTAATAGGTGGATGGATAATTAAGTATATTATAAGCTATGCAACAACATTTGACGCACCTGCCGACTTTACTGCGTTTATAGCAAGTCCTGAGACTGTTATATGGCACTTGGTTTTTATGGCTCTTGCCATAGCTATATGCTATAAGGGCGTGGCTGGAATAGAAAAAGCAAGTAAGATTATGCTTCCGGCGCTGTTCGTTCTTCTTATTATAATTATGATACGTTCAGTTACCCTCGAAGGAGCGTCAGTAGGACTTAAATTTATATTTGAACCAAAGGGAGGCTTCACTCTTTCAAGTATAAATGCCGCGCTTGGACAAGTATTCTATTCTTTAAGCTTATGTATGGGAATTACAATTACATACGGAAGCTATCTTTCAAAAAAAGAAAATATTCCTAAAAGCTGCGGATTAATAGCAGGAATGGACACCATGCTCGCGATATTCGCAGGCATAGCTATATTCCCGGCAGTTTTTGTATTTGGTCTTGAACCCGGACAGGGCCCTGGGCTTATATTCGGTACACTTCCCAAAGTATTCGAAGCTATGACCGGAGGATCCATATTTGCCATTGCATTTTTTATTCTTGTATTCTTTGCAGCAATAACAAGTGCGATCGCGTTACTTGAGGTTGTTGTATCATTTGCAATTGACTCATGGGGCTGGAGCAGAAAAAAAGCAGTTGCTGTGATGGGAATAACTGTTTTCTGTCTTGGAATTCCAAGTGCACTTTCATTTGGAGTTTTAGGCGATATTACTATTTTGAACTATTCGGTGTTTGATTTTATTGGAATGATAACAGACAATATACTGCTTCCAATAGGCGGAATACTCATGTGTATATTTGTTGGCTGGAAATTCGATATAAACAAACTGGCAGGAGAAATGGAACAGGGCTGTGCAAGCTTTAAAATTAAAAAGCTTTGGATTGGCTGTATTAAGTATGTTGCACCGGTTCTTCTGATAATAGTAACTGCTACAGGCTTCTTTAGCATATATTCTACTGTAATTGGTTAATAATCAAAAAAGGACTTTCTTAAGAAAGTCCTTTTTTATTATCAAATTAATTATATGTTGCCTTATAACGTTAATTACAAAACAAACAATTGTATTTAAACTTTTATAGTAAATATATACATTATATGTTTGATATTTAACTATCATTATTGTGAAAAATATATTTAAATTGACATTTTGATTAAAATGGAATAGTATAAATTAACAAAAGAAGTTGGAAAAGGAGGAGAGCGTAATGGCTGTTTATGTAATTACAGGCGGAACCACCGGTATTGGCGCTGCCACAAGAAAAAAGCTGTTGAGTCAAGGTCATGAGGTTTTCAATATTGATTACAAAGGCGGTGATTATGTTGCTAACCTCATAACTGAAGAAGGGAGAAAAGGAGCTGTTGCTGAAGTATACAGACGATATCCCGATGGCATTGACGTATTAATCTGCAATGCAGGAGTAGGGCCTACCGCTCCTCCGGAAACAATTTTTTCTCTAAATTTTTTTGCCTCTGTTTATATGGCAGAGGAGCTGAGACCACTTCTTAAAAAACGAGGAGGCAACTGTGTCGTTACATCATCTAATTCTATTACTAACATGACAGTCAGAATGGACTGGGTCGACATGCTCTCTAATGTTATGGATGAGGAAAGAATAAAAGAAGTGGCTGTAGATATACCTGATGAACAGAGACCGTCATGCTACAGCTCATCTAAAAGAGCGCTGGCCAGATGGGTCAGAAGAGTGTCAGCATCCTGGGCAGTAGATGGCCTGAGAATCAACTCAGTTGCGCCGGGTAATACAACCACACCTATGACACAGGGAATGACAGATGCCCAGATGGAGGCGGCACTTTTAATACCTATCCCAACTCGATATGGAAGAAGAGAATTTTTGGATGCAGATGAAATTGCAAACGGAATTATTTTTCTTTCATCGCCTATGGCAAGCGGAATTAACGGCGTAATTTTGTTTATAGACGGAGGAATAGATGCTCTGCTTCGTTCAGAACAGATATAGGAGGCGACAGACATGACAGTACTTGAACAATATATTGACTGTATGCAGAAGGGTGACTGCATAGCCCTAGCGGATTTATTTCAGGATAATGGGGTGCTTCATGATTCTTCAGTGGTTAAGGCTGGCATGGATACACTGCATCTTGAGGGTAAAATGGCTATTGAAATGATGTTTCATCATAAATTTGGATTTAACGGCGGCCCCTTTAAAATCAAAGGAGTTAGATATGTTGAAGACAGAATAGTATGGTATTTTATAACATACAATAATAATCTGATACCGGCATCGGCCTTTTTAGAGGATATCGACGAGAACGGAAAGATTAAAAGACTGGACATTTACCCGTTATAACTTTTGACTACCCCAATTTCTATTTATATAACAGACAGGCGGCAGAATTTAATTCTGCCGCCTGTTTACTTTATTTGCTCCCGTTAGATAAACGCAGATGCTGTTATTTCTGTATCATATAAAAATTTTTTTTAGCCATTTATTGTTAAATATACAAAATGATATCAAATTATTTTTGTATAGCAGCGGGCTTTGTCAGTTTATTATTTAGCAATAAATGAATTTTACATAAAGATTAATATTTTCTTTCATTAAATGTACCTTTATGGACATATTCAAAATAAAAAGTTATATTTAAATATAATGGAGGTGAATTTAATGTTGAAAAGATTAAAATTAGCTGTTTTATTGTTTACAGTACTCTTTACATTAAATGCGCAGGCTGCTGAAAATACAAAAAAACATGATATATATTGCCCTGTTTTGACTTACCACAGGCTTACTAATGATATATCTAAAACAACAGACTGGACTGTAACACCGGAAAAATTTGAGAAAGATATACAAGACCTTCTGGAAAACGGTTATACGCCAATATTTACTAAGGATCTGGTAGCTAAAGAAAAGGTAGTTGGACAAATTCCCGATAAGCCAGTTATTATACAGTTTGACGACGGGTATGAGTCTGTTTATGAGCTCGCTTATCCAATACTTCTAAAGTACAATATAAAAGCTGAAATTTATATAATAACAGATTACACTTCCGATATGCCTACGGAACATAATGGGAATATGTTTCTTGGCTGGATGCAGCTTAGGATTATGGAAAACTCAGGGCTTGCCTATGTAGGTCTTCACGGAAAAAGCCATTTGCCGATTGTCAGCGAATACACTGATGAGGAAATAAAAAATGACTTTAAGACCGCATGGAATTCAATAGAAACAAATCTTGGGCAAAGGGCGCATTATTATGTGTATCCAAGCGGACAATTCAATTCTCATACAATTAGCCTGATTAATGAGGCTGGAGGGGATGAGCAATTTATATGGGTATGGAACCTTTCAAAAGGAATTAAAGATGACGTTCTGCCCAGAGTGAATGTAGGCTACAATACAGATGTTATAAGCGCTTTAGATACTTACAAAAAGCTTTATACTGCAAAAACAAGATGAAAAAGGCCGCATTTAATATGCGGCTTTTTTCATCTTGAAGGCATTTGAAAATCAGTAAGTGCGCAGTTTAGGAAGTCATTAAACGGCTTCATCTTTTCAAAAGTATTTGCGGCAAGGTATAAAAAATCACTGTCAGATACTTCAGCGTCTGACAAAGGAAATTCTATATACCAGCTTTTATTCTTTAAATATTCAGATTGAGGATGTTCTGCATTATAGCCCTTTGGAACATTTTTAAGAGCAGTTCCGCCTACTTTAAAGCTTGTTTTAAAATTTGGTGATTCTATAATTTCCTGCCATTGTGGGCCATTTTTTTCTATATGATGCCTAACCATTTCAGTAGCGTCCCTGAACATATCTGCAAATAATCCTCCGCCTAAAAATGAGTGTCCTCCGGGACTAATCATTACATAGTATCCCACAGGAATAGGAAGTTTTCCCTTTGAGGCTATGTGTGCCCGAAATGAGGGATTATATGGTGATTTATCGTGGCTGAACCTGGTGTCTCTTACTATTTTAAAGGTAAGGTTCCTCGCCTCTAACAGAGGTATGCTTCCATCAAATTTTCTGATTTCCCTTATGAGATCCTGAATGAAAATTTCAAAGGCGGAATTAGCGTCTTTATACATTTGCTTATTGGCATGGTACCATTCCCGATTATTATTCTGCCTAAGCTGGTCTAAATAATCTAAAACTATTTTCATTCTCTTTCCTCCTCAAAATTTAACACTGATGCAAACTCCTCTGAGTTTATTAAATTTTTTAACCACAATGTTACTTTTTCTGGAGCAGTGTATGCTGGCAGCTCCGAGAAAATCTGAGAAAGCTCGTCCAGATGCTCCATAGAGTCAGTAAAAGCTGTGATGTCATTATAGCTGCATTTTTTCATAGATTGATAATCCAGGCTGGCAGGGTTTATTCTATGGCTGGCTATGGCATAGTTCGTCCTTCTAGAACATGCACATTTATCAGAGCCGCTAAGACCGCAGTATTGACCAAGAAAGTCAGCCACTTTCTTACGTATACGAGAGAGTCGCTTTCTGTATGCTTCAGGCGACATATTTAATATATCCGCGGCAATCTGGCTGTTTAAACGAAACATAGTTCCAAGTATATAAATACACCTGCTTTCCGCGTCTAAGCACTGCAGCATAACATTGGTACAGGAAAGCTTAAGCTCATGTTCAAGCAGTGCCTTGTCTGTTCCTCCTGTCATATCAGGAACGTCACGTTCGCGGCCGGATATAATGTCCTCACCATACTCCTCAAAGCTAAGAGGATGATTTGAGAATAAACCTTTCCTGTAGCTTTTCAGATGGTTAGCTGCGATTGAAAATGCCCAGGTTGACAGACTGCTGTCATGTCTGAATGATGAAAGATGGGTCATTATTTTTATTAATATTTCTTGTGTGGCATCCTCTGCATCAGGTATTGTTCCAAGCATTCGCAGTGAGAGATTAAAAACCATGTCCTTCACACCTGTAAGTATTGCCTCAAGAGCATCCTGATTTCCTGACACCGCTTTAACTACAAGTTGCTTTTCATTTTCTATATTAGTCATTTTTGCACCTCCTATTTAATTAGACAAAGAATTTGGCGTATTGTGACATATTTTTAAAAATTAAAGCCTGATTTTGTTCAACAAAATCAGGTCACCTTAACTAGTTTAATTATATCAGAAGTGTAACGCAATTAAAATTAAAAAATATAAAATTGCACAAAACATAAAATTGATAAAATTTTTTGTGGATTTGGCAATTTAGATGGTGTATAATGCTTTTTTATTAGGAGGTATATTATGGAAAAAATTTCTCGGAAAAATAGAGCTATTATATTTATGATAATTTCAGCGTTCTTTTTTACTCTTATGAACATATTTGTTAGGCTGTCAGGAGATATTCCGGTAATACAAAAAAGTTTTTTCAGAAACCTAGTATCTCTAGTTGTTGCTGTCGGTATACTTATTCAAAATCGCTGCAATCCTTTTCCAAATAGAGAATCAATGGGAGCTCTTTTAATTAGATCCATTGCAGGTACAATTGGAATACTTGGAAACTATTACGCGGTAGACCATTTGATTCTGGCCGATGCTACGATATTAAGTCAGCTTTCTCCGTTCTTTGTTATAATTTTTTCTATATTTGTACTTAATGAAAGGGTCAGGCCATTTCAGGTATTTGCTATTGTTTTTGCCTTTATAGGAGCATTATTTGTAATCAAGCCGGGCATAGGCTTTTCAAGCCAGCTTGTTGCCGCCCTTGCGGGAACTATAGGCGGTTTAGGAGGCGGGCTTGCATATACTATGCTTAGACTCTGTAATCAGAGGGGAGCGAAGGGACCTCAGATAGTATTCTTTTTTTCAGGATTTTCCTGTCTTGTATTTATTCCGTATCTTTTATTAAATTATCATCCAATGAGCGCTTCGCAAATACTATGTCTTATACTCGCAGGAGTATGTGCCGCTGTGGGACAATTTACCATAACTGCTGCATATTCAAACGCCCCCGGGAAGGAAGTTTCTATATTTGACTATTCGCAGCTTATATTTGCTGCTATGTTTGGATTTGTTCTATTTGGAAATATCCCTGATATATTAAGCGTAATAGGATATATAATTATATTTGGTTCTTCAATAACTCTCTTTATTTATAATAACAGAAAGGTCTCTGATGAGGTTCAGCAGATTTAGGCTTGAATTTGCAGACATATAAAAAACTGCCGTTTTAAACGGCAGTTTTTTGTATCTGTAGAATAATGCTAAAGAAGCTTTGTAACTTTGATTTCCAGCATACTAAAGTTTAGGAGCTGAATTTTCTGAATAGACTGTATTTCCGTATGTTGGCCTTGATGTATTCTTAAGTACATCTTTTAGATTATCAAGGAATGCCAAGCCACTATTGGAAATTGGTGAATTGGCCGACTGAATCCATCCAATATGCATGGTATCCTTATTAGTTATAAGCGGACGGCTGGTAAGCTCAGGTCCCGCAAACCCATACGAAAGTATGCCGCTTCCGATTGAAAAAGCATTTGTATGGGAAAGAGTATTAATCATCGTTGCCCGGTCAGTCACATAAAAACGGCGTTTTATCATAGTAAGGTTCGGAAACAGGGCCTCCTCAGAAAAATCTATGGATACGTTGTCCAATGATTCATAGGAGGCAAACGGAAAATCGTACATCTCTTCTAAAGAAATTACATTTCTGGCAGCCATGGGATGCTTTTTTCGAAAGAAAGCATATGGAGTCAAGTTTGCGATTTCATTAAATTCCAAGTCGCGTGAATTCAAATACTTACGGATGAAGGTATCTGTTGAATCGGATATGAAGATTATTCCGATTTCACTACGCTGCTCAAATACGTCGCAGATGACCTGCTCCATACAACATTCACGTATGTGAACGTCAAATTCCTGAGGGCTGCATTTTTTAAAAAACTGATAAAAGGCTTCTACTGCAAATGAATAATGCTGCAGTGAAACACAGAAATGAAATGGCAGCTCCCTTTGTTTTTGGCTATACAGCTCATAAATTCGCTTTTCCTGCTCAAGAAGCGGTTTAGCTATTTGTATAAAATTCTTTCCCTCTTCGGTAAGTTTTACCCCTTTTCTTGTTCTGTTAAAAATTGTGATATGAAGTTCGTTTTCTAACTCCTTTAACATACTGCTTAAATAAGGCTGTGTAAGATATAGCTCCTGAGCAGCTTTGCTAATGCTTGAATAGCGAGAAATTTCCAAAATATACCTAACCTGCTGAAGTGTCATCTCAAATTGCATCTCCCTTTGTTTTTTAAGGACTTATTCCAAACAGTTTTTGCCGCTGACAATTTGTTTATGTGAATTTTATTTGTAAATAGTGGATATAAATTTAGAACAATAGGAGTCATAACTGTTAGTTATGACTGAAGATTTATATTTCATAATAGTTCTTATCCTGAAAAATGTATATGCTTTAGATATAAAAGAACTGATTTTTAAATATAGTACCTTATGAGAGTAAAAATGTCAAACATCTTAATAAGAGAAAAGAGTTAGGAGGAAAAGAATTGAAGGTATTAATTGCTGATTTGCCAAAGGCGCAAAATAGAGACATTGATTATGAAATCAATCTATTAAGAAACGCTTTTCCTGACGTCGAAACAGTAGTCTATAACTATGATGAGTCAAAAAAGGACGAATTTAAGGCGCTCTTAAAAGATGCCGATGCCTTGCTGACAGCCCTTATTGTTATGGACAGGGATATGCTTGATTGTGCTGAAAAGCTGCGAATTATATCACTAACATCAACTGGCTACAATTTTGTTGATGTTGCATGTGCAACTGAAAAAAATATAGCTGTGGTTCCGGTTGGAGAATACTGTACCAATGAGGTGGCCGACCATACTATGTCTCTGTTGCTTGCTTTGAACCGTAAGCTAAAAAATTTTGTAAATATAGTTGATAACCAGCATCTATGGCTTTATAAAAAAGCCGGAGAAATTCATGGACTTAGCGGTCAAAAATTGGGCATCTTCGGGCTTGGCAAGATTGGAAGGGCAGTGGCTGTAAGAGCGCAGGCATTTGGTATCGAGGTTGTCGCCTATGATCCATATCTTCCTAAAAAAATTGCTGATGAAATTGATGTTAAGCTGGTTGAGCCTGAATACATAATGGAAAACTGCAATATTATTACAAACCACATGATTCAGACAGCGGAAGTTGAAAGCTTTTTCAATGAGGAGTTCTTCAGCCACTTAAAAAAGAAACCGATTTTCCTTAATGTGGCACGTGGTGCCAGTGTCGATGAAACGGCTTTATTAAATGCGCTTGATACGGGAAAAATAAGTGCTGCCGGCTTAGATGTTTTTAAAGATGAAAATCCTGATTTAACAAAGTCTCCGTTTATTGGCAGGGATGATGTGTTGGTCACACCTCACGCAGCATTTTATTCGGCTGAGGCAGTTGCGCTTTGCCAGAAAATTTCGGTGGAGAACATTATCTACTACTTAAAAGGCGAATACCAAAAGGTAAACCATATTGTTAATAATGTGCGTAGCTGAAATACTTATGGATAAATTATAAACAATTCCGGCCATGTATGGCCATTACAAGGAAGGGAGAAGAATATGAAAAGCGACATAGATATAATTATTGTCGGCGGAGGCATGATTGGCCTGTCTGTCGCATATTGGCTCACCAAAAAAAATAAAAAAGTTCTTGTACTTGAAAAAACGGAAACATTGGCTGCGGGCAGCAGCGGGGCTGGTGATGGGCACATCTATCACAATACAAAAATGCCGGGATATCATACAAATTTAGGCTTTACCGGCGGAGGAATGTATCCTGAAATTCTTAAGGACCTTGGCGACAGCTGTGGCTTTACAGAGGGCAGCGGATCATATTTACTCTGTGACAATGAGCAGGAGTATGAGATTGTTGCAGCGGCAACCAAGAAAATGCAGGAAAGCGGAGCAGATATTTATATGCTGACGGGGGATGAGCTTCGTGAGCGCGAACCTTACCTCTCCGAACATATATATGCCGCCAGCTATGCGCCGAGCGGAGGAAAAATTGACCCGTTTGAGCTTGTATTTGCTTATGCCCGCAAAGCTAAGGAAAGAGGGGCGACAATAATCTGCGGAGCCGGAGTTGATGAGGTTATTATCGAAAACGGCAAGGCCGTCGGGGTTAAAACATCTAAGGGTGACTATTACGCAAATACTATTGTGGACGCCGCGGGCTCATGGAGCGGCTTTCTTGGGAAAGCGGCTGGCTTATATGTGCCTGTAAAGCCCCGTAAAGGACAAATTGTTGTAACAGAGGGCTGTGCGCCAATGATAAAGGGCCCTGTAACAACGGCATCAAATTTTTGTGCAAAGCTTCAGCCGGAGCTTATGGGATTATTCAGTGACATGACTAAAAAGCTTGGACATGGAGCCGCACTGGAACAGACAGAGGCGGGAACCATTCTTATCGGAGCTACAAACGAATGGGATGATTTTGATAAGAGCAACACAATAGAGGCTATTGAATGGCTGATTGCCGAAGCCTGCCGCGAAATGCCGGCGCTGAAAAACGCTCATTTTATTCGCAGCTTTTCAGGTTTCAGACCATTTACACCCGATCATCTTCCGATTGTCGGAACAACTGCTTATCTTGAAAACTATGTATTTGCTACTGGATTTGAAGGCGGAGGTCTTTCTCTTAATCCTGTAATTGGACGAATGGTCAGTGAACTTATCTGCGGTGAGGAGCTTTGCGTAACAAATGAACCGCTGAGACCCGACCGTTTGGTAAAACCTTATGACCAGGCAACCGAAGAGGAAATAGCAAACAATTTGCCTAAAGGCATTTAAAGCCTCAAGGAAAGGAGAAAACTTATAATGGATGATGAATTAAGAGTTGTAAACCATCCTATTTTGGGTGATTTACCTGAAAAAAAGATTGTGACAATTTATTATAAAGGCCAGCCTATACAGGCCAGGGAGGGTGAGCCGATCGCGGCTGCGCTGCTTGCCGCAGGAATTAAAGCTTTTCGCAAGACTGTACATAAACATGAGCCAAGAGGCGTATTCTGCGCCATTGGACGCTGTACAGACTGCATGATGATTGTAAACGGAAGGCCGAACGTAAGAACCTGTGTAACCTTTGTTGAAGACGGTATGCAGCTGGAACCACAGTTTGGATACGGTCGCGAAGAGGAAAACGGAGGTGAAACAGAATGAAAAGAATTTCAACTGAAATAGCTGTTATTGGCGCAGGTCCGGCTGGCTTATGCGCGGCCATTGAGGCTAGCAAGCTTGGCGCTAAGGTAACCTTGATTGATGAAAATGCTTTGCCCGGCGGACAGCTTTTTAAACAGATTCATAAATTTTTTGGTTCAAAAGAGCACCTTGCCGGTGTCCGTGGATATGAGATTGGCAGACAGCTGCTGGAAGAACTGGAGCAGAGTAATGCTGAGGTTATGCTCAGCAGCACAGCCTATGGCATTTTTCGTGACAACACAATAGGTGTGGTACAAAACAAGACGCATTATGCCAT
This sequence comes from uncultured Eubacteriales bacterium, assembly GCA_900546215.1. Lineage (GTDB taxonomy): Bacteria > Bacillota > Clostridia > Lachnospirales > Anaerotignaceae > Metalachnospira. The sequence goes on along the minus strand of URCD01000003.1, from coordinate 7,442 downwards.
ACAAGCCGAAAAAATAATTCTGGCGGCAGGCGGAAAGGAAAATTATATGGATTTTCCGGGAAGTACGTTACCGGGAGTTATGGGTGCTGGTGCTGCGCAGACAATGATTAATGTAAACCGTGTTTTACCTGGAAAACATATAGTTATGCTTGGTTCAGGCAATGTTGGATTGATAGTTTCATATCAGCTGATGCAGGCAGGCGCAAATGTAGAAGCATTGGTGGAGGCAGCTCCAGCAATAGGCGGATATGGTGTGCATGCGGGAAAAATACGCCGCGCGGGAGTTCCAATTTTGACGTCGCATACTATAAAAGAGGTTTATGGCAATGGGAAGGTAGAGGGCGTTATCATTGCTGAGGTAGATGAAAAATTTCAGCCAATTCCCGGAACAGAGAGGGCAATTGCCGCTGATACAGTTTGCCTTGCAGTTGGCTTAAATCCTATGACCGAGCTCGCGCATATGGCTGGCTGTGAATTTACATTTATTCCTGCGCTTGGAGGCCATGTTCCTATGCATGATGACAATATGGCTACTACAGCACCCGGAATATATGTCGCAGGAGACATTACGGGCGTAGAAGAAGCCTCCTCAGCTATGGAAGAGGGTAAGCTGGCTGGAATTGCTTCAGCCGCGGCATTAGGCTATTTAGATAAGGATAAGGCCGAACAGCTCAAAAATGAGGTACAGGTTCGTCTTTCAGCTCTCAGAACGGGCGCTTTTGGCGAAAAACGCCAGAAAGCCAAGATAGAGCAGATGAAGTGTATGAAAGAATATCTTGCAAAGAAAGGAGCTAATGCATGATGAAAGAAGGTGTAAGCTATACCGGAATTCCCAGTGAGGAAGAACTGAAAAATTGTTTTGGAATACCAAGTGAAGAACGGATGAAAAAGGGACGTGTAGCTGTTATTGAATGTGTACAGGAAATTCCCTGCAATCCATGCGAGGGAACTTGTCCTTTTGGAGCCATTACAGTAGGAGACCCCATTACTAATTTGCCGCATCTTGATGAGGAAAAATGCACTGGCTGCGGTACCTGCGTGGCAATGTGTCCAGGTCAGGCCGTATTTTTGATAAATTATGATTATTCTGAAACTGAAGCGGAGGTATCATTCCCGTTTGAATATCTTCCTCTGCCGGAAAAGGGAGATATAGTTGACGCGGTAAACCGTGCAGGAGAAACGGTGTGCAAGGGAACGGTTACGAATATAAAAAATCCGGTAGCTTATAAAAATACATGTGTCGTTACTATTGCTGTGCCCAAAGACTATATAAATGAGGTACGCAGTATGAAAAGAAGCCATATTAATGAGTCAATGGATGCGCCTGAAAAAAAGGAGAGAGCAAGTCAGCTTATCTGCCGCTGTGAGGAGCTTACCAGGGGCGATATAGAAAAGGCCATTGATGAAGGGGCGACAACTATAGACGGTGTAAAACGACGCACCCGTGCAGGCATGGGCTTATGTCAGGGAAAGAGCTGCGAACGCTTAGTGGCTCGCATACTTTCTGAAAAGCTTGGCAGGCCATTGGCAGATTTTCTGCCGGCAACTCATAGAGCTCCTGTACGTCCTATTCAAATGGGTGTAATTGCGGACAATTGTGAAAAACAGGATTAAGAGAAAGGGGAAGAAAAATGAAAAGAGAGTATTTAGATTATGAAAAACGTCAGGCAATGATTGAATATTTGCTTAATCGTGCAAAAGAAGCAAACAGGCCGCTTACTGTTGCCTTTGTGGATGAAACGAGAACAGTTATATCAGTTACAATGATGGACGGAATGGCATCAAGAAGTGTTGGGTTAGTTAGTAAAAAAGCTTACACAGCGGCTTTAATGGGAAAACGCACCGCAGACTGGTGGGCTCAGACAAAAAAACTTGGAATTGGCAATGATGCTATGGGAGACCCTCAGATGACATATCTTCCCGGCGGGACGCCTATCCTTACTGCGGATGGAGACTTGATTGGTGCAATAGGTGTCAGCGGCTGGGCTATGGAAGAGGATCAGATGCTGGCAGACGAAGCGGTTGAATATCTGCGCAGTATTCAAAAATAGAGTATTATCAGGAATTATTTATAGAAAAATAAAAAAGTTTTAAATTGAAAAGGAGCATGGTGTAATTTGTAATTTTTATGAAAGGAGTCTATCATGATAAACGTTATTATTCCTATTTTGGTTCTAATTGGAATTGTAGTCATAAAGAAAATCCCTGTAATCGGCGGAAAAGTACATTGGGCATTATTGATTTCTGGGGCAGTGGCATTGCTTACAGCTGGAATTTTCAGCCCTATGGCATGGGTAAATGCTTATATTGATGGCCTTAATCGCCTATCTTGGGTTATTTTAATAGCTATATTTGGCAGTATTTATGCGGAAACACAGATTGCTATGGGAACAATGGACGTAGTGCTTGGCGCCAGCCGTTCAGCGTTTGGACGTTCTCCCAAAGGATTATATGTAGCCGGTATGATTACGTTAATTCTTTTCGGTTCACTGCTTGGCGAAGGCCTTTCAGCTGCCTGCGTTGTAGGCGTTTTGATTATACCGCCGTTAATTGACTTAGGTATGGAGCCGGAACAGGTTTCCGCATCCCTTGTATTAGGTGGGCTTTTAGGCTCGCTGTGTCCGCCAATGACTAACGCAATTGTTCTTGCATCTTCACTTTGCGGTGCAAATTATGATGAGGTATTAAAATGGTCATTCTTAACAGTTCCTTTCTGCTGTATAGTAATAGTTGCTTTTTATGCAATTCGCTGGATTAAAATTAAATCATTACCTGAACATCTGATTCCTAAGGAAAAGGCCGGAACAATTCTTAAGCAAGGTATAGCAAAGCTTATTCCTATGCTCACATTAGTTGTTATAATGATTCTTGCATATGGCCCGTGGAACAGCAAAGTTAATACCAATGTTATTACATATGTTTGGGGCTGGCTTCAGAAACTTGTGGCTAATATTCCTTTTGTTAACGGTTTAGGCAATATGATAGTTCTCTCTCTGTTAACGGTTACAATAATCGCGTGCTGCTTTAAGAGCACCCGTGAATATGGAATTAAAAATGTTATAGTAAACGGATGGAAAAAGTATCTTCCATGTGGTGCTGTACATCTCTGCTGTGCTTTGATGCTTGGAGGCTTTTATGCGGCAGGTCTTATTGATACAATTTCAGAATGGGCAAGTACTTTAAATACACATGCGCTTAAGCTTGGCGGCGCAGGCGCAATGGGACTTATGGGAATGATTACGGGTTCCCAGTCAACAACCCAGAATGTTGTATTATCATTCTTTGGCCCAGCACTTGTTGCTACAGGTATGACCCCTGAAAGTGCGGCACTCGCAGGTGCGCATATAGCAATGGGAAGCCAGGCTTTCCCTCCTACAGACCTCTGCACAATAGTTGTAGCTCCGTTGGTTGCAGGCGTTATCGGCAAAAAGTGTGATTATGTAAAATCAATGATGAAATCTCTTCCGGGCTTCTTATTCTTATATGGTTTCGGAATACTGCTGCTATTCTTTAACTTTGCTTAGAAATTTATTATGAAAGGAGAAAAGTAGTATGGCAATTGTTTATGGTAATACAACAAACTACGGCCAGAAAATAGGAATTTTAATGCTGAGCACCCACTTTCCTAGAGTACCCGGCGATGTGGGAAATGCAACAAGCTTTCATTTTCCAGTAGTTTACCGCACTGTCAAGGAGGCCACCGCTGAGACTGTTGTTAATCAGCAGGATCCTGCTCTTATAGAGCCGTTTTGCCAGGCAGCCAGAGAGCTGGAGGCAGAGGGGTGCAAATGTATAGTAACAAGCTGTGGCTTTATGGCAATTTTCCATCGCGAACTTGCTGCGGCAGTTAATATTCCCGTTATTTCATCAAGCCTGCTTCAGGCCCGCTTAGTAAGCTCTATGCTGGCTCCAAGCAAAAAGGTAGGCATTATTACAGCTAAAGCAATGTCTCTTGGTGAAAAGCATTTCGAAGGCGTAGGTATTTCAGATGTTAATAAAGTAGTCTACGGAATTGAAAATACGGAATTTGGTAAAACCTTTTTTGATGACACAAACTTTATTGATTTAGATTTAGCTGAGGAAGAAATGATAAAGGTAGCTAAGCGTATGGTAGAGGAGAACCCTGATGTTGGAGCTATAGTTCTTGAATGTACCAATATGCCGCCGTTTACAATGGCTGTGCAAAAAGCTACAGGACTGCCGGTATTTGATATTATCGGTCTAATTAAATATGTGCATGACGCCTTAGCGCCTACCGGCTATAACGGCTATATGTAAATATAATAATTAAGGAGAATGCTATGAAGATTACAAGCATAGATGTATTTGACTTTGCCAAATGCTTAAATTATGAGGATTGTGCTCCCATTTGCATTCGCATAAATACAGATGCAGGAATCTGTGGATTTGGCGAAGTTGGTCTTGCATACGGAAATGCACATTATGCTGGAGTAGGAATCATTAAAGATTTCGGAAAACTGATTATAGGTATGGATCCTCTAAATTCAGAGGCTATTCGTGAGAAATTATTCCGTACAACCTTCTGGGGTATGGGCGGCGGAACAGTGATTAATGCAGGAATGAGCGCAATTGATATTGCTCTTTGGGATATCAAGGGAAAATATTTCAATGTGCCGGTATATCAGATGCTTGGAGGTAAAACAAATGAAAGTCTCCGCGCTTATGCCAGCCAGATTCAGTTTGACTGGGATTTGGAGGACAAAAATATGACTTCTCCAGATGAGTATGCGCAGGCTGCAAAGAAAGCGATGGCTCAGGGGTATACAGCGGTTAAAGTTGATCCTGTCGGTGTAGGCGCCAGCGGAAACTGGCAGCGTACAAATCAGGAGTCTGACTGGAGACTCCGCGGACAGCTTCCCAATAAGGTACTTGAGCTTGTAAGAGCGCGTGTAAAGGCAATTCGTGAATGCAGCGATGATCTTGATATAATTATTGAGCTTCATTCTTTTACAGATACGAGCACTGCTATTCAGCTTGCAAATTATATTGAGGACCTCAATATAATGTATTATGAAGAACCGGTACACCCGCTTAACCCGGTATCAATGAGGGAAATCCGAGACAAGATCAATATTCCTATTGCTTCGGGAGAACGAATTTATACAAGACTTGGCTATCGTCCATTTTTTGAAAACCGCTCACTCAGTGTAATCCAGCCCGATGTATGCTTATGTGGGGGAATTTCCGAAACAAAGAAAATATGTGACATGGCTGATACATATGATGTTAAAGTACAGGTACACGTGTGCGGCGGACCTATATCTACGGCAGCGGCGCTTCAGGTAGAAACTGTAATTCCTAATTTCCTTATCCATGAAGAGCATTCGTATGCAATTAAGCATGGCTTAAGAGAGACGTGCGTATATGATTATATGCCAAATAACGGGTATCTTAAAGTTCCTGAACTTCCGGGAATTGGTCAGGAAATATCACCTGAAACAATGGAAAAAACATTTGTTTATACAGTGACACTGTAAGTAATAAAATATAAATAATTTACGAGAGGGTAATTTGCCTCTCGTAAATTTTTAAATTGAGATCAGGAAAAATAGTGTATATATAAGGAAGGAAAATTTTATGAGCCACAATTATTCAGAAGCAACGGTAGTAGTGCATGGCAACCATGTGAAAAATGCGGAAGGGTCGCTTTCAATACCAATTTTTCAGACATCTACATTTGTTTTTGACACAGCGGAGCAGGGCGGACGCCGCTTTGCAGGTCAAGAGAACGGTTTTATATATTCCAGGCTTGGAAATCCGACGGTAAACGTACTTGAACAAAAGATTGCTCTTTTAGAAAGTACAGAAGATTGCGTCGCTTTCTCATCAGGTATGGGAGCTATATCAGGCACATTTTTAAGCCTGTTGAGCACCGGGGATCATATGGTTGCTGATAAGACATTATATGGATGCACTTTTGCTCTTATAAATGAATCCTTAACAAGATTTGGAATAGATGCAGAATGTATAGATATGTCGGATTTTGAGACGTTTAAATTATCAATGCGTCCAAACACAAAAATTGTATACTTTGAAACCATTGCAAATCCCAGTATGAAAGTAATTGATATTGAAAAGATTGCGGAGTACGCTCATTCAGTAAATCCTGACTGTCTTGTAATTGTAGACAACACCTTTGCCACACCTCTGCTGGTTCAGCCAGTTAAACTTGGCGCAGATATAGTGGTACATTCAGCTACAAAGTATCTTAATGGACATGGAGATGTAGTAGCAGGATTTTCTGCAGGCAAAAAAGAAGTAATAGATAAAATAAGAATGGTAGGGTTAAAAGACATTACAGGCTCAGTTCTTGGACCACAGGAAGCATATTTGATATTGAGAGGCTTAAAGACTCTTAAAGTCCGTATGGACGCCATATGCGATGGCGCAGAAAAAGTAGCAGCTTTCCTTGAGAGCGCACCTGAAGTGGCATCAGTATATTATCCAGGTCTTAAAAACAGCAAATATTATGAGACCGCAAAGAAAGAGCTTAAGAATTTCGGCGGGATGATTTCATTTGAAATGAACAGCTTCGAAGAAGCTAAAGCTGTACTTAATAATGTAAAGCTTTGTGTGCTGGCGGTAAGTTTGGGAGACTGTGAGACGCTTATACAGCATCCTGCTTCAATGACGCATTCCATGTGTACAAAGGAGGAAATAGAAGCGGCAGGCTTTTCTGACAGACTTATCAGACTTTCTGTTGGGCTTGAAGACCCGGAAGATATAATATATGACCTTAAACAGGCGTTTGAGGCAGCTAAAAAATAATAGAATTAAATAAGTAAACCTGTGTTCAAAAAAGCTTGGCGCTGTAATTTCGTGTCGGGCTTTTTTGCAGTTTATACTTATGCACAAATAATAATTAAAATTATTTAATTTATAATTGACACAGATACTTAATAAAGTTACAATTCAATTAAAAATTTTTGTTAGCTGTACCATTTTATATAGGGATTTTGAAGCTTTCTCCGTATGTTTGTAATATTTTATGGCAGAATGGCTTGAGAAGATAAAAATTAAGATAAGGATGTTGAATATGCAGGAGAAGAGTTTAAAAATAGCAAGCCCATGCAAACCTATTACCGAAATAATAACGGGAGATAAACCCAGCCTTTCGTTTGAGGTTTTTCCTCCAAAACTGGAGAGCAACTATGAAAGCGTAAATGCCGCCATTGAGAAAATTGCCGGACTTAAACCCAGCTATATGAGTGTGACATACGGTGCGGGCGGAGGAACATCAAAACATACGGTAGGTATAGCGGCAAATCTTAAAAATAATTTTGAAGTTACGCCGCTTGCCCATCTTACGTGTGTGTCCTCTACTAGAGAGGAAGTAATTAAGCAGCTTGACGCGCTTCGCGGATATGGAGTCACAAACGTCCTTGCACTCAGGGGAGATTTACCTGAAGGCTTTGAGGCAG
>URCD01000002.1 GCA_900546215.1 uncultured Eubacteriales bacterium | reverse complement strand
AAGAAGAAAAGAAAACAACTGATAATTAAGAAGCGGTTTATACCGCTTCTTTTTTATGCTATAATATATTAAATTGGTATGTCCATTTAATCAGCATAATAAATATAAGCTAAGGAGGGATTTAAATGTCTAAAAACAGCTTTGTGGATACGGCCGCTGTTCCCGGCAGCCCAAACTGGGATAAATTGATTTCACGCAGAACTCCCCTATATGAAAGGCCCGTAGACGTCCGAAGTCCCTTCGCAAGAGATTATACAAGAATACTGCATTCGCTGGCCTACCGCAGGCTTAAGCATAAAACTCAGGTATTTTTTAATATTGACAACGACCACATATGCACAAGAATGGAGCATGTTGCCCACGTAGAGTCCGTAAGCAGCACAATAGCTAAATATCTTGGGCTTAATGACGAGCTGACAAAGGCCATTTCCATCGGTCATGACCTGGGTCATACCCCCTTCGGCCATCAGGGTGAAACAATAATAGAGGCGCTGACCAAAAAGTATCTTGACGAGGATTTCTGGCATGAAAAGAATGGCCTTCGTTTTGTAGACAAGGTTGAACTGCTGGAGGACACCTATAAAAAATCCCAAAACCTGAATTTAACCTATGCGGTACGCGACGGCATAATTTCCCACTGCGGAGAGGTTGACGAGAACGGCATAAAGCCAAGAAGCGAATTTATACACCCCGAGGCGTTTCAGAAGGCCGGACAGTTTCAGCCGATAACGTGGGAGGGCTGCGTTGTAAAGTTTGCCGATAAAATAGCCTATATAGGCAGGGATATTGAGGATGCCGAAAGGCTTGGTCTTTTGGATAAAGCAGCCGAGGATATACTGCTTGATATGGCAAGGCAGACCGACCAGAACGCGCTGAACACTACCGTTATAATACACAATATGATTATAGACATCTGTGAGAACAGCTCTCCTGAAAGCGGCATCCGCCTCAGCCCGAAATTTCTTAAACAGCTTAATGACCTTAAGGCCTTTAACTATGAGCAGATTTATAATCATCCGCGGCTTAAGCCCTTTAAATCCTACGCCGAAATGATTATAAGTGAAATATTCGGTATCCTTTTAGAGCTGTATGACGGCAAATACACCATCTACACTATGGATAAAATAGAAAAGTTCTATCCCCTGCTGCATAAATCATTTAAAAAATGGCTGTCAAGGTACTGCACCATATCTATAGTCCCGCAGGAATATGAGCAGCTGTCCTTAAGCTGTGAAAACGAAAAAATATACGGCTCCCTTGACACAGAGCAGGAGTACATACAGGCTATACTTGACTACATAGCGGGTATGACCGACCGCTTTGCCATAAAAATATTTACAGAGCTTATAACCTATTAATTTTTCGTCTTGACACTTTTATTTTTGAGTGTTAGTCTAAATATGTAGTAACCTTTCTTCGTAAATGAGTTTTTCTCTACTGGCGGTAAAGCCCGCAAGCGCAAGCTGATTCGGTTAGTTTCCGAAGCCAACAGGAAGTCTGGACGGGAGAAGAAAGCTTTCATTCATTATGACTGGATGCTGTTTTCTCTTAAGATAGAACATAAAAAGCAGCATCCGGCGGCGGACCATATCGGTCCAGATAACCGGGTGCTTTTTTATTTGAAAAGCCTCCGGGAATATCATAACACGAAAGGAGAATTTTCATGAACGAAACTCAATCTGCCGGCGAACTGCAAAATCCTTTGGGGACGGAGCCCATTGGAAGGCTTATTGCCAAATACTCCGTGCCGACCGCGCTGACGCTTATGGTAAACTATCTTTACAACATAGCCGACCAGGTGTTTGTCGGGCAAGGCGTTGGCATTACAGGAATGGCTGCCACGAATGTGGCCTTTCCCCTCACAATTATAGCTACGGCAATCGGCCTTTTAATCGGCGACGGCTGCGCCGCCGGCATAAGCCTGTGCCTTGGAAGAAAGGAGCAGGAGGAGGCCGACAGGACAGTAAGCCATTCCATTACCCTGCTTGTCGCAGGCGGTATTATACTTGCTGTATTATGCAGCCTGTTCGCTTCGCAAATCGTTACCCTTTTCGGCGCCACGGACACGGCATTTGAGGAATGCCTCTCGTACACACGCACTATAGTGTGGGGACTGCCCTTTCTTATGCTGTGCACATCACTGACCGCGATTATACGTGCCGACGGAAATCCCAAATACACAATGAAATGCATGATTATCGGTGCGGTAATCAATCTGATTTTGGACCCAATATTTATATTTCCCCTGCACATGGGCGTTTTAGGTGCTGGAATAGCTACGGTAATCGGACAGGTAGCGGCGGGGCTTCTCTGCTTTAAATATTTATGGAGGCTCAAAAACGTACATATTAAAAAAAGGGACCTCAAGCCGACACGACACACGTCCAAAAGAATTTTCTCACTCGGCTTTCCAAGCCTTATTACCCAAATAATGACGGCGGCGGTACAGATAGTAATGAATAACCTTATGACAATATACGGTGCCAAAAGCGTATACGGCAGCGACATTGCGCTTTCGGTTTACGGAATGATGATGAAGGTCTACCAGATTGCCCATTCCATGTTTGTTGGTGTTTCATCCGCAACCCATCCCATCAACGGTTACAATTTCGGCGCTGAAAATTACACCCGTGTCAGGCAGTCCTACAGACTGGCGGCAGCAATTGCTCTGACCGTTTCTGTGCTGTGGTTTATTATATATCAGGTATTTCCGGGGCAAATCGGAAGTCTTTTTGTATCAGGCGACCCCCTTTATATAGAATGCTCAAGACACTGCTTTAAGCTTTTCATGGCTGCGTTTTTCCTCTACGGCCTGCATATGGTAACAAGCGCCTTTTTCCAGGGCATAGGAAAACCCGCCAAGGCGCTTCTTATTCCGCTTTCACGGCAGGCGGTATTTCTGATTCCGCTTTCCTTACTGCTCTCGTCTAAAATCGGGCTTGACGGAGCGCTCATCGCCGCGCCCATAGCGGATACGCTTACATTTTTACTCTCTCTGGCGCTTGCCCTGACAGAATTCAGAGGCTGGAAGAAAAAACAGATGATATAATAATTGAAGGAGACGCAAATTTAAATAAGCGTCTCCTTTTTTATATGCCCTCAAACAGCACATTTCTCTTTATCCACTTAATTACCGCGTCCACGCTGTCGCCCTCGTTGAGGTTTGTAAAAAGAAAATCCCTGCCGTTTCTCATTCTTTCGGAATCCCTTGCCATTACCTCAAGGCTTGCCCCTACCATAGGCGCCAAATCAGTCTTATTAATAATAAGCAGGTCGGAGCGGGTAACCCCAGGGCCGCCCTTTCTGGGAATTTTCTCTCCCTGCGCCACATCTATGACATAAATTGTGGCGTCGGCTAAATTAGGGCTGAATGTAGCGGAAAGGTTGTCGCCGCCGCTTTCTATGAACACAATCTGTACGTCCGGAAATTTTTCGGTCATCTCATCCACGGCCTCCAGGTTCATACTGCAGTCCTCACGTATTGCCGTATGCGGGCACCCTCCTGTTTCCACACCCATAATCCTTTCCGGGTCAAGCGCAGAGTTTTTGATAAGGAACTCCGCGTCCTCCTTGGTATATATGTCATTTGTAATAACGCAAATGGAATAATCCCCAAGCATTTTTCTTGTGAGCCTTTCTATAAGCGCAGTTTTTCCCGAGCCTACCGGACCGCCTACTCCTATTTTAACATAAGACATAAAATCCCTCCTTAATGTGTATGGCTGTGCGCTGAAGTGCTTCCGTGGGCGTGGCATACAGTGTAGCCTGTAAATTTATCTTCAGTTTGTCTCACATCAAAGCCAAGCTTTTTAAGATAAAGAAACGTTGGCTCGTCATAGGGCACCGTCACACGGCCGTTTTCTATCAAAAGCGAAAGATGCCTGTTGCCAAGCTCAAAGCAAAGCCTTCCCATCTCTTCCATTGTCTGAACTCTTATCTGTGTAAGGTGTGTGGGAAGCACCTCGGCGGCAATCACCTTTTTGTCGTCCTCATAAAGGATGTCCCCATCTTTAAGCGGCTGTTCAAGCTGTATCCCCAGCTCCTCGCCGAATTCCGACACCTTCTTAAACAGCTTTTTCTCCTGTTCGTACCATTCAATATACACTCTGTCTATTAATTTGCCCTGCGGCTTTTTTTCATTTATATTGCCGATAATACTGTTTATTATCATCCTGCACGCTCCTTTAGTATTTTCGTATGCGAAACGATGGTTTACCCAAGGTATTCCTCCTGACAATATCCCAAATATCCCTCTGGATATCCCTCATTCCAAGCGTCGTTTTAAACAGTGCCTTTATAACCATCAGGTTTTTGTCCGCTGCCGAGGCTGCTCCCCTGAACTCATCCTTCTTGTCCATGAAATATTGGTACAGCTCCTCCGACAGCTCCTCCGTTATGTTTTGCCCAACCACGTAGGCTGTCTGGAATATGCTGTAGTCACTCAGACAGGCTATGCCCTTATAGCTCTCATCACCGGGAACTATTTTCAGGCGATCCTTTAAAACCAGCCTTTCGCCGTAATATATTTCCGTATCAGACATGTAGTAAGCAAAGTTAAAGCACTCGTCTCTTGACATTCTTCCCGGCACCATAGTGTCCCATGAAAAAAGAAAGCCTCCGCTTTGAACCCTGTATATGTTTTTCTGTAAAAAACGTGAATTTGCATAGGGTACGCTGTGCTCGGGCAAATATTCCGCAATACAGCCCTCCGCCACGTCTATAGCTACTCTCTGGCAGGCTGGCCCTCCCTTGGAACGGTAAATTTTGTTCGAGGACGGGGTGGTTATTACCGCCTCGGCTCCGTCCGTCAGGGAAAACCTTAAGTCAAACAAATCACCCTCCAGCATTCCGCTGCTTGGGTTTAAAATGTATAAAAATGCCTCTCCGTCCTCCATTGTATTTGCCGGAAGCACCTGCAGCGGAAGCTTGAAAAACTGCTTTGCCACATAGGTTTTGCCGGAGCTGTTTTTCTTAAAATCTAAATGTAAAATTCCGTTTGGCTCCATTTTTACTCCTCCTAAGACATATACATTCTGGAATACTGCCTTTCGTGGAGCATAGAGGAAATATCCGTAAACGGAGTAAAGGAAAACATGTCCTCCTCATTCATTTTAGCCGCGATTTTGGCGCATTTCTCTATTTCTCCGTAACAGTTTTTCATTATTATCTGCCCGTCCGTCTGGCTCAGCGGTATCAGCTTTATCCCCGCCTGTATATATGAAATCAGCGTGCCGGCCGTATAGCACTCAAGCGCGTCATCCAGCGGTATTTCAAGATGCCGGCAGGCAATGCCAAAGGCAGTGGCGTAATTAAGCCCGCTTTTTGTCTCGGGCAAACTGCCCGGATACATACTGCTGAAAACCCTTATAAACGCCCTGCCCGTCTTAAGCGATGCGCTTCTGATTTCCTTAGTTGGCTTCAGCGCTGTACACAGCGTGTCAAGCTCCTCAAACCTTTCAGGACTTTCATAGGCCAGCTTTATTACAGGCAGATCCGTTTTGCCAAAACCATTATTCAAAAGCCCCTTTAGATACTGCTCAAAGTCTTCAGGTCCCTTAATATTTCCCTCCTCCACCATATACTCAAATCCATAGGAATGGCTGAACGCCCCTATCGGAAATGTTCCCGAGCACAGGTGAATAAGCTGTATGCAGGCGGCACCTTCCATAATACCACCCCTCTCATCTGAAAAAATATTTCTGTGTAAGGGGAAGCGTCTTTGCCGGATCGCAGGTTATAAGCTCATTGTCCACAAAAACCTCATAGGTTTCAGGGTCTATTCTTATGTTGGGGCAGTAATTGTTGTATATCATGTCCTTTTTGCCAAGCTTTCTTGTGTTTTTTACGGGCAGAAGCTTATCCCCGGAAAACGGCAGCTTTTCGGCAAGGCCGTGTTCAATGGCCGCCTTTGTAACAAATATTTTAGACGTCCTGTTTACATTGTTTCCCATTGCTCCGTACTGAGGTTTATAAAGTATCGGCTCGCATGTCATAAGTGATGCGTTGGCATCTCCCATTATTGACCACGCTATGAAGCCTCCCTTTATAACCGTGTCCGGCTTAGCTCCAAAAAAGGTGTTTCTCCATATTACAATATCAGCCAGCCTTCCGGGCCTGAGCGAACCGACATAATCGTCAATTCCAAAGGTAATGGCGGGGTTTATCGTGTACTTTGACAAATATCTGAGAACACGCTTATTGTCATTGTCCCCTGTTTCCTCCGGCAGTGGCCCTCTCTGCGCCTTATTCTTTGCGGCAAGCTGCCATGTACGCAGTATGCTCTCACCGATACGCCCCATTCCCTGGGAGTCCGAACCCAGCATGCTGATTGCGCCCATGTCGTGCAGCACATCCTCCGCCGCTATTGTCTGTCCCCTTATTCTGGAATCGGCAAAGGCCACGTCCTCGGGCACCCTTGGATTAAGGTGGTGGCAGGTCATAATCATATCCAAATGCTCCTCGACAGTATTTATTGTGTATGGATTTGTCGGGTTTGTAGAGGACGGAAGAATATTGTCCATTCCCACAACCTTAAGAATATCCGGCGCGTGCCCGCCTCCGGCTCCCTCGGTATGGTAGGCGTGCATTGTCCTTCCGCCGATAGCCTCAAGCGTTCTTTCCACATAGCCCGACTCATTAAGGGTGTCCGTATGTATCTGCACCTGGAAATCATATTCATCGGCTATTTTAAGGCACTGATCTATTGCCGCCGGTGTAGCGCCCCAGTCCTCGTGTAGCTTAAGGCCGATACAGCCTCCCAGCGCCTGCTCTATAAGCGCCTCCGGCCTGCTGGAATTTCCCTTTCCCAGCTGCCCCATGTTTACCGGAATATCCTCAAAGGCTTCAATCATCCTCTGTAAATTAAAAGGCCCCGGTGCTTCAATTCCTACGGTCTGAGGCCCCGCACCGCCTCCTAGCATAGTTGTAAGGCCGTTTGAGAGAGCCTCCCACGCCAGCTGCATGCTGTCAAAATGCACATGCACGTCAATTCCTCCGGCCGTTGCAATCATTCCCGGGTCTGCTGAAATAATATTGGTATTAGGGCTTACTATAAGCCCCGGGGTAATATTCATTGTATCCGGGTTTCCCGCCTTGCCTATGCCGACGATTTTCCCGTCCTTAATTCCTATATCGCCCTTTACTATGCCGTAAAAGGGGTCGATAATTGTAATATTGGTAATTACAAAATCCAAGGCTCCATGCGCCGAATCCACTCCCGGTGCCTGACCCATGGCGTCCCTCAGCGTCTTTCCGCCGCCAAAGACAGCCTCGTCGCCATAGCTTTCTGCGTTAAAATCCTTCTCAATCTCAATAATCAGGCCCGTATCACCTAAATGCAGCTTGTCGCCTGCGGTTGGCCCGTATAGATCCACATATTCTTTTCTGGTCAAATTTACAGCCATTTCTCCGCCTCCTGTCAAATACCTCTGAAGCCCATTGCCTTCGCCTTTTTAAACGCCGCCTCTTTTACCTTAATGTCACCGACAGCTCCCATTGTCAGTCCGTTAAAGCCGTACATAATCCTGTTTCCGGCGTATGCGGTCAGCTGTACCCGCTTCTGTTCGCCCGGTTCAAAACGCACGGCGGTGCCAGACGGTATATCAAGCCTCATGCCAAATGCCTTCTTCCTGTCAAAATCCAAAAATTTATTGGCCTCGAAAAAATGGTAGTGGGAGCCTACCTGTATCGGCCTGTCGCCCATGTTGGTTACGGTAACCGTTTCCGTAGGTCTGTCTTCGTTTATAATAATATCGCCCTTGGCGTATATAACCTCTCCTATTTTATAATCTGCCATATGCATCACCTCATATATTGAAAGGAAATCAATTCCTTAAGCGTGTCACTGTTTTTTTCAAGCCTTATCGGCTCATGGATTGTCACAAGCTTTGTTCCGTCGGGAAAAAGCGCCTCTACCTGTATTTCAGGCATAAGGCTTGCAGTGCCTTCCATTACATCCTCCTCGGAAAGTATAAGCGATCCCATTTCTATAAGCTGTGAAACGCTCATTTTCCCTTCCCTTGCCCTTTCCAAAATTTCGTCGCAGATTATTGCCGTGGCCTCAACATAATTCAGTTTCAGACCCCTTAAATACCTTCGTCTGGCTATTTCCGCCACATCGAAAATAATAAGCCTTTCCTGTTCCTTAGGTGTAAGTCTCATAAATTCCCTCCTGTGTTTTTAAAGCTCTCCGCTAAAGCACCTGCAGTTCATTCTTCTGTAATCCGACAGCGTACAGCCGAACATATTTTTAAATATCCGGCCCATATATTTGCAGTCGTCATATCCAAGCCTTTCGGCAATCTCAGCCATGTTAAGCTCTGTTTCAGTGAGTAATTTTTTTACCGCCTGCATTTTAAGAAGCGTCACATAGTCCACAAAGGACTTCCCCATATTTCTTTTAAAGCTGTGGCTTAAATATGTATTGCTGACAAAACAGAACTCCGAGACGTCCGTAAGCGTCATTTTTTCAAACAGGTGGTCGAAAATATAGTCGACCGCTGTTTCCGACAGGCCCGTCATGTTCGGCGGATAATAATTTTTAACTGCGGCGTATATTTCCTTTGTATATTTTGTAAACGCCTCCGCCGCCTCTGCGCAATCCTTGGCCTGAACTATAAGCTTGCAGGCCTCGTCTATATTTCCGATTACTATAATTATTTTCTTTCTTTTTTCTGTTACCTCCGAATAAATCTGTCTCAGTGAGTCCGACAGCATTGACGCGGTTCTGACAAAATCCTCTCCGGCAGTTTTGCGGCACTTTATTATTAAATTCATAACTAAATTATCAAGCTTGGTTCCGCAGGTTAAGATGTTTTCAGCAATCGCTTGGCAGTCTGGACGGAAGCAGTCCTCAATATTTCTTTCGCATATATATCCGATTGCCCTGCTTATTACCTTTTCAAACGCTTCCTCCCCGACTGGCTTCACTATATAGTCAAACGCCCCAAGCACTATGCCCTTTCTGGCATACTCAAAATTCGCGCACCTGCTCATCAGTATAACGCATTTGCACAGTCTTTCCCTTTTGGCGTGCTTAAGCAGCTCAAGGCCGTTCATTTCAGGCATGTTAATATCGGTAAGAAGAATGTCCACAGGATTATCCCTTAAAAGCCTCAGCGCCTCAACGCCGTTTTCGGCCTCTCCCTTAAGGCTGATGTCCGCGCGGTTTTTCAGACAGTTCAGCCCTTTCAGCTGTTCCCTGAATATCTCGAAATCATCCACTATCATTAAATCCGTCATGCGGCATTCCTCCCCTCCGGTTTTAAACTGCAAGGTATTTGTTTATAGTTTCGTCCCCGAGGCTCTCCATAGCTCCCTCAGATACTACCCTGCCCTTTTGCAGTATTATATAATTGTCCGCAATCTTTTTTGCGAACTTCAGGTTCTGTTCTACAATTACAAGCGTTACGTTCATTTCTTTTCGTATTCTTTCAAGGATTGTGGCTATTTCAGCAACAATATTAGGCTGAATGCCCTCCGTCGGCTCATCAAGCAGAAGGATTTTAGGGCTTGCCATAAGCGCGCGGGCAATTGCCAGCTGCTGCTGCTGTCCGCCAGAAAGCACTCCCCCTTTTCTTTTAAGGTGTACATTAAGCGCCGGAAAAAAGTCCAGCACCTTATTTTTCTGCCCTGACAGGTCGCTGGTATGGGCATAGCCTCCCAGGTCGAGATTTTCCTCAACAGTCAGGTCAGGTATAATTTCCCTGCCCTGGGGAACATAGGCTATTCCCTGCTTGGAGCGCATATGAGGCATTTCCTTAGAAATATCCTCTCCCTCAAGCGCAATGTGTCCGTCCTCCAGTGGCAGCACGCCCATAACGGCTTTTAGAAGAGTGGTTTTTCCTACTCCGTTGCGTCCGAGTATTGCCAGCTTTTCGCCTTCCTCAATATTAATGCTGAGGCCGTTTATTACCTTGCTCTTACCGTAATTTACTTTAATTCCGCTTACTTCCAGCATTAAAATCCCTCCCCATTTTCATCCTGAAGATATACGCTTACTACCTCGGGATTTGCCTTTACCTCGCTGAATGTACCGTTGGCCAGAACTTTTCCCTGATGAAGCACAGTCACTGTTTCGGCTATCTGCTCCACAAATTCCATATCGTGCTCAATAACTATAAGCGTATGCTCTCCCGCCAGCTTTTTTACAAGCTCCCCCGTCTTATAGGTTTCCTTGTCAGTCATTCCCGCGGCGGGCTCGTCAAGTATTATAAGCTTTGGGGACTGGGCAATTACCATGCCTATCTCCAGCCACTGTCTCTGCCCGTGGGCAAGCTCCGTGGCCATTCTGTCCCTTTGGTCATAAAGCTGTATTAAATCCAATATCTCCTTTATCTTCTCCTTAACCGCGGCTGTTCTGCGGAAGGCAAAGGCCTTTGCCACAGTCGTGTATCCTGCAAGGGCTATCTCTATGTTTTCGTATACGGTCATATTGTCGAATACGTTAGGCCCCTGGAACTTTCTGCCGATATTGTACTGGGAGGCTATAACACCCGGCTCCTTGCCGGCTATATTTTTCCCCTCGTACAAAATCTCTCCTGAGGTCGGCTTAGTTTTTCCTGTAATCAAGTCCATGAGTGTGCTTTTGCCGGCTCCGTTAGGACCGATAATTACATGTATCTCACCCTCATGCACCTGAATATTAACGCCGCTTACGGCATGAAAACCGGAAAACGACACGCTTAAATTCCTGATGTCTAATAAAACATTGTCCTTCATACGCTACGCCTCCTTTGTGCCGGCCAGTTCGGCGCTTTTTTTCACGGTCTTCGGTTTTCTGCCGCTTCCCCTGTGTCCGGCAGAGCTGATAATTTGTCCTATAATTCCGTTGGGGATAAAGAAAATAATTACAAGAAGCACAGCGCCGATTATGAGCTGCCAGTATGAGGCAAAGCTTTCTGAAAGTATGCTCTGGGCCCAGTTGATAAAAAGAGTCCCGGCGAGGGCTCCCGTCAGGTTTCCTCTTCCTCCGACCGCTATCCACACTACTGCCGAGGTGGAAGCGGCAATGCCTATGTCCTCGGTTGTAATGGTTCCTGTCGCTGGTGCGTAAAGCACGCCCGCCAGTCCCGCCAGAGCTCCTGAAATAACAAAAATAAGTATTTTAAAATGCGATGCCTTATATCCGAAAAATCCAAGTCTTTGCTCGTTCTCACGTATTGATGTGGCTATTTTGCCGACTCTGCTGTTTGTAAGCCATATGCACAAGAGGAACACAAGCACAGCGATGGCAAGCACTACATAGTAATATTGGATACGGTTCAGCGGCTCCCCTCCGTTCATGGCAAACCTTTTAATTCCCTGAAGCCCGTTAAATCCGTTTGTATATTTCTGCACGTTAATTATGAAGTCCTTAAATATCTGGGCCAGCGCCAGAGTTATAATTGTAAAGAATACGCCCTTTATTTTGCTGGAAAATATGAAATATCCAAGCAGAAGCGCGAAAAGCGCGGGCACTATTATACCTATTGCCGCCGCTATTATTGGATTGTGAAGCGGCGCGTAAAACCATGGAATTTCCGTAATACCCTCCCTTGTCATAAACGAAGGCACCCCGTTCTGTATCTGATAGCAAAGACCAATCATGTAGCCTCCAAGGCCGAACAGCACCGCGTGTCCAAGGCTTAAAAGTCCCGTATATCCCCAAAGCAGGTCCAGAGACAGAGCGAATATGACGTAGCATATGTACCTTCCCATCATCTCAACCCTGAATTCCTTTGTGAAAAGGGGAAAAACCATTAGAAAAATTAATATCGCTATATCTATATATCTGTTTACCGGCATTTTTGACGCTTTTCCGACTGTCATGGGCTTACCTCCTTTCCTTGTGGAACAAGCCCTCGGGCTTGAACCTGAGCAGTATAATGACACACATGAATATGATAATTTTCGCCCATGTCTCGTTTAGGAAGCCTGCCATTATCGTCCTGCCCTCGCCCATAATGCCTGACGATGCGGCTACTCCTATCATTGACTGTACGCCTCCGAGTACTACCGTAAGGAACGAGTCCGTCAGATAAACCGAGCCCATTGTATAGGATACTCCGATTGTCGGGGCAAGCACGCAGCCGGCAATACCTGCAAGTCCGGCGCCGTAGGCAAAGGTCATTGTATCAATTTTTGACGTCTTAATCCCCAGGCACTCGGCCATCTGCCTGTTTTGCGTTATTGCTCCTACTTCCTTGCCAAACTTTGTACGCTTGAAAAAAATAACTGTAAATATAAGGAGCCCTGCCGCTATAGCGACAACAAAAATGTTGTAATAGGGTATTGCAATTCCTCCAAGCTTGAGTACGCCGGGGATAGGCATTGCCACATTCTGTGAAAGCGGCCATACAATTCTTGCCGCCTCCGTTAATATTATGGATAAGGCGTAGGTTGCCAGTATTGTTTCCGTCGGCTTGGCGTAAAGCCTTTTAATAATAAATATTTCCGTCAGCGCTCCGAACAGCGCGGTTACGGCAAACGCGAATATTAAGGCTACCGCAAACGGAAGATGCCATACACCCGTAGCTATATAGGCGCAGAAGCCTCCTATCATTATCATTTCGCCGTGGGCCATGTTTATGACGTTCATAAGCCCGAATATAATCAACAGCCCCAACGCCGCAATAAGCAGAACAGCAGACTGGTTTAATCCGTTTACTATCTGCGATATAAAGGTTGCCATCCGTATCACTCCTTTCTGATAATTAAAATCCAGCGGCCAAACATCATTGAATGGCAGCTGGATTTATTGGCTGACTGCTTTTAATGCTTACTGCGGATAGCAGGCCGGGTCGCTCCAGTCCGGCATAAAGTTTGTATTCTCGTATTCGGGATACAGCACTGCGGGCCAAGGCTCGGGTCTTAAGGCCTCGTCTGATGAATATATAATGTCAAACTGTCCGTCGTGTATCTGGGCAAATCTTGAGTAAAGCCATGTGCAGTGGTTTTCCTTGTCCACCTTAATTTTGCCCTGTGGAGCCCCATACTCAATTCCGCTGAATGCCGCGATAAGTGCATCGGTATCAGCCGGGTCATCCACCTTTGCAAGCGCCTCGGCGAGCAGATAGCAGCTTGAATATGCCGACTCTGTAAGTACAGTTACAACTGTACCATCACTGTATAAGCTGTTGTATTTTTCAACAAACGCATCTGAGGCCTCCGTTCCAAGGCTTGAGAAATATGGCATTGAAGCGTAATGTCCCTCAGCATAGTCAGCTCCGATTGCCTGAAGGTTGCTTTCGTCAATGGCAATTGAGCAGATAGGAGTTTCGGCTGCGTCAAGTCCGTACTGGGCGTAATTTTTAAAGAAGGCTGTGTTTGAGTCTCCTACAACGGCAGAGTATACAAGCTCCGCGCCCGAATCCTTGATCTTGTTGCAGACTGTTGAGAAGTCGGTTCCTCCAAGCGGCACATATTCCTCTCCTACAACCTCTCCGCCGTACATTTCAATTAACGCCCTTGCCTGCTTATTACAGGTTTTGGGGAATACATAGTCGGAGCCTACAAGGAAAACCTTTTTGCCGACATTTTCAAGCAGATATGGTATGAACTCCGTAGCCTGCTGATTAGGCATACAGCCTACGTAAATGCAGTTGGGGTGAACCTCCTCGCCTTCAGTGTATGTAGGGTATACAAGCAGTGAGTTTTCCTCCTTAAGGGTAGGAAGCGTAGCCTGACGGCTTGCCGATGTATAGCAGCCTACCGTCGCTACAACCTCATCCTGCTGAATAAGCTTCTTTATTTTTTCTGTGGCTGTGGCCGGGTCGGAAGCATAATCCTCGTGTATGTATTCAATCTGCTTTCCGTTAATACCGCCTGAGGCGTTAATCTCATCAAAGGCCATTATACAGGCGTTTGTCATTGTTTTTTCAACAAGGGCCGTAGAGCCGCTTTCCGAAAAAAGTATTCCAACCTTAATTGTGTCCGATGATTCCCCGCCTCCTGACGTGCCTTCCCCGGAAGATGAGCTTGAACCGCAGCCCGAAAGCGCTATTGCGGCTGAAAGGGCAAGTGCGGCTGTCTTAGCTAAAAAATTTCTTTTCATAATTATGTCCCCCATTCCTGATGTAATCACATGTTGCTGACAAGCTGTCTTTTATAATATGTCAAATTTATTCTTCATAGGGTATGCTGTCAATTGGTGCCCATTTTACTCCGGGAAGCTTTCTTGTCATTTCCTCCACCCTTTTCTGTGTGCCCGCCGGGTCGTTTACCCAATTGCGGTAGAACTCAAACTGGCATTCAGGCTCGCCGTATCTTTCTTCTTTGGAATTGATAGTTCCTGTGTAGCCCCTGTGGAGCAGTTTGTAAAGGTGGTTCTGCGACTGCCAGTTTTCTCTGGCGTCCCTGATTGCGCTTACGCTGAGCTGTGCATACTGGTAGCTGTATTCCTCGGTTCCGGTAATGCCAAGCACCCTGCCGTCAAAGCCGCAGATTGATGAATGTCCGAAGTAGGAATAAACTCCGTCGTAGCCTGCCGCGTTGGCAACGGCCGCGTATACGTTGTTGCACCATGCCATAACCGGAACAACGTTGACCTCCTGCTGGTTTGCCGGGTACATGTAGCCCTGGCATCGGATAACCAGCTCCGCGCCTCTCATTGCGCAGTCACGCCATATTTCCGGGTAGTTGCCGTCATCGCATATAATCAGGCTTATCTTTAACCCCTTGGGTCCCTCGCTTACATATGTTCTGTCTCCGGGATACCAGCCCTCAATCGGTGTCCATGGTATCATTTTTCTGTATTTCTGTACTATTTCGCCCTTGTCGTTAATGAGGATTAACGTATTATAGGGAACCTTTTTAGGGTGCTCCTCATGCTTCTCGCCTGTCAGCGAGAAAACTCCCCAGACCTTGTTCTCAATACAAGCCTGCTTGAAGATTGCTACCTCCTCTCCGTCTATTGAAGCGGCAAGCTCCATCATCTCGTCAAAGTCATACATAATACCATGTGTGCTGTATTCGGGAAAAATAATCAAGTCAAGTCCCGGTATTCCTGATTTCAATCCGCCTATGTAGTCCTTGATTTTGTGGCAGTTTTCAATTATTTCCTCTTTTGTATGCATTCTCGGCATTTTCCAGTTTACAACTGCAACGCCTACATTGTCCCTGCTTGATGAAATGTCTCCATGTGTCATAAATATTACCTCCGTTGTCATAAATTTTTGTCCGCGGAAAACAAAAAAGGCACATTATCCCTAGTACCAACGTACTTTGGGTCAATGCGCCTTTGCATGTTTAAGCATTTATACCGCTGTGTTTCAATGTGCATTTATAATATTCTCAATCCATGCACTAAGTAAACGGATTATTTTTTTAATTAGGAGGAAAATTTTTAACTGTTTTTTATATCGCCGTGCAGGACAAGAGTACATATTTCTCCCACTAAAATACATACAGTGGATTATCTTTATTATTATATACAATATTTTTAACTTTTCAAGTAAAATATTTGACTGGTCTTAAAACATAGTGTAATAATGATTAATAAAACATTCGGCTTATGCGTAATTGGCTATTGATTATTTATAATTTGTGCATATTAATTAAGGAGGAATAGTATGGGAAAAGTCATAACTGTCACACGTGAATTTGGCAGCATGGGAAGAAAAATCGCTAAACTTACGGCGGAAAAAATGAACTTTAAATATTATGACCGCGACATCATTGAGCTTACCGCAAAGGAGCTCCGGGGCAGCGTTGAGGAGCTTTCCAATTTCGAGGATAAGAAAATATCTGTTTTCCAAAAAATGATGTATCCCCTTGGAAAAGGGACCTCGTCAATGCAGAATACACTCTATGAAATGGAAAAAAGCGTTATTTTAGATCTGGCCTCGGCGGGAAACTGTGTAATAGTCGGCAGATGCTCCGACTATATCCTTCATGAATGCGGACACAAGGATATGCTTAGCGTATTTATATACGCACCCTATGACAAGCGTATTATAAACAGTGAAAATGAGCTTGGGCTTTCACAGGAAATGGCTGAGGACTGCGTTGAGAAGGTTGATAAAGCCAGACAGGATTTCTACAGGCTCCACACCGGAGAGTCCTTTTATTCGCCGAAATACAGAAATCTAATGATTGACAGTTCCATAATGTCCCATGAAAAATGTGCTGAAGTCATATCTGAAATAGCTCGGGCAAAATTTAAAATGGAATAATTCGGATTCATTTTTGTCCCAATATTTTCACCTCTCCTCATTCATCAGGCATTCTGGCGAAAGCACTATCTGCTTTCGCCCTTTTTTATAATTTCTCTTCTGTATCCCTTTTGGCCAATCATAAATTAACAATTTTTACTGTGTTTTTCTTGGAATTATACATTTATAACAAAATTTTTGTCCTCATTATGTTTAATTTTATTCCATTATAATTAATTTAGCGATTGAAAGCTTTAAACGGCTGTAGTATAATGTGTAATAACCGCTGGGAAAAGAGATGGTCACCCTGCGGAATGATAAAAAATATTAGGGGGAAATTTTATGAAGAAATTTTTGAAAGCAGCTGTTGCTTTAACCGCGGCATTTGCCCTTACGGCATGCGGCTCATCTGCAACCACACAGCAGCAGTCAAACGAAGAAAGCAAAGAACAGACTGAAAGTGACAAAACATATAAAATCGGCGTACTCCAGCTTACACAGCACACTGCGCTCGACAAGGCAAACGAGGGCTTTATAGCGGCTCTTGACGAATCTGGAATAAAGTATGAGGTAGACCAGCAGAACGCTTCAGGTGACCAGCCTACGTGCCAGACAATAGCGGAAAAGCTTGTAAACGACGGCAACGACCTTATTTATGCAATCGCAACTCCTGCGGCACAGGCAGTGGCGGGTATGACAAAGGATATCCCCATTGTTATCTCAGCCGTAACAGACCCTGCTGAAAGCGGTCTTGTCGCTTCAAACGACGCTCCCGGCGCAAATGTAACCGGTACATCGGACCTTACTCCTATCGGTGACCAAATTAAGCTTCTTAAGGACGTGTTCCCTGACGCTTCAAAGGTTGGTATCCTTTACTGCTCGGCAGAGTCAAACTCAGCAATTCAGGCTGAAATGGCAAGACAGGCATGTACAGACAACGGCCTTGAGGCTATAGACTTTACCGTATCAAGCACAAATGAAATCCAGACTGTTGTTGAGTCAATGGTAGGCAAGGTTGACGTGATTTTTGCCCCTACAGACAATACAATAGCAAACGGAATGGCAACAGTATCAATGGTAGCTACCGACAATAATCTTGCTGTTATCTGCGGCGAGGGCGGAATGGTAGAGGCCGGCGGTCTTGCTACATACGGAATTGATTATTATAAGCTTGGTCATATGGCAGGCGAAATGGCTGTAGACATACTCGTAAATGGCAAAAATCCTGCGGAAATGCCTATACAGTATCAGCCTGAGGATGAATATGAGCTTTCTGTTAACGAGGAAACAGCGGCAAAGCTTAACATTGATATGTCGGCGTTTCAATAATTGAAATCTATTCAGCTGGGCCGTTTAATAACGGCTCAGCCTTTTGCGTATTTAAGGACATGGAATTTATCAGCAGTAAGAAATAAAAAGGTTTTTAGAAAGCGGGTTGAAAATTATGGGCAATCTTTTAACTTCCTTGCTGGGCGCTACAGGACAGGGAATCCTTTGGGGCATAATGGCGCTGGGCGTATATATTACATACAAGCTTTTGGACATAGCTGACCTTACCGTTGACGGGAGCTTTGCCCTTGGCGGCTGTACGTGCGCCATACTTATTTTAAATGGGGTAAACCCTGTCATAGCGACTATTTTGGCGGTTGGCGCAGGCTTACTGGCGGGCGCTGTTACAGGAATACTTCACACTGTATTCAACATACCTGCTATACTTGCAGGCATATTAACACAGCTTTCGCTGTGGTCAATAAATCTGAGAATACTCGGCGGAAGAAGCAACCTTCCCCTTCTCAATGAACAGACAATAATAAGCAGATTTGTGGGACGTTCAGGAAATTCTGTTGTCGAAACAGCTTCTCCCCTTATTCAGAAGCTGGGCCTTACCCAATCACAGGCGTCGCTTGTGGTCGGAATTGTATTTGTGGCTATTATAATATTTATAATGTACTGGTTTTTCGGAACTGAAATCGGAAGTGCCCTCAGGGCAACAGGCAACAACGAGACAATGATACGTGCACTTGGCGTAAATACAAACAATACGAAGCTTCTCGCTCTTATGCTTTCAAACGGTCTTGTGGCGCTTTCAGGCGCATTTGTGGCCCAGATGCAGAAATATGCCGACATCGGCATGGGTCAGGGCGCAATCGTTATAGCGCTGGCCGCTATTATTATAGGCGAGGTGCTGTTCAAATACTTTATTAATTTCGGTGTTAAGCTGGCGTCAGCCGCTGTCGGCGCCGTAATCTACTTCATGATCAGGGCTCTGGTTCTGTACATAGGACTCGATGCCAATGATATGAAGCTTATATCGGCAGTAATAGTTGCACTTGCGCTCTGCATACCTACCGTATCGCAGAAAATGGCGATTAAAAACGCTTATACGGAAGGAGACGACGATAATGCTTGATATTAAAAACGTGAAAAAAACCTTTAATAAAGGTACAATAAATGAGAAAAAAGCTCTTAATGGAATTAACCTTCATCTTAACGAGGGAGATTTTGTAACTGTAATCGGCGGAAACGGTGCGGGCAAAAGCACAACCCTTAATATGATTGCCGGGGTATACCCCATAGACTCGGGGAAAATCACAATAGACGGTATAAATATATCGAGAGCTCCGGAGTTTAAAAGAGCTAAATATATAGGCCGCGTGTTTCAGGACCCTATGATGGGCACAGCCGCGGGAATGCAGATACAGGAAAATCTTGCGCTTGCATTCAGGAGGGGCGAAAAAAGAGGGCTTGGCTGGGGAATAAAGGCCAATGAAAAGGACAGCTACCGTGAGGCGCTTGCAAGGCTTGGGCTTGGGCTTGAGGACCGCATGACCAGTAAAGTCGGACTCCTTTCAGGAGGTCAGCGTCAGGCGCTTACCCTTTTAATGGCAACCCTTAAACGTCCCAAGCTTCTGCTGCTTGACGAGCATACGGCAGCGCTTGACCCCAAAACCGCCGCAAAGGTGTTGGAGCTTACAGAGGAGCTTGTATCCGAGGACAATCTCACAACCCTTATGGTTACCCATAACATGAAGGACGCCATAGCCATTGGCAACCGTCTTATAATGATGAATGAGGGACGTATTATCTACGATGTGTCGGGCGAGGAAAAGAAAAGCCTGACAGTAGACGACCTGCTTAAAAAATTTACAGAGGTCAGCGGCGGAGAATTCGCCAACGACAGAATGATGCTGGCAAAATAAATCCTTTTGGCAGAACAACTGAAATAAAAGCCTTATCGTTTATTGATAAGGCTTTTTATTATCTGTCTATTTTATCCTGTACTATATTTTTAGGCGATATAAGCAGAAGCTCCGGCTTCATTATGTATTTCTTAAAGCTTTTCATTGCCATGGCGTATATAAATCCGTCTGTTGCCCTCTCATCAATTACAAATTTTGTATTCAGATAGACATGCTTCTGCATTTCTCCCTTTCTGTTCAGCTCATATTCAGTGTCAATTGTACCTATTGCGCCGAAGCAGGAAAGTGTTCCAAATTCATATATATGGTGATAAACGGGCATCATACCCATGGAACCCATGTTTGTAATAAAAAAGCTGGAATGAAACGGGCTGAGCCGATTTATTGCCTTAGGCAGCCAGCCATGCCTGTCTAAAAATTTCATTGTATCAAAAACAAAGTGCAGCATAAATGCCGGAACTGCGCTTAAGGCAGTCTGAAGCATGTCGAATGAGGACTTATTTTCATCCTCCCTGACCTTTTTCTGCGCCCTGTCTATTGGATCGATTTCATCATTGATCTTTTTAACAATATCAGTCAGAGTATCCTCCATTTCAAACTTCGGCATAATGGTAGTTCTCTCGCTTTCCTTTGTAAGTCCCCTCATAACTACCATGGAGCCCTTAATTTCATTTCTGGCATAAATTCTTCCGTTCTGCACAAAACGGTTTATTTCAGGAACATCAACAATTGTTCTTACCATTGCCGCAAAAACCACCTGATACAGCGAAAGGGTAGGCATAGTGCCGTTTTTTCTCATTTCCCGCATAAATTCCTGCGTATGGGTGATGTCAATCCTGTCATCCATCAGCACCCATGAATCTGCCTTTGTTTTCATAATAAACGGTATCAGTGTACCCATGGGGTCAACATTTCTTACCAAAAACCCGTCGTACCTGTCGCCTCTTTTTCTTGTTCTTCCCTCAAGTGGTTTCATATATTAAAGTCTCCTTAAAATTTCTAATCTAATTGTAATATACTGATTTCTCACTGTCAATAAAAAGCTTAAGTATGCACATTTCACAGCTTAAGGCCCGTCAACATTTTTCTTGCTATATTAAATTGACACCGGGTTCTGTAAGTGCTAAAATAAAAAAAATTAAATTTATTCGTTTGCGGGGGAACTCTTAAGAGTTGAGAAGGTTAAACCTGACCCTTTGAACCTGTCAGTTAATACTGTCGTAGGGAAGCAATTAATCAGAAGTCAAAGGTGCTTGCCAATTCGGCAGGCATCTTTTTTATTTATTGAAAGGAATGATAGCAATGTACAGCAAAGAGGAAATTAAAAACCAGATAGCTTCGGCGGTAAAAAAAGTTAAGGAAACCAATCCCATGGCAGGCTCCATAACAAATTCCGTTACAATCAACTTTGTGGCTAATGCCCAGCTTGCGATTGGAGGCTCCGCCGCTATGGTTTATCTTCCTGATGAGGGAGAATTTTTAGCCAATGCCGGAGGGTCTGCATACATCAATGTCGGCACCCTGCTTCCAATTTACGAGGAAACGCTGCCACGCACGGCCAAAGCTCTGCATGATTTAGGAAAGCCATGGGTTCTTGACCCTGTTGCAATAGGAATAGGCGAGCTTCGCACAAGGCTGCTCAGCTGCTTTAAAGAATATAAGCCGTCAATAATAAGGGGAAACGCCTCTGAAGTTATAGCTCTTGCGGGTCTTTGGGGACTTGAGGGAGGCGCCGGCGGCTCTAATGTGCGCGGGGTTGATTCAACAGACACAGTAAATGCCGCAAAAGCTGCTGCGGCTGCCCTTGCCAGATGGACTGGCGGAGCTGTAGCCGTATCCGGCGAAACTGACCTTGTAACCGACGGCACTGTTTTTGCATACTCCAAGGGCGGCTCACATTTTATGGAGAAGGTCACAGGCTCCGGCTGCTCTTTGGGAGGCGTCGCTGCAGTGTACGCTGCCGCAGCCTCCCCCTTTATAGCCGCGCTCACAGCCACGGCTGTATATAACCTTGCCGGAAGCCGTGCTGAAAGCAAGGTCAAAGGACCGGGAAATTTCTACAGCCAGTTTATTGACGAGCTGTATCTCGCCTCAGCCGAGGATATAGCTGACAATCCGTTTGAAATAGAGGGAGCGTAAGGGGCTGACATCATGTACATCAGAAAAAATTTAGACATATCAAAATACTTTGTTGTCGGACCGGAAAATACCAACGGCCGACCCGTTTCGCAGATGATTAAGGCAGTTGTTGACGCTGGCTTTACATGTATACAGCTTCGTTCCAAGGAAGCCTCCGCCCAAGAGATGATAGAGCTTGCCGGACAGTCAGCACAAATAATAGCGGAGGCGGGAAAATCCGATAAAACGGCACTTCTTATAGACGACCGTCTTGACGTAGTGCTTGCGGCAAGAAAACAGGGAATAAAGGTTGACGGAATACATGTGGGGCAGTCTGATATCCCCGTGGAGGTATGCCGTGAATATCTCGGAGATGACTCCACAATAGGCCTGTCAGCAAGAACCCATGAGCTGTTTGAATACATTAAGACGGCAGATGTCAGCAGGATTGACTATTTCGGCGCCGGTCCCCTCCATCCGTCATCTACAAAGCCCAACTGCGGTCAGGATACAGACGGCAGAATACTTGTCAGAAGTCTGGAGGATATAAGGCTTCTGGCTTCCCTAAGTCCAATTCCGGTTGTTGTTGGCGGCGGAATTACCATAAACGATATTCCGGGGCTTGCCCAAACAGGTACAGACGGCTTTTTTGTCGTATCAGCCATAGCTGGAAGCCCCAATCCATATGACGAAGCCCTAAGGCTTGCCAAGGCATGGGATGAGTACAGCAAAAAATAAGAAAAGGGAGAGCTTCATGTGACACCTAAAGCTCTCCCTCTATTTACATTTTTCTGTTTAAATCCTCTGTTTTAAGCCCGTTTTCCTTGACTAATTTCTTCCATCCCATATCGGCAGCCATTTTATAAACAGCCCTTGGTATTCCAATGGAAACGTAAATATTTTCGCCTCCTATGCCGGCAGCCACATTTTCAGCTAATATGCCGAATGCCTTAGCTATGTTCTTTTTGGGTCCTTTTCCCAAAGGCACCGACTGCATTCCAATAATTGCTCCCCCTCCGCCTAATCCAATACCGCGCTTCCATTTCAGACCGTTACGTATGCACCAGTTTCTGATAACGTCAAGGGCCAGCGCGTTCTGTCCGGCCTCGTAAAAGCCGCTGTTGCAGACAGCGTATACATTTGCGCCGGTATTTTCAATCTGCTCAAGACAGCGCAGCACATTTGAGGGTACACAGTCAACATAAAGAGGAAACGCCAGAATAATGCTGTCCGCCCTTTTTATGCACTCCATATCGCCGTCACTGATTTTGCCGCTTCTAAAGCTTGTCTCACAAACCTCAATATTATCCTTCAGGCAGCTTTTAATCTCGCTGAGTATAACGCCGCTTGCACTTTCCTTAGCCTTTGGACTTCCGTTTATCAATACTGTCAGCAAATCAGTTCACCTCCAAGCTCCTGCGCATTTTCAGCAAAAGCAATCCTTCCGGCCCTTCCGTCAAAATTAACGGCATTGGCTCTTACTATGCCCTCGGCGGTTTTCTTCTCGTCCTCGGTAATACCGCAGCCATACATATACAGGTCTACTGTAATTTCATTATCGTATCTTCTTTTGTGGTGCATTTCACCGTTTCTTATTTCAAAGCACGGGTGTACATATGAAATAATCCTGTCCAGAACATTTTTAACAAAGGGGCTGTAGCAGCCGTAGGCGCATCTGCTTATAATTATAAGGCGGCTGCACTTTGACAGCTCGCTTCCCACGTTTTCATATCCATCGTGAATTACGCACTGTCCGGGCGTCTTAACCCAGCAGCCGAAGCAGCCTATGCAGTTTCTTATCCTACCGTTATCAGATATAACCCTGCTTTCTTTAAAGTCAAACGCCGCGGCTTCTTCTTTGCTTAAATCATGTATTACAAGAGTCATATGTTATCCTCCTTATCTGCGCATATAAGCCTTTGCGTATACTCTTCCCAGTCCATATGGCAGCTTACGCTTGGCATAACTGCCAAAATCGTTATCCCCTGCACCATTGCCCACATTTTAATAATATTCATTGCTATCCTGTCCTTGGGCAGGCCCTTTAAATATTCCTGGGCCGCCGAGCGGAAAATTTCAAAGGGTCTTGAATTTTCGCAGCTTATCTCTGTTTCACTGATTTCAATTCTGAAATCGGCGTAGTCCATAAAAAATTTGTAGTAATTTGGATTGCCGCTGAAAAACCTGACGTAAGCCTTCGCCATTTTTACAACGGTGTTTGCGCCGGTTTCATTGTTATCCGCCTCCAAAAGAGCCTTTGAAAACTCCTCCTCAACAAAGGCGTTTATATTTTTCAAATACTCATTTTTATCCTTAAAATGGCTGTAGGGAGCTCCGTGGCTTACTCCGCACTTATCCGCTGCCTTTCTTAATGAAAGTCCCTCTATGCCGTCCCTGTTTATCATATCTATTCCTGCAAGTATTAGCTGTTCCTTTAAATTTCCATGATGATAGCCGTCTTTCATAGCCTCCTCCAATCTAGGCAGTGTCTATATTGAGTATATCACATATCTAGACAATGTCAAGATTAAAAAAGGACCTTAACGGCCCTTTTTATAGCTTGGCTATAGTAACATTTTTGTAGTAATGATCAAGTATAGCTTTATAGTCCGAACCCTTCTCGGCCATGTATTTGGCCCCATACTGGCTCATTCCTGCGCCATGCCCAAATCCCTTTGTTGTAAAGGAAATTCCATCTTCTGCCTTCGCAACGGTAAAATTGCTGCTTCTAAGCCCCAGCGCCTCCCTGACCTCCTTGCCGGTAAAAGTCATTCCCGCTATGCTTATATCTGTTATGTATCCGGCCTGGCTTCTTTCATTTATTTTTATGGTATCAAACAGCGTTCCCGCTTCTGCCTGAAAATCAGGATGTTTTTCTTTAATGGACGCTATTATTTCGTCCTCGCTTATTGTTTTTGTTACCTCATAATTTGGGGCAAAGGTATCCCCCTGGCTGTCGGTGCTCTCCAAATAGGGCAGGTCATAGTTCCATATATTGCCCGCCGTCTCAGTTTCCCCGGCGCTGGTGGAATGGAATACAGCCAGTATCGGCTCCCCGTCATATTCCATTATTTCTCCTGCCGTAGCGTCAACGGCTTCGCAGATTTTTGCGTAATAGGTCTCAAAATTCTCTCCCCAGTTTTCCTTCATTTTTTCCTTGGTTATATATGCCTGACCTATGTCGGCAGGCGCCAGTTCAAACTCCGCGTTTTCCACAGCCCTGACTGCGTATGTTCTTGACGCCACGGCCTGCGCCTTCAGGGCGTCCAGCGGGAAAGAAACCGGCATTTCCGCGGCCACAACGCCCTTTAAATACTCCTCCATGTCCTCTCCGCCAACTGTATATGAAACCGCCGGAACATATTCCTCGGTATCCCCGTTCTTTTTTTCATGTATAATCTGCGGCAGGGAAGCACCCGAGGCTGAAAGCCTGGCAACGGTAAAAGGCACTCCTACAATGCATATGAGAACATAAACCTGGGAAAGCACGAAATATTTTTTTATTGTTTTCATCTTCATGGCAATACCCTCCCAATAAGGAGTATATGCCCTATCCCGCTTATCCAATAACGCGCAATTAAAGACAAAAAACAACGGATACCCCAGGGTACCCGTTGTTTTTATAATATAATAACCATCAAAATAGCGTACACAACAGCCGACATTGCAATATTTTTGGCCATTCTTATATCACGTCTTGCCACATGCTCAAGATTTTTTGGACACGGATTTTTAACGGCAAACATGTTGCCCCTTAAATCCTTCCTCATTTCAAGCACTACTCTGTCCTCAAAACGAAGCATAAAATACGCACGCTTTGTTATTCTGAAATAGTACTTTACTCCGTTATTTATGCCGTACATATAGTAGCCCTTAAAAACGGTTCCTCCCATCATGCTGCTGGTATAGAATCTGCAGTTTAGAAGCGTCAGGCTCATTGGGTTTGAGAAAAACCTTTCAAATCTCATCAGCCCAATATACGCCGGCGGCCCGGAAATCAAAAATATAATTATAAGATTAAATATTTTTCTGACTATTCCCATTTCACCCTTGAAGCTCATGAAATCAGGAATGTAGCCGATTTTTTGTATCTGTATCACACAGTAGCCTACTAAAAGCACGGTAATCAGATAAATTACTATGGGCAGAGCCAGCCCCTTGTCTTTAAGGCTCTGGTTCCAAATCCTTATGCCGTATGTGGCCCTTATAGTCATAAGAGTCTCAAGCATGGCTATCAACAGGCATAGGCCGTTGACCTCAAGGCCACGTTTCACCCCCAGCGACATAACAAACATTATGCCTGCCCAAAAGGCGGTAACCAGCCAGCTTTTGCGTCCTGTAGCGAACACCGCCCATACGGACGCAAATATTATTATACCTGCCAAATAACCAACATAAGTCATTGCAATTACCCTCTCTTACAGGCCCCTGTAATACTCCGGCTTGTAAACGTTTCTTTTCTCCGCTTCCTCAATCTGTTTAAGAAGCGCCTCGTTGTCCCTGTTGAATGTTCCGCCCAGCGAAATATAGTTGGACGCATGGTTGGAGCGGAAAACCGTTCCCTCCGAATCCACATTTTTTATGAACAGCTTTAATTCCTCAAATACCTCAGGAGGAGTAAGATAGCTGAATCTTCCCTCTCTCAGCTCCTCATACATAGGCGCGCCACTTTCCAGCAGCAGCGTCAGAAAGCCCACATAGTCGGGCTTCATCTCACTTATCAGCTTAGCTGAATTTACAGCGTGGCTCTCAAGATATTTCTTTCCGCCAAGCCCTGAAATCAGCGTCACGGAAACCTTAATACCAGCGGCCTTAAGTTTTTTCCCGGCCTCCGCTATTTCAGCATGGGTAGCTCCCTTTTTCACATATTCCAAAACATCGTCGTCGCCTGACTCCGCTCCCACGTAAACCATCTCAAGTCCTGCATTTCTGAGCCTGACAAGGTCCTCATGGCTTTTAAGCAAAACGTCCTTCGGAGCGCCGTACATTGTAATTCTCTCGTTTTCCGGAAAAATCCTCTTTACCTCGCCCATGATATACAGCAGATCATCTGTCTTGCATATAAGAGCGTCGCCGTCAGCCAGAAACACCCTTTTTACAAGATAATCCTTGTAGTACTCCCTTGCCATATAAAGATCCTCTACAACCTCATCAAGCGGGCGTATTCTGAAATTTTTAGCCTTATACATATTGCAGAAGCGGCATGTGTTTCTGGCACAGCCTATAGTCATCTGTATAATCAGGCTGCCGGCCTCGCTCGGCGGCCTGTATACGGCGCCTTCATATCTCATATAATCACACCTTTAGTCCTCTGTAGTCAAATAAATTCTGTTAACGTAATCTCTGCTGCTGAATGTCACCTTAACCTTCATGCCTTCCTCTGCGTGGTCAAAAATTCTTGAACCGGGCATAAGCTCCTGTCCGTCAAGGTAGCCTCTTACAGCAGGCTCTATTTTATAGCTGTACTCAATTCCTGCCACATCCTCAAATGTAATCTTGCTGCTGGATATTGAAGTTATGTTTCCCTCTGTATTTGAGCCTTCCCACGCGTCAACCTTTATTACAATGCCCTCATCGTCCAGTTCCGCCACCGCTACAACGGCATTTTCAGCATTTTTATACAGCTTCTGGAACTGTGAGTAGCTAACCTCCTCGTCGTTATAGGTACATTCTATATTCCTGTCAACTGTAAGCGACATTCTGTTTTCATCGGCGTCAAGTATAGCCAGCTTTTTGCTTTCAGCAGCCTTTACTATGCCCTTTGCCGTCTTAACCTGCGCGTCCGCCCTTATAACTAAGTCCTTGCTGTTGAATTCCAGCGTAACAAGTACATCTGACGCTTTAAGGGCGTTTTTAATATCCTTGTATTTTGCCTCGGAGCCGTTTAATGTCAGCACAGCGTCGTCGTCCAACTCGTACTCAACAGTTCTTCCGAAATTGGATTTTACTTCAATTGATGACGAGCTGATGCTTATAAGCTCACCGTTGTTATATGTATCGTGGAAGATTTCAACCTTTGTGGCCTTATTGAGATTATTTACCTTAACCTTTGCAAACAGTCCTCCGTCCTTCTCATCAAAAAGGCTCTCAGCCTTGGACTCGCTTATTTTTGTTCCGTCCAGGTAAATCTCGCAGCTGCTTCCTAATTCTACCTTAACATTTTTGCTGTTGTTCTTTGCGTACTCATATTTAACATATACGGAGCTGTCCTTTACGTTTGTCAGCTCGCCCTCAACGTCGCAGAATTTAGCGCTGAGAGACTCAACATCTCCCGACGAATCAAGCTTAACCTCAACATAAAGAACATTTCTGTCCGTTACATATTCATAAAGGTCATCCTTGGAGACAACGCTTCCGTTAAGCGTAATTCTTGGATTAGAAGCAAACTCGTATCTTGACTGCTTTCCGTCCTCAGTATCAAAGGTAATTACCTTTGATGTTATGTTATTGAGGTATCCTTCAAGGGAATCTCCCTTTTTAGTATCCTCTTCCTTTAAATCCTCCACATCGTCTTTAATTATAACCGAAACAACAACTCCGCTGGATGTTGTTACTGTAACCGTATCCCCAAGGCTTATATCCTTGTAGCTCATAACCTCGCCGTCAGAGTTTATAACAGGAGTTGAGGCATTAATCGTAAATGTGGATGTTTTTCCACTACCTGTCTCGCTTACCGCTATCGTCTGCTGGTCAGTTCCGTTGTCTGTAAGGATTATTTTTCCTGTGAAGCTTCCAACGGTCTGCGGTGTTTCAGTCTTTTTAAGCTCGGTTATTTTATTGTATGATTTGGAGGCTATAACAG
Source organism: uncultured Eubacteriales bacterium (assembly GCA_900546215.1). Lineage (GTDB taxonomy): Bacteria > Bacillota > Clostridia > Lachnospirales > Anaerotignaceae > Metalachnospira. The sequence continues at coordinate 30,803 of URCD01000002.1, read as the reverse complement.
CCATTTCAGCCCTGTTGATGTAGTTTTTGGGATTGAAGTTTCCGCTGTCATCGCCCACAAGTATTTCAAGCCTTGCCAAAAGGTCTATATAAGGAACACTGCTGGCAGTAATTTCATTCTTATCCTTAAATGTAAGCGCCGCCAACGTATTAACATCTGATATATGGCTTAAGGCCTTTCCGAATATAACCGCCACGTTCTCACGGGTAGCGTCCCTGTTCTCTCCTGCGCCCTTCATAAATATTTTAACATCGTTTTCGCTTACAACTCCGCTTTCAAGTCCATACGCGACGGACGTATACGCCCATTCGGGAATGTTGGCAGCCTGCATGGCGCTCTTCCATTTTGCAGACGCGTCCGTACTCGTTTTAAGGCTGTCTGTTCCCTTAAGCACACTGTATGCCAGCTGCATTGCCTCACAGTAGGTAATCCTGTCCTTTGCCCTGAAAGTCTTATTTCCGGCGCTGTCGGTGTCTCCCACCATCAGGCCGAGGTCAGCCACGCTGTTTATGTATTCCTTTGCCCCATCCCAGGGAACATTGTTTATATCGCTGAAATTAGCCGCGCTGGCGCTCACAGCCATGCCAATTGACATAACGGCAGCAAGTGATAATGCAATTAACCTTTTCATCCAATCTCCTCCTTATTTATTAAATTCCAGTTCCTCAGGCTTTCTAAGCCTTTGGTGCTTAAGAACCGGAACGTTATAGTGCTCTCCCAGCTTTCTTACCAAATCCTTATAACAGCCCTTAAGCTTGTCATGGAAGGCTATAGCCTCGATACCTCCTCTGATTGCCTCAACACAGTCACAGGCCCTTTTGAAGCCGTCCTCATTTTCATACTGCCCTGAAACAAGCCACTGATTGGCCAATATATGGCTTACGCCAAAGCATTCATTGTCTCCCCAGTCTGCAAAAGCAGCTTCGGCATAATTGGGGTCAAAGTGAACGCCTCCCACACAAAGTATGTTATGTATTCTCTTGCCGTCATTATCAAATACATGCGTCAGCGTTCTGGCAAGTGCAAGGCACGCCTTCTCATTGGTCCAGCTTTCCTCCTCGCTTCCAACCTCAATATCAACCATTGGAACCTTGTATTGAAGAAGAAGCGTCGGGTCAGCTTCGTCGCTGTGCGCTCCTGACCAGTGCGTGGCCTCTGTCGCCACCGTAAAATCCTCAAGGCCAAGCTTGTCCTTTTCCTGCTTGTAGCCCCTCAAAAGATTATGCATAAATTTTGTGTCAATAACGTCAAATGCTCCGGAATTCATGTCTCCAAGCGAATGAACCGTCAGCACCCTTTCAGGTGAGTTCGCGCCTTCATGCCATGTTACCATGGCAGACATATCAAAGTCAGAGAAATATTTATTCATATATGGCAGATACCTATCATAGTCAAGGCACAGGGCTATTTCCGTGGGAACGAAATAATATTCGTTTCCGTCCTTTTCATAAATATAAACTTCCCTGCCATCGAATTCAAAGTCTGCCTTTTTCTGAAAACAGCCTTCTCTTTCAAGAAGCTCCCATACTATAGAGGCCACATGCCCCCAGTTCTTATTATTGCATATATAGTAAACCGCTTTCATTTTAATTCCCCTCACTTGTGCGATAATTGTATCATATTAGCCCTTATAAATCAAATATGCTGACCTGCAAGAGTATGCCATAAACCGATTGTTTTCGAGTTATCCCTCCGAAGTCCAGACTCAAGTATGAAACTTTCTTGAATATAGCACAGTCACTGCTGATATTCAATATTTATGCAACAAAAAACAGGCTTTTTCAGCCTGTTTTAAATTACTTCGTTTCAGCGTACATATGGGTAATATATCCGTCATTGTCATATTTTATAGTAACCGTTGAATAGTTAAGCCTTACAGCCTTCTTAAAATCTGTAAGCCTTTTCTTTTTGCCGTCAACATAGTATCTGGCGTTGTCCGCAAATTTATATTCAAACTCACGTCCCTCATCATCAAGAACAGTTACCTTTTCACCGTTAATTTCTGAAATAACAGCCTCTTCAAGCATAATGCTGTACATATGCAGTTCTTTAATTGCAGCCTGCGGATAAACGTAGTATTCATCGTTGAATTCTGCTTCGGCAACTCCATATATATTCAAATATTTTTCTTCATCATCTTTATCAGGTTCCCATACCTTTAGTATCTCAAACCCGTCAGCTATACATTCTGCCACAATCTCATCGTCTTCCTTCACATCAGGAAGGGATTTTCCGATAAGCTCCTGAAACTCTTCAACATCTATCTCTTCATCGTCATAATAAAAATCCGTATCATCATCGATTCTATATGAGCGGCTGAGTCCGTTTGCATATGTTATTGTTACTGTATAAAAAGCATAAGGAATCCGTTTGCTGCCTTTTTTATACCTTCCGGCTTTAAAACCAACATCTGCCACGCGTCCTTCAACCTCAGCCCTTGTACAGTAAATTTCCATTGCGATGCCATCGGAGTTAACGTATACATTGGCCTTTACAAGTATTCCGTTGGAGGTAAGGGAATAAATACCCCTTGTGCTTATTTCCTCGCCGTCAAGATAAAACTGCGAATTCCATGCCCTGTCAAGAATTACGCTGTTTCCGTCGAAGGTGTAAATCTGTATTGAAGTATCGGTTACATTGTTTATATATCCCGAATAATCACTCTGCGGCTTTTCGCTGTGTACAGGCTCCTCCTCTATGTCCTTAAGGATGCTGCTGGTCTTTGTGGCTATAACAGCCATTTCAGCTCTGTTTACCGTATTATTCGGATTGAAATTATTGTTTTCGTCTCCGACAATTATGCCAAGACTTGACAGCAGGCTTACATACGGCTGGCATACGGTCGATATTTTATTAACATCCGCAAAGCCCTTTGCTCCGGCTGACGCCTTTTGACCCTTTTTCTCCAGGAATTTACCGAAAATATATGCTGTATCCTCTCTGGTGGCATTTCTTGCCGTTCCGTCAAGGTTCATAAAAGAGGCTATATTTGTGCGTGAGATGATTCCGTTTTCCAGCGCGTAGGAAACGCAGTCATATGCCCATCTGGGAATATTGTTTTTTCTCATGTCCTCTGCCCATTTATTTATTGTCTCGTCGCTTGCCTTCTCTCCCGAAAGGCTGTAAACAAGCTGTACAGTCTCATTATAGGATATACTGTCCTTGGCGCGGAAAACCCTTTCTCCGTTGTCGTTTACGTCTCCGACCATAAGTCCGTTTTGATACACGCTGTTTATGTACGCCTGGGCACCTCCCCAAGGCACATCATTTATATCTGCAAACGTTTCTGCCGCTGTAACGCTGACAGCAGAACCAGCCGCCATTACAGCCGCAAGAAACAGTGCCGCTTTCCTGTTCATAAACACCCCTCCAAATAAATAAGTCTATATAGATTTACTATACCATAAAAAGCATAAAAATGCGAAGTTTGGCGAAAAATTTTTTCTAAAAATTTCTTAACAAATTCACAGAATGTTGTTATGCCAAAATATGTATAGTAGAATTAAAAAAAGTCATATTTAACTGGAGGTATACAAATGAAATTTTTCACTAAAGAAATTTACGAAATGATGCAGCATACCGACCTGACCTTCGGACTTAAAATTGAAAAACGAGCTGAGACCTTTTCAGAAGAATACTTCCATTACCGATATAATGAAGATTTGGAAACAGAACTTGTAGATAAAAAACTTAAGTCCCTTCTTACCGCCGATATTGTTTATCCCCTTGATAAAAAAATTGAGGCTCCTAAAATAATGCCATCTAAGGACGGCAGGCAGGTCGGTTTAGCAAAGGAATTATATACTGAACATGAGTTAGAGGATATCCGCCTTCAAATGGTAGAAAATAATAGAAAGCTGCATGACAGCTTTGTACCCTATGTATACGATGAGAAAAAAATCACCAATGACTTTGAAAGAAGTTATAAATTGTCTCTCTCTATATTGAAAAAGAAATTTCCGGAAACCATACTCAAAGAAATTGCTGATTTAAGAATTCTTGCCCTGGGTTATGTTTCAAAGGAAGTTTATGACAAAATAGAGGCATACAGTCTTGAATGCAAAAGGCGTGTAAAACAGGCTCATTCCGACTATATGGAATACTTTGAAACAATCAAAGATCATTTTCCGCAGGCTATAATTGAAAAATATGGTTTTCATGACAATGAAATAATTTCCCACCATTGGGATGGGAAAGATTATGTAATAGAATTTGAACCCGATTTTTACAGCAGCTCCTGCAAAGAAGTCAGGTATATAAATGCGGAAGTTTTAGAAGACGAGGGTATTGACGGTTGTTCATGGCTTTATGATGAATTTGTTTATAATAACGGAAAGACAGAGTATCACGCCATGGTTAACGGCAAGGGACTTCGCTATCTTACCTTGGCAGCAGACGACATAAAATTTACTTTCGTTACCAGGGAAAGCGCCTCTGACGGTCTTGTAATTAGAAACGAAACGCCCGATGATTACAGTGCCGTCGAGCATGTAATACGTGAGGCCTTTTTCAACCATTATTGCGAGGGCTGTACTGAGCACTATCTGGCACATATAATGCGTACAAGCAGTTCCTTTATAAAGGAACTGGATTTTGCGGCAGAAATCAACGGCGAAATCGCAGGAAGCATCATGTATACTGAAGCAAAAATCCTTTGTGACAACCAAAAAGAAATTCGGGTTTTATGCTTCGGCCCTCTTGCAGTGCTTCCCAAATATCAGAGCCGAGGAATCGGAAGCGCCTTAATAAAGCACAGCCTTTTAAAAGCGAAGGAAATGGGCTGCAACGCTGTTCTCATAATGGGCGACCCTAATTACTACTGCCGTTTTGGGTTTGTTCCCGCTGAAAAATACGGCATAGGCACAGCCGACAATATGTATGCCGCCGCCCTTCAGGCTTTGGAATTGAAAGAAGGCGCACTGGCAGACTGTGACGGCCGGTTTATAGAGGATAAGGTTTTTGAGTTTGACGTGGTTGAGGCTGAGGAATTTGACAAGGGCTTTCCCCCTAAAGAAAAAATTTCAGGTCTGCCGTCTCAGAAAAGATTTGAGACCTTGGTTTCCATGGTAAAGCCTAGATGAGGCCCTAAAAATATCACGGCCTTAGGTATCTATCTTATTCATATTTATAAAACAGGCCGGCGGAAAATCCGCCGGCCTGTTTATATTACATCTTCTTAACCGTAAGTGTTACCTTCTCACCGTTAATGTTCCATTCCTTAGTATAGCCTTCGCCCTCGCCCTCTGTCATTTCCAAGGCAAGAACATCGCTCATAATGCTTTCCTTATTGCGTTCAATTACTCCGGCGACCTTATCGCTGTCTTTATGATAAACAGCAATTCTGTCAAGCACTTCAAAGCCGGCTTCCTTACGCATTGTCTGTACTTTGCTTACAATTTCTCTTACAAAGCCTTCCTCAATAAGCTCTTCCGTAAGGTTTGTATCCATAACGACGGTAACTCCGTTATCCTCTACAGAAATATGGCCTTCCTTCTGCGCAGTCTCGATAAGCAGATCGCCTTCCTCAAGCTCTACCTCTGTTCCCTCGATAACAAGGGTAACCTTTCCGTTTGCCCTAAGCTCGTTCATAAACGCAGTTCCGTCTACCTCACCAAGCGCAGCGCCGATTTTAGGCACAAGCTTGCCGAATTTAGGTCCCAGTGTACGAAGCTGGGGTTTGAATTTGTAGGTTACAAAGCCCTCCACATCGTCTGTAAACTGAATTTTCTTTACATTGAGCTCGTCAAGGACGATTTCAGCGTACATTTCGGGAAGCGTTCTTTCAGCTCTTACATACATAAGGCCGATCGGCTGCCTGTTTTTAATATTCGCTTCGTTTCTTGCGGCACGTCCGAGAACAACAATGTCAAGAACAAGGTCCATATTTTCCTCAAGCTCCTTGTCAATCCATTCCTCGTTTGCGGCCGGGAAATCACACAGATGTACGCTTTCGGGAACCGTACTGTCAACCTTAACCACAATGTTTCTATAGATTTCTTCCGCTATATAAGGTGTAAACGGAGCGGCAACCTTAGACAAAGTAGAAAGTACTGTGTAAAGCGTCATGTAAGCGTTGATTTTATCCTGAGGCATTCCGCTTGCCCAGAAACGCTCACGGCTTCTTCTTACATACCAGTTGCTCATATCGTCAACAAAGCTCTGAAGCGCTCTTGCAGGCTCTGTAATTTTGTATGAGAACAGGCATTCATCCACATATTTTACAAGTGTCTGGAGCTTTGAAAGTATCCATCTGTCCATAGGAGGAAGCTTGTCATACTCCAGCTTATACTCCATAGGATTAAAATTATCTATATTTGCGTAAAGCACATAGAAAGCGTATGTGTTCCAGAACGTACCCATGAACTTTCTCTGCGACTCGTCAACAGCCTCATCGTCAAATCGGCAGGGAAGCCAAGGAGCCGAGTTTACATAGAAATACCAGCGGATAGCGTCCGCGCCCTGTTTGTTCATTACATCCCAGGGGTCAACAACATTGCCCTTATGCTTGCTCATTTTAATACCGTATTTGTCAAGGACGTGTCCCATAGACATACAGTGCGTATATGATGTTGTATCAAATACAAGAGTTGATACAGCCAGCATTGAGTAGAACCAGCCTCTTGTCTGGTCAACAGCCTCTGTAATGAAGTCTGCCGGGAAACGTTTTTCAAATATTTCCTTATTCTCAAATGGATAGTGCCACTGTGCGAAGGGCGCTGAGCCTGAATCGAACCAGCAGTCAATAACCTCCGGAACACGCGTCATCTGTTTACCGCATTTAGGGCATTTGATATGAACCGCGTCAATATAGGGCTTATGAAGCTCCAGTTCCTCAGGGCAGTCATCCGACATACTGCGAAGCTCCTCAACGCTGCCGATTGTATGGAAATATCCGCATTCGCATTCCCATACAGGAAGCGGTGTTCCCCAGTAACGCTCACGGCTTAAGCCCCAGTCAATTACATTTTCAATAAATTTTCCAAAGCGGCCGTGCTTGATATTATCAGGATACCACTCGATTGTCTCATTGTTAGCAACAAGCTTGTCACGCACCTTGGTCATTTCAATAAACCATGTGCTTCTAGCATAGTAAAGAAGCGGTGTGTCGCATCTCCAGCAGAAAGGATAGCTGTGCTCAAAGGGAACGGCCGCAAAAAGAAGTCCCTGTTCCTTCAGATATTCAATAATAGGCTTATCGCAGTCCTTGACAAACTTGCCGGCCCACGGTTTAACCTCGCCTGTAAAGTTACCCTGTGTATCAACATACTGACGGAAGGGAAGCCCGAAAGCTCTTCCTACCCTGTAGTCGTCCTCACCAAAGGCAGGCGCTGTATGAACTACTCCAGTACCGTCTGTAAGTGTTACATAGTCGTCTGTAACAACGTAAAAGCCCGTAGGGTCGTCGTCAAGGAAATCAAAAAGGCATTTATACCTTATTCCCTGAAGGTCAGCGCCCTTAAAGGTTTCGAGGATTTCATAATCCTCCTTAAGCAGTGTTTCAACAAGGGCCTTGGCGAATATAAGAACCTCGCCCTTATAGCTTACCTTTACATAGTCCTCATGTGCGTTTACAACAAGGGCAACATTGGATGGAAGTGTCCAGGGTGTTGTTGTCCACGCAAGGATATATTCGTTTTCCTTTCCTACGACAGGGAACTTAGCGTATACGGAAAGCTCCTTGACATCCTTATAGCCCTGTGCAACCTCATGGCTTGAAAGAGCCGTTCCGCATCTGGGACAGTAAGGCACTACCTTATGGCCTTTATAGAGAAGTCCCTTTTCCCAAATCTTTTTAAGAGCCCACCATTCTGACTCAATATATGTGTCATGGTATGTTACGTATGGGTCCTCCATGTCAGCCCAAAAAGCAACACGGTCGCTCATTTCTTCCCATTCCGTACTGTATTTCCAAACGCTTTCCTTGCATTTTTTAATGAAAGGCTCAACGCCGTATTTCTCAATCTGCGGTTTCCCGCTTATTCCAAGCTGCTTCTCAACCTCAAGCTCAACAGGAAGTCCGTGGGTATCCCATCCTCCCTTACGAAGCACATCATAGCCCTTCATAACACGGTAGCGCAGTATAAGGTCCTTGATAGACCTTGTCTCCACATGTCCGATATGGGGTTTACCATTAGCTGTAGGAGGGCCCTCAATCCATGTAAATCTCGGATTGCCTTCTCTCAGCTTTATACTTTTTTTGAAAATTTCATTCTGTTTCCAGAAATCAAGAACCTTCTGCTCCCTGTCCACGAAATTAAGGTCAGTGGACACTTTTTCGTATAACATCTCGTTTACCTCCAATATAATAGTGGTTTTTGACCATGCGTTTCAGCCGGCTTGCCTTACCTGCTTTGACTGTCTTACGCTATGCTTTACCTCAACGCCGCTCCCGCTTCGTTTCGGTATCGGCTGTCGCAGGTTTCCCTTTGCTCGCCTGACGCCATACTTTACCTCAACGCCGCTCTCGCTCCGTTTCGGTATCGGCTGTCGCCGTATACTCGTTTAGCTTTAAACAGCCTGCATTGTGCAAGCACGTGCGGTCTGTTTAAAGCTAAACGACTGCATGGCTTACAGCTACAATAAAAAAAGGCTCACATCCTTAAACAGGACGAATGAGCCTTACTCTCCGCGGTACCACCTGATTTGACGTTTATTATAACGTCCACCTCGAACCGTATAACAATAATTATACATGCCCCTATAACGTAGGGAAACGTTCCTGGCTACTGTTATTTCACCGGACCGCTCAGCGGTGATTTTCGATACACATTAAGTAAACGGCTTGCACCATCCCGTATTCGCTGAAACCTAAAAGCATACCTACTGTCCGCATCAAAGCGTTTGTCTTTTAAATTAGGGAATATTACTATTCCGACAATTAGGTATTATACATTACCGAATATTTTTTGTAAAGACTTAAAACTGTTTCTTTTATATAAATATTTGCCCAAATCGGCTTAATATATTCTTTTTCTATGAAACAGTAGTGTTGACATTTTTACACTACTGTGGTAGTGTCTAATTATACTACTCCAGTAGTTTATGCTGTGAAAAGGAGATGCTGAAAAAAATGGATATTAAGCTGTTTGATTCTGAATTAAAGGTAATGGACGTTTTATGGAAGGAGGGGGATAAAACCGCCAAATATATCTCAGACGTTTTAAAAGATGAAACCGGCTGGAACATGAACACAACCTATACCATAATTAAGCGGTGCATTAAAAAGGGAGCTATTGAGCGCAGCGAACCGAATTTTATGTGCCATGCCCTTATACCTAAGGAGGCCGTACAGGCGGCTGAAACGGACGAGCTTATAAATAAAATATACGACGGCTCTGCGGATAAGCTTTTTTCGGCGCTGATAAGCAGAAAAAAACTTTCAAAAACTGAAATTGAAAAGCTGAAAAATATAGTCAGGGACTTGGAATGAGGGATAAAAGATGAACATGGTTAAAATGAGTATTTCAGGAGCGGTACTGATTTTTGTAATAGTATGTGTAAGGGCTCTGTTAATAAACAGGCTTCCCAAAAGAACCTTCCTTGTTCTTTGGGCCGTGGCGCTTCTGCGCCTTTTACTGCCGTTTTCAGTCCCGTCCGGCTTAAGCGCATATACCCTTGTTGATAAAGCCGTGCCATATACAGCCGCACCGGCGGCAAGGCTTTTGTCCGGTATACCGGACAAGCCCGCTCCGGCATACGAAGGTTCCTTAATATCGCCTTGGTACGTCGTATGGGCAGCCGGAGCAATACTGCTTGCGATTATTTTTGCAGTATCATATATACGCCTTAAAAGAGAATTCAGTATGTCGCTTCCGGTAAAAAATGAGTTCTGCGATGATTGGCTTAAAAACCACAGTATAAGCCGTAAAATTGATGTCAGGCAGTCCAATGGAATTTCGGCGCCGCTTTCTTACGGAATACTCAGACCCGTAATATTAATGCCGGCAAATACCGACTGGAAAAATGCAGACCAGCTTAACTATGTTTTTGCCCATGAATATATCCACATAAGGAGGTTTGACTCGGCTGTCAAGTTGATTTTAATACTTGCGCTTTGTCTGCACTGGTTTAATCCTATGGTATGGGTCATGTATATTCTGGCTAACCGCGATATGGAACTTGCCTGCGATGAGGCGGTTGTGAGACTTTTCGGGGAAGAGACCCGTTCTTCATATGCCCTTGCGCTTATCAGTATGGAGGAAAAGCAGAGCGGCTTTAACCCATTGTGCAGCGGCTTCAGCAAAAACGCCATTGAGAATAGAATAACCGCGGTTATGAAAACAAAAAGAGCTTCTCTAATCGCCGTAATAACGGCAGTGGCCTTAATTGCGGCTGTATCGGTTGTTTTTGCAACCTCATCAAATAATAATTCTCTGCCTGCCATACCAAACACGGATTTTACTGACGAGGAATATTCTAAGCTTTCAGCCCTGCACTTTGACGGCTATAAAAGCATGACAGTTTCGGAATATCAAAACAGGGTATGGACAATGACTGACACTGAACAGTACCATGAATTGCTTGAGCGCTTTTCCCAAAACGAGCAGTTCTTTGACATGAGAGATACCAATAAAACCTCCGCATTCTATTTTTATGTGCTTGAGCCTCTTACGGCTGAAAGATGGGAATCGAGGGATTTCGGCGGATATGTTGAAGCAAGGGGCAAAAATGAACCGGTTAGCATTGAATATGCTGTGACCTTTGAAATAGAAAATCCTGATACACTGACTGTCGGAGAATATGAAGACGCATGGAACGGCCTGTCAGAGGGAGTATCTGAATTTATGAGAACTCTTTCCGCTGACACACTGCAAAGCCAGGATAGCATGACCGAAGCCGGAACTATGGAAATACTCAATCTAGCTGAAAAATACTCAAAAAACGGTCTGCAAATTTCATTAGTTTATGTATCCTGTACCCCTTTTACCTATCAGGATGGCGCATCTGATGAAACTATAGGACAGATAAATGAGCAATTGGAAACAGAGCTGGCTCAATTTGCCCCCTTTGGCTTAACCTACAGCGTTGAGAATACAAACGGTGATCCTAAGTTTAAAATGTACTTTGAAAACACAGAGGTACGCGGTATTTACAACAGTACTACCGGAGAATGGATAACAGACCATATGGGAACTGGAGGCTATTCCCCCGGCGCGGTTGAGCTTGAAGCCGTTTACGAAAACGGAAGGCTTGCTGGACTTAAAAAGGCTGATAACCAGCAGTATTGGGATGAAATAAGAACTAAGGAAACAGCCGACTATGATTATGAGCTGAGCAACATCCCCTATGCCGACGAGGAGGATTACGCCTCCCTGTTTGCGCTAATGACTCCCGGCTATAAAAGCATGTCTGTAGAGGCCTTTAACCGTCTGCTGCTGGACTGGTCCAACGAAAGCTATGACAGGCACGACAGAATACTGGAGGGCGCCGTCCATGATGATTTTCTGGTAAGCCTTTCTCCTGAGCAGGAGGAATTTGTAAAGGTTACGTTTATTGCCTCCAACACCGAAAACGCCATGTATGTAAACAGCATAAACAACGGCACCTCAGAGAAAGACCCTTCCTTTGGAAGCTTTGATTTGTACAGGGAAGCTTCCCAGGGCGGTGCATACGGCTGGTGCCGCCTGTATTTTGAAATGAACTATCATATTGAGGACAAGGGCCTTATAACAATAGGAGAACGGGATAAGGCGCTGTCTGACTTTGCAGATAAAGTAAACAGCTACTGGTACAGCGAGGATATTGACGTTATTTTAAAAATGAAAAAATCCGACGCGGTTAAAAAGCTGAAGGAAATCTCCGATGAATGCAGTAACGGCAAAATAACAATAACAGTTGACAGCGATTATGTCCACTTTGAAAATTTGGACGAAAGAGACCGCATATAAGGTAATTTTTCATTGATTTTTTATGTTAATTCTCTTTAAAATGGTGTATAATCGAGTGTATATACAAATGAAGGGATGTTATACAAATGAATTTCGAAACAATGTCGCTGCTGACCGACTTTTATGAACTGACAATGATGCAGGGCTACTTTGACGCCGGCAATGACAAGACAGTAGTCTTTGATGTTTTTTACCGTGTAAATCCTTCTGGCAACGGATTTGCAATTGTCGCAGGATTGGAGCAGGTAATAGATTATATTAAAAATCTCAGGTTTTCAGACAGCGATATTGAATATCTGCGTTCAATGAATACCTTTTCAAATGAATTTCTGAATTACCTTAAAACCTTTAAATTCACAGGTGACATATACGCAATACCTGAGGGAACAATCGTATTTCCCACAGAGCCGCTTATAAGGGTAACAGCACCCATTATGGAAGCGCAGATAGTAGAGGCGGCAGTGCTTAACATTATAAACCATCAGTCGCTTATAGCCACAAAGGCAGCCCGCGTTGTATGGGCCGCCGGCGGCGACGCCGTTATGGAATTTGGTCTTCGCCGCGCGCAGGGACCCGACGCCGGAATATATGGCGCGAGGGCTGCTGTAATCGGCGGCTGCGCTGGCACAAGCAACGTGCTTACCGGAAAATTGTTTGACGTGCCTGTGCTTGGAACCCATGCCCATAGCTGGGTGATGAGCTTCCCCTCGGAGCTTGAGGCCTTTAGGCACTATGCCCAGACCTTCCCCGAGGCGTGTACCTTCCTTGTTGATACCTATGATACGCTGCGTTCCGGCGTTCCAAACGCGATAAAGGTTATGCAGGAAATGAAAGCCGCAGGCATAGAGCTCAAAAATTACGGCATCCGCCTTGACAGCGGAGACCTTGCCTATCTTTCAAAGAAGGCAAGAAAAATGCTTGATGAGGCCGGCTTTACGGACGCTAAAATAACGGCATCCAGCGACCTTGACGAGAACCTTATAATGAGCCTTAAGCTACAGGGCGCTAAAATAAACAACTGGGGCGTAGGCACGAAGCTTATTACCTCTGATGACTGCCCTTCCTTCGGCGGGGTATATAAGCTTGCTGCCGAAAGCGACGGCAACGGAGCCTTTATTCCCAAAATAAAGCTCAGCAACAATCCGTCAAAGGTAACAAATCCCGGAATTAAGAAGATTATCCGCTTCTATGATAAATCAACGGGTAAAATCAAGGCTGACCTTATCTGTCTTGAGGAGGAGCATTACAGTCAGGACGAAAGAATTAAGCTTTTCGACCATATGGCTAAATGGAAAAAGATGATACTTAAGCCGGGAGAATATACAATCAGAGAGCTTTTGGTTCCTGTATTTATTAACGGCGAGTGCGTATACAAATCCCCTTCCGTCAAGGATATACGCTCCTACTGTCAGAAGGAGCTTGAAACCCTTTGGGACGAGCACAGGCGTCTTGCCAATCCTCATATTGTTCCAGTGGACCTTTCTGATAAGCTTATTGACCTTAAAAACAAGCTCATTGATGAAATGAGTGAAACTGAATAAAAATAAAAGCTCCTGTTTGAATAATTCAAACAGGAGCTTTTTATTATGCGTGAACCAAATCCTTTACTCTTTGCGCGAGCAGCCTGCCGTCCTCCTCGCTTATATTTCCGCTTGGATTAAACGCCCCGTTCTGCGTTTCAATAATTCCGGCTGATACAGCTTTATTCACGGACTGCTCCGCCCAGCCGCTTATTTTGTCGGAGTCGGAAAGCTCAGCCTTTCCTGCCTGCAAATCCGCTTCCATAAAGTCCATAAACCTGTCGATTATAACCGCAGCAGCCTCCCTTGTCACAAGCTTAGAGGGGCCGAATTCCTCCTCGCTTACACCGCTTATAATGTTATTCTTTTCAGCCCAGCATACGGCGTCATAATTTTCTGCGAAAGGGAAAACGTCATAAAAGTTCGAAACGCCCTCATATCCGCCCTTTCCCGCCTCCGCTGCAATCTCATAAAGATATGTTACAAGCCTGCCTCTTGTTAGATACAAAGGCTTTCCGCTGCTGTATTCATGTATTTCCGGATTTTTCAAAACAGTCTCCACAACTGTGTCAATACCGTTTAAATAATCCTCAAGGCTTTCGTATACGGTCAAATCCGGCTTAAGGGATTCTATACCATAGCCCTGGGCGGCGTCCAAATAATCGCCAAGCCAAATCATCTTATTTGAGTAGCTTACCCTGATTCCGCTGTTTGGCAGATTAAAGCTTCCTACCTCTCCAAAATGGTTTACGCTTCCGCTTGTGGGAACCCCCACAAGATAACCGCCCATTTCCTTAATCATAACGGAATTTATAATAGCCGACGAAAATGTTCTCTGTCCAATCAGGCCGTAAACTGCGGCATTGTTTTTATCTGCGTAGTCCTTGATAATTTTGAGCGTAGGCTGTATAACTCCGTCTGAGCCGCCGCCGTTATTCCTTAAATCAATGAGTATCTGCGTATATGCACCGCTGTTTAAGTCTGTATGAACCTGCTTTTCAAAATCCGCTATTGGAGAATTGGGGTCCTCCATGCATCTGTTATACTGAATGTAGTATGCCGTTTCATTTAGCGGCTTGGCAAAATAATATTTGTCCCCGTCGTATTCAGTAGCCGGAACTCCCTTTACAAGGTCCGTTATCTTAGCAAATTTCACATTGTTTATATCCTCATAAGCAAATGAGCTTACTGACAGCTCAATTTTATCACCGTTCTCATTATGGACTGTCAGTTTGAGGGGCTCTCCGTCCTTTATTACGTTCAGATACTCCAAAAACTCCTGAACGTAAAAGTTTTTTGAGAACTGGTATTTGAGATTGTCACTGTTGTCACTGCTGAATAGGGCGCTGAATTTTTGGCACAGCTCGTCTATTGGAAGACCCGCAATAGTGTCTATCTCCATTCCCAGGCACTCCCTGTATTCCTCAGGAGCCAGTACAAGCGTCCATTTACCGTCATATTCAGCCATGTTAACAGGAAATAAATGTGCTTTATCAGCGCCTATTGATATTTTAGTATGCGAGTCCCCTACAAGCGATACGAGGGACTGAAGGTCAATAACAAACTCAAGGTCGCTCGTTCCGTCAAGCCTCTGCTCTATTTCAGCCTTTTTTTCAAGGAACCTTTCCTCCGTGTTATTATAGAAAATATCAGGGTGAACCGATTTAAGCGTTTCATAAAGGTAATTTAAATCCTCTGTTTTCGCCTTAGTGTCCAGCTCCGCGGCAAAAGCGGTTGATGAACACAGCATAGTTGCGCCAAGCAGAGCTGCAGTAAATATTTTCAGTCTCATACTATTCCTCCTTTTATTTTCTCAGATAATCGGCTGTATCCGAAGGCACCTCATAGACTGACGTAAACCAGTTCTCAGGCATAATGCCGGCCAAATTATCTGTCAGTGCATCCAGAACCGTTACCGTAACATAATTCGAGTCCTTATATGTGGTTATTTTGGCGATTTCCAAGTATCTTCCCGTGTTGTCCTGAAGAACTGTAGTTGTGGCCTCCTGCTGTACCAGATATACATATTCAGCCTCCTGCTCTGCCGGAACAGTTTCCCTGTCCTCCCATTTATCTACGTCTATATCGTTAATAAAGCCCTCGACATCATCTATATCGACTGAATTTGTTTTTTCCTCTTTAGATGATGAGTATGAATCCTCTGCCTTCATACGTATAATCCTCAGCGGTTTTTGATCTCCCGGATAGTAATCTGAAAACAGCTCCTCTGCCCAGTCAACCTTTTCCATTTCTTCATTCAGCTGATTTTTTACGTCCTCAAGTATACTGCTGACCTCCCTGCCTGCTTCTTTGGCAGCGTCCTTAGCCTCGTCAACGGCCTGCTTTACCTCTTCCTTTTCCTCGTTTGTTAACGGTCTGCCTCCTCCGTTATTGTAGTATACACAGCCGCTGAGCATGGATACCGACATTGCGCAGACTGCTATAAATTTTAAATACTTCATTGATTACACCCCTGTCTTTTCCGCATTTGTATAGTTGTATTAATCACTTAATACAACTATACAGTAATATATTTTAATTGTCAATTAAAAAATGCCGGAGAAACGTAAAAAATTCTCCAGCAAATTATTTGATTTTATAACAGCATAATACCAGCTTTTTCGCAGGCCTCTTTAGTCGCTTCATCCCACATGCTCGCATGAACCTCACCTATATGGGCAGTGCCTATCATAAGCATGCAAAGTCTTGACTGGCCTATACCCCCGCCCATTGTAAGCGGAAGCTCTCCGTTTAATAAGGATTTATGAAATGGAAGAGTTCTTCTGTCGTCACAGCCGGAAATTGTAAGCTGCCTGTCCAGCGATTTCTCATCAACCCTAATACCCATTGAAGAAATCTCAAACGCCCTCTTAAGCAGGTCATTCCAGAAAAGTATGTCACCGTTAAGCTCCCAGTCGTCATAATCCGGCGCCCTTCCGTCGTGCGGCTTGCCTGATTTAAGCTTTCCGCCAATCTGCATAAGAAATACCGTCTTGTATTCCTTAACTATCTCGGTTTCCCTCTCGGATGGCGTAAGGGACGGGTACATATCTTCAAGCTCCTGGCTTGTAATAAATTTTATCTCTCTGCTGAGCTGTGTAGAAAGCACAGGGAACTCATTTTTAAGCTGCCCCCATGTATCACATACCGCGTCAACAATTTTCTGTACGGTTTCCTTGAGGTACTCAATGTTTCTGTCCTCTTTTTTTATAATTTTTTCCCAATCCCACTGGTCTACGTAAATGGAGTGGATATTATCAAGCTCCTCGTCGCGCCTTATGGCGTTCATATCGGTATAAAGGCCCTTGCCCTCGTAGAAGTCATAGCGCTTAAGCGCATAACGCTTCCACTTAGCAAGCGAGTGTACGACCTGTCCGTTTTTTCCGGCCGCCGGCACATCAAAGCTTACTGCCCTTTCATAGCCGTTAAGATTGTCGTTAAGTCCCGACGCCTCGTCAACAAAAAGCGGCGCGGAAACCCTTTTAAGGTTCAGCTCGCTGCTCAGGCGGTAGGGAAATACTTTTTTTATAAAATCAATTGCCCTCTGCATCTCATATATGGTGAGGGGGCACTCATATCCTTCCGGAATGTATACGTTGTTCATAAAACACCTCTGTCAGTCTAATTTCTTTTCATCTAAGGATACCATCTGGGTTATCTTTTTGATTTCATGTGCAATTATATGCTCTCTGGTCACAATGCAGATAATGTCCAAATCGTTTTTGCCAACAAACTCTCCCTGAAAAACCTTTTTCTGCATGGTTGTTATTTTTACCTTCATGCCTCTTTTAAATACGTCCCCCTGAAAAACAACCGTCTCTATGGGAAACAATTTTGTACAGCGCTCCATTACGGAGTTTTTGTCTATGTTTTTTACGTCCATAGAAAGCTCGTCACTGCTGTTTACCACTTTTTTAAACCTGATAAACTTTGTAATTATATAGGTTATAAAAAACGCAAGCACTGCGGCATAAAAATAATTGTACAGGCTGAGCGATGCAAATTTTTCAAGCATATACTTCAACTCCTCTCATTTGATTATTATACACGAAATATATGAATATTCAATAAAATCTGAAATCTTTATGATTAAGCGCTAAAAGATTAACCTCATAATAAAAGGACAGTAGCCTTTACTGTCCTTATTTGTATTGATATGCATTTAATTAGCTTTTCTTAATTGTTTCAGTTCAGTGGAGTGAGTTGTAACGACCTTTTTAACAATGTCGACATCAAATTTCACTACTTCCATATCCTCTGACAGTGAGTTGAGCTTTTCAGTAATAGGACTATAGCCCTGCACCAACAAATCAATGTTTTTATTAGTAGTGTTCTGAACAGCTTCAATTTTAGAAAGGCGTTCGTTCATATCAACAAATCTTGCATCCAATTTATCAAATCCTGTATTGAATGTATTATAAATATCCTGCATGACATTAATCATTTCTTTAATATCGCCAGTCATCATCCTCATTTTCTATTTTATAGATATCCGTCACTCGGTTAATTCCTTTATCTTTATATATAAAATCAACTTGGAAAGTCACTTTTTACTTTTTCAATAAAGTTATGTTTAACTAATAAATCTTCAATTGCTTCGTCAAGCAGTTTGCTTACAGGTATTCTTGTTATTACAGATAACTGTTTTATTTTATTATATATCTCATAATCGCTGGTAACAGACCATTTTGTACGCATTACTTATCTCCCTACTTTTATATATTTCAGCTTTTGATGTATTAGGTGTGAAAAGTTTTGTTTCCTTAATAGCTTCCTTCATCTGCCCATAACAGATAATTTTATTTACACCCACCTGTACATAATATTATAATTGCTTCAGCGCAATCTGCGTGTGCCTACAGTATATATTTTTATCTAAGTAAATGCTTATGGCAGATAAAATCAAATATTTGCTCAAATATAAAAAAGTCCCTGATACACAGGGGCTTTTTTATCAAACTAATTAAACCGTAACTTTTGTATATGTATGACCGCACACAGGCAGAATGTTTTTAATCAGGTCATCTGTTTCAATAATGAGGGTGGCGGTATTTACACAAGGATGAACCGCTATTTTGTCCATGCCCAGCACATCCTCATCTATAAGCAGCCCCACATTATTGCCCTTATCGTTTATAAGTCCCAGCGGGCTTACGCTTCCCGGGCGTATGTCTAAAAACTCCAGCATATGTACATCGTCCGCAAATGTCATTCTTGGTACGCCTATTTGCTTTGACACCCTGCCTGTATTAAATTTTTTAGAGCCCTGCATAAGCAGAAGATAAAACTCTGTGCTGTGCCTAGTGCTTAAAAAAAGGTTTTTGCATATCTCAAGTCCCATTTTTTTGTCCAGCTCCGCAGCCTCTTCTATTGTCATTACCGGTTCGTGCTCGTATCTTTCATATTTAATTCCCAGCTTATCCAAAAACTCGTAGGTTCTCTTTTCTCTGTCTTCCATTTTATCAGTCCTTATTCAAATATGCGTAAATTTCTCTTTTAGAAACGCCCCTGTCCTTAGAAACCCTCTTCATGGCTTCCTTTTCGGTCATTCCCTCTGAAATATATTTCTGCATGTGCTCCTCAATTGAAATTCCAAGCCAGCCATCAATTTCCTCCTGTCTGAGCGCACTTTCGCTCATCCCAGCCACAACTATCACAAACTCTCCCTTAGGCGGATTGTCCCTGTAGTATTGAAGAAGTCCGGTAAGGGTGTCGTGCCTTACCTCCTCATAGCGTTTGGTTATTTCTCTGACTGCCGCCGCCTCCCTGT
Organism: uncultured Eubacteriales bacterium; assembly: GCA_900546215.1. Lineage (GTDB taxonomy): Bacteria > Bacillota > Clostridia > Lachnospirales > Anaerotignaceae > Metalachnospira. The sequence goes on along the minus strand of URCD01000002.1, from coordinate 11,625 downwards.
CTCCCGCCGCTTTAATAAGCGCCGCAAGCGTGTCGGTCAGCCGGTGAGGCGCCTCATAGAACACAGTTGTCCTGGTTTCCTTTTCAAGGTTTTTCAAAACCGACTGTCTTTCCTTTTTGTCGGTTGGAAGAAATCCCTCAAATACATATCTTCTGGCGTCCATTCCGGAAAGCACCAGCGCGGATATTCCGGCAGAAGCTCCGGGGGCTATCGTAACGGGAATCCCCTCCAGGCGGCATCTTTTGGCCATATCCTCGCCCGGGTCGGATATTCCCGGCATTCCGGCGTCCGAAACAAGCGCTATATTTTTGCCTTCCTTAAGCTTTTCTATGAGCACAGACCCCTTTGTATCAAGGTTATGCTGGTGATAGCTTGTCATCGGCGTTTTTATTTCAAAGTGGTTAAGCAGCTTAATGGTATTTCTTGTATCCTCGGCGGCTATAATATCCACGGTTTTAAGTATCTCAATTACCCTGAGGGTCATATCCCCCAGATTGCCTATCGGCGTGGCGCATAAATATAATGTTCCGCTCAAAAATACTCACCCTATTCATAGTATATCTTCATAATCTCGTCAGTATAGCTCCTGTCGTCCTTGTAAACGACAAGGGGAGGCATAACCTTCACCATCGGCCTGCCGTTGGAAACAGCCTCTATGAGCACCATTACCGGCTCCCTGTCGGCAAAGGAATGGACAAACCTCAGCCGTTTAGGCTCCAGCCTGTATTTCCTCAATGTTACCATTATATCCGTCATTCTGTGCGGCCTGTGCACCATGTACAGTCTGCCCTGCGGTGCAAGAAGCCTTGCCGAGGCTGATATTACATCCTCCAGCGTGCACAGCACCTCGTGTCTTGCTATTGTTTTCGGGGAGAAACCGTTTTTAAGCCCGCCCCCATCGTTCATATACGGCGGATTAACCGTCACAACATCAAATGAGGAGGCCCTGTAAAGCGCCTCCGTATTTTTAACGTCACCCTGGTCAATTGTAACCTTGTCCTGCAAATTGTTGAGCAGTACGGAGCGGACTGCCATTTCAGCGCTTTCAGGCTGTATCTCAAGGCCGGTAAAATGCCCGCCCTCTGTTTTAGCCTCAAGCAGAATAGGGATAACCCCGGTTCCCGTACATAAATCTATTACCCTTTCGCCCTTTTTAACCTCGGCAAAGCCACTCAAAATTACCGCATCTATGCCGAAGCAAAAGCGTTTTGGGTCCTGAATAATCATGTAGCCGTTTCTGTGGAGGTCGTCCACACGCTCGTATTCCTTAATTTCAACATTCATAATATCAATCCAAATAATTAATTATGCCCTTGGCCTTGGAGTAGTCGTAGGCCTCCTCGTCACTGCCGAAGATATCGTCATATTTTCCGATAAGCCTTTTATCGTTGTTGGACGAATCAAGAAGCACGTCTCCTATAAAGCTTTCAAAATCCTTGTTCTCCTTAACCAGCCTGTTAATTGTGTCCCAGTCCAGATTAAGCCTTTCCCTTGCCTGGAATAAAATTTCACTCTGGCTGACATTTTTGGTATTTATTTTTATAATGCCAATTCCAAAGGCGTTGTTAAGCCTTCTTAGCTCATCATAAAAATCATCGCTGTCCTCCATTTTCAAAACAGCCAGATAGCCCTTATGGGCCCAACTGGAGTTGGAGACAGCCTGGAAATAATATTCCCTCAGTGTAGAATAGTTCAGCTCAATCTTAAGCTCAAAGGAAAAAATTTTATACGGGTTTTCTTCCATTACCGACTGCATACTGAGTACAGACGGCTCGTAGTCCATAAAAGGATAATAAACGCCAACCATATCGGGATGTATCCAGCGGTTTTTGCCCTTGGCCTCTTTTTTTGAGGACTCGTGGTATATTGTCTTTGATTTGCACTTAAAATCAAGGCTTCCGTATGTAAAGGTTGCAAGGAGCTTATGGAGGTCTCTTTCCCTGATTTTTATGGAGCTGGTAATTTTGCTGTCGGCAAGCCTTACCGCATCCTCATTTATGGTCTTTACCCTAAGAAAAAATTTCGGCGGCTCCTTGCTCACCTGAATAAATTTGCTGTTGTCATTATACTTTATATCTGTATACAGCGCCGAGCCCATTGACTTGGACGGCGTTTTGCCTAAGGAATTAACCTTTTTGGTAAGTCCTCTGTCCTCAGCGATTTTCCATATTTCCTTAATGGACAGAGGAATATCCGATTCTGTTAAAACATCGTATATTAAATCTATAAATCTGTACTTATTCAAAAAATATCACCGCTTGTCAGTCGTCCAGGCTTGTATCAAGATGCTCGTGCTCGTCGTGCTTCTTCTGCTTCCTTGTTTTAAGCACATTTATTTCGTTTAGGGAATAAAAATCAATTGTCGGCGGGTCATTTTCCTTTTTTCTGACCGCGGCCTTTACAACCTGCATAAGAACATTGGTTGAAAGTATTTCCCCTGTGCCGTCCACCGTGCTTATAATATCGCCCACATTGGGCATTTTCTTATTAAGCTCCTCGTAAACATCCTCCTCGTATTTCAGGCAGCACATAAGCCTGCCGCATATGCCTGATATTTTTGTTGGATTCAGTGAAAGGCTCTGTTCCTTGGCCATTTTAATGCTTACCGGCTGGAAATCCCCCAAAAATGTAGCGCAGCAAAGTGCCCGGCCACATATACCGATACCGTTTAACATTTTTGCCTCGTCACGAACGCCTATCTGACGAAGCTCAATCCTTGTTCTGAATACGGACGCCAGTTCCTTAACAAGCTCGCGGAAATCCACACGCTCATCCGAAGTGAAATAGAATATCAGCTTATTGTGGTCAAACGTAATCTCCACGTCAATCAGCTTCATGTCGAGGCTGTGCTTGGCTATTTTCTCCTCACATATCTCAAAGGCTTCCTTTTCCTTTTTTCTGTTCTCCTCTTCGCAGGCGTCGTCCTCGGGCGTAGCCTCTCTTATAACCTTTTTCAGCGGCTGTATTACCTCGCTGTCATTTACCATTGTATTTCCTTTTATAACCGTGCCGTATTCCACACCCCTTACAGTCTCGACTATTGCATGGCTGCCTTCTTCTATTTTAAGCCCGTCGGGGTCGAAATAATAAAGCTTTCCGGCTTTTTTAAACCTTACTCCTATTACCTCTATCATTCAGATAACTCTCCTTTTATATTTATAAAAAGCATCTCCAAAGCAAACACGAAATTTACGTTCTGCTTTATCTGCTTTTTAGTTTCCATTATTAACGGCGGCACGCGGTAAAGTCCGTCAAAGGATACTCTTTCCGCCTCGGCCCTTACTGCCGAAACCATATCCTTTTGTATAACCGTCCTGTCGCTTCCCGTCGTTTTATATACAAGGACATCCCTGTACCACATATATATCATATCGGTGACGTCGGTTAAATCCTTAAAGTTTTCCAGTTCCTTAGCGGCCTCCGTCAGTTCAAAGTATGAAAGCCTTCCCATGTCTCTCAGCACGCCTGTTACTTTTTTCCTAAGCTCATTAAAATCCTCCGAAGCTGCAAACTTAACGGCGGCTCCTATACTTCCCTGTGAGTATTCGGCAAACACCGAGGCATTTTTATCATCCGCTATACTGTTTTCAATCAAATAGTCCTTTACCTTGTCGGTTGGAAGAGGCTTTATATTAAACACCACGCATCTTGACAGAATTGTCGGAAGAAACGCGTCAGTGTTTTCTGCCAGCAGCAGGAATACTGCGTATCCCGGAGGCTCCTCAAGCGTTTTAAGTATAGCGTTCTGTGCCTGAATTGTAAGGGTATCCGCCTTGGGTATTATATATATTTTATACCTATGGCTGTACGGCTTTATATTCACGTCAGAGGTTACCTGCTCCCTTACATCGTCAACGGAAAGCGCCTTGGTCTTTTTCGGATAGACATAAACAGCATCGGGATTATTGCCGCCGTCAAAGGTACGGCAGGACGTACATTTTTCGCAGGCATCGTCGCCGCCGTCCTCACATAAAAGCGTTTTGGCAAATGCAGACGCAAGCAGCCTTTTACCGCTTCCCTCAGCCCCGCTTATAATATAGGCATGCGAAACCATACCGTTTTTTACGGCGCTTTTCATGCTTTTTATTATTTGTTCATTTCCTGTTATCTTATCAAACATAGTATTTTCCTTTAAGAAGGCCGTCAATTGCCTTCCTTACATTATCGAAAACGTCCTCAACCCTCTGGTCGGCGTTAATAGGCTGTATTCTTTCAGGGTATTTCCCGCACAGACTTTTATACCCTTCGTAAACCTTATTATGAAATTCCAGCTTTTCGGCCTCAAGCCTGTCCAGCTCGCGTTCATTTTTCTTTCTAAGTATACCCTTTTCAGGCGATAAATCAAAAAACAGCGTTAAATCCGGCATTATTCCATGAAGGGCAAAGCTGTTTATATCCATTATCATATCAGCTCCAAGCCCTCTTGCCGCACCCTGATAAGCAATGCTTGAATCAACAAACCTATCGCATATAACTATTTTCCCAGAGTTAACGGCCGGAATTATTTTCTCCTCAACATGCTGGCTTCTTGCCGCTGCATATAAAAGCGCCTCAGTTGTTCCGGTCATTTTTTTGTTGTTTATATCAAGTATTATTTCTCTTATTTTCTCGCTTATGCCGGTTCCTCCAGGCTCGCGTGTAAAAACAACGTCCAGCCCCTTGTCTTCCAAATATCTCATAAGCAGCTCTATCTGGGTGCTTTTTCCGGAACCGTCTGTTCCTTCAATTGTAATAAATTTGCCTTTCATATTATATCCCCTTACCAGTATACCATATTTAAACTGTAAACGGCAATTTGTTGTGCACACTTACACTCCGTTAAAACGGAATTGCAGTAAATTCTCAAATTTTAGTTTACCATAGCTTAAGCCCCGTTGCAATGTTGCTTTATAAACTTACATATATTATAAAACACAAAGGGACTGCGCTTTTGCGCAGTCCCATGTAAATAGGTTGGGGTTTATAATGAATTGTTAATTCATTTTTTCAGCTTTAACTTTCTTAATTGCCTCGATAAGCTTAGGAAGGATAACCTTAACGTCGCCTACAACACCGAGGTCTGATACATTGAATATAGTAGCGCCTTCATCCTTGTTGATTGAAATAACAAGCTCTGAGTTTTCCATACCTGCAACGTGCTGAATAGCACCTGAAATACCGCATGCAAGATAGAGGTCAGGTCTTACTGTCTTACCAGTCTGTCCTACCTGATGCTCTTTTCCAATCCAGCCGCCGTCAACAACAGGTCTTGATGCAGAAACCTCGCCGCCAAGAACGTCAGCTGCTTCCTTAAGTGTTGAAAGGAATTCGGGTGAACCGATACCACGTCCGCCTGATACAAGGATCTTAGCTTCTGTAATATCAACAGCCTTCTTATTTTCCTTAACCTCTTCAATAATTTCAACATTCATATCTGCAGGTGTGAAGTCAACCTTAAAGCTAACTACTTCACCTTTTCTTGTTGTATCCTTAGCAAGCGCAGACATAACGCCGGGTCTTACTGTAGCCATCTGAGGTCTGTGGTTTTTGCAGACAATAGTAGCCATGATATTTCCGCCGAATGCGGGACGTGTCATATGAAGAAGCTTTGTTTCTTCATTGATAGCAAGCTTTGTGCAGTCTGCTGTAAGTCCTGTATGTACTCTCGCCGATACACGGGGAGCAAGGTCACGGCCGATTGATGATGCGCCGTAGAGAACGATTTCAGGCTCGAACTCTTTGATTACTGCTGTAATAGCCTTAGCGTAAGGCTCTGTAGCATATTTTTCAAGCATGGGGTCTTCAACAACGATAACTTTGTCTGCACCATACTGAATAAGGCTTTCTGCTTTATCTGAAACGTTTGAACCAACGAGAACAGCTACTACCTGTTCGCCTAAATCCTTGGCAAGCTTTGTAGCCTCTCCGATAAGCTCAACGCTGACTTTCTGTACTTTTCCGTCTCTCTGTTCCGCAATTACATATACATCTTTACTCATTTTAAGCTCACCCCTCATCAAATAATATATTTTTCTTCAAGTTTAGCGATGATAGCCTGAACAGCTTCCTCAGCTGAAGCGTTTTTAAGAACTGTTCCGGCACCCTTAGCCTGTTTTGTAAATGACTGAACAACGTTTGTGGGAGAACCTTTAAGACCGATGTGTTCGGGATTAAGCTTATCCTTAAGCTCCTCAAAACCAAGAACCTTAATTTCCTTTGCGTAAGCGTCAATTGTTCCGCCTACTGACATGTATCTGGGCTCAGCAAGCTCTGAAAGAGCTGTGATTACGCAGGGAGTTTTGATTCTGATTTTCTGGTATCTGTCTTCAAACTGTCTTCTTACAATAATGCTGTTCTCGCTTTCAACCTGAATATCCTCTGCATATGAAACCTGAGGAAGTCCAAGATGCTCTGCAATCTGGGGACCAACCTGAGCTGTGTCACCGTCGATAGCCTGACGTCCTGTGATAATGAGGTCGTAATCAAGTGTTTTAATACCTGCAGCGATGATTGTTGATGTAGCAAGTGTATCTGAACCGCCGAACTCTCTGCCGGAGATAAGAATACCATCGTCACAGCCCATAGCAAGCGCTTCTCTTATAGCAACGTCTGCCTGAGGGGGTCCCATACATACAACTGTAACTGTACCGCCAACCTGCTCTTTAATTCTTAAAGCAGCCTCGATACCTGATTTGTCGTCAGGGTTGATGATGCTGGGAACACCGTCTCTTATAAGTGTATTTGTCTTAGGATCAAGCTTTACTTCCGATGTATCCGGAACCTGTTTTATACATACAATAATTTTCATTATTTATTTCTCCCTCCGCTATTATTTAACTTTCATTGCGCCTGAAATAACCATTTTCTGAACTTCAGATGTACCTTCGTAGATTTCTGTGATTTTAGCATCTCTCATCATTCTTTCAATAGGGTACTCTCTTGAATATCCATATCCGCCGAACAACTGAACACAAGTTCTTGTTGTCTCGTTGGCAACATCTGAGCAAACAAGTTTAGCCATAGCAGCGTATGTTGAAATAGGCTCATGGTTGTCCTTAGCGCATGCAGCTCTCCAAACGAGAAGTCTTGCAGCGTCAACCTTTGCCTGAAGCTCTGCAAGTTTGAACTGTGTATTCTGGAACTGAGCAATTCTCTTACCGAACTGCTTTCTTTCTCCAACATATTTAATTGTTTCGTTGATAGCGCCCTGAGCGATACCAAGAGCGATAGCGGCAACACCGATACGTCCGCCGTCAAGAGTAGCCATAGCAATCTTGAAGCCTTCGCCTTCCTTGCCGATACGGTTTTCTTCAGGAATGATTACATTTTCAAATGCAAGCTCGCAGTTTGAAGCGGCACGGATACCCATACGGGGGATGTCGTTTCCTACTGTAAATCCAGGCATACCCTTCTCAAGGATAAACGCTGAAATTCCTTTAGTTCCCTTTGACTTGTCTGTCATAGCAAATACTACGAAAATATCAGAGAAGCCTGAGTTTGTAATGAAGATTTTTGAACCGTTGAGTACATAATGGTCGCCCTCTTTAACGGCTGTTGTCTGCTGTCCTGCAGCGTCACTGCCTGCGTTGGGCTCTGTAAGACCGAAGCAGCCGTATTTTTTGCCGCCTGCAAGAGGTCTGTAATATTTTTCTTTCTGCTCGGGTGTTCCGAATGTACCGATAAGTGTAGTACAAAGTGAAGTATGTACTGAGCATGCTGTAGCTGTGCTGGCGTCAACCTTAGCAAGCTCCTCGATGCAAAGTGCGTATGAAAGTACGCTTGCGCCTGAACCGCCGTCCTCTTTAGGGAAGGGGATACCAAGCATGCCGTACTTAGCCATCTTGTCCATGATGCTTACATCATACTTTTCAGCCTCGTCCATTTCCGCGGCCTTGGGTTTTACTTCTGTCTCAGCAAATTTTCTGTATAATTGCTGCTGAAGTAACTGTTCTTTTGTTAAACTGAATCCAACCATTATAAAATCCTCCTATTTAATTTATTAAAAATTTAATAATTTACAAGCTCATTCTCCAATACAGAAGCCCCTCCTCCCGTGTCGCACTTCGGGAGGAAAGTTTCTTCCGTACATTGAGGAAGTAGTACATATCCAACGGGCACATTCCCGCCGGAAATTAATGGAATTATAAGTGTTATACTTTTTTGCACAGTTATCATTAGTAGCAAGAACCGTGCCAATTTTAGAATAACTGCATGTATTTTGTCCAAATTTGGCAATTATGATAATTTTTAAACAAACCGCTTCTTTTATTTGTAATTTATTTAACAATATATACTTAAAACTATATATACGTCCAAACAAATTTTGCCATTTCCATTCTTTTTATTGAAAAAAAATAAAATCAAGTCTCATTTATGCGACTTAGTAAAATGATGCTTTATAAACAGCCTAAATTCAACTATCGGCTATTTAGGGTACAAAACTGACAGTTCTCACTTTTGAGACTATATCTCATTTTCGAGACTTTATATTTTTTTACTTAAAATATAATAAACCATTGTTTTTTTATGGCTCCTGCCCTTTGCCTGTTTCATTATATCACAAAAATTAAATTTGTGTTGTTAAATTTACATCAATTAAAAATTTTTAATAATTCCAAGTATTGTTTCAATAGCAAAGGCCCCTTTATCAGGGGCCTTAAAAAGTATATAGAAATATGGGTGTGTTGTCATAAATTGTTTTATCAGCAGCTCATTGTAATATCCCCGTTCTCATCAAAGGTCCAGGGAACATCCTCCTCAATTAAGTCTACCTTATCTTTTATTTCATTATATACTGCCTCTGAAACAAGCAGCGTTTTAATATGAAGCGTATTCTCGCATACAATTACCCTGGCTTCCTCCGGCTTCGTTTTGCCAAGTGTTTTAAAGGCAGCTCCGACAGTCTCCTCCTCTGTGGCAAAGTGCGGAGGAACCTTTCCTCTTTCAAGGTAGGTTGTAGGCACAAGATTGATATACATTGCCTCATAATCTATGGCGTCAACAAGCTTTTTAGTTGTAAGGTCTGCAAGGCCTATACCTACTGCGTTGCCATAGGAGTTTGGTGAAAGCCTTAAAACGGCAAGCTTATTTATCTTCGGAGACTCTGGCTCGGGAACCCCCTTGACCATAATCCTTCCGACAACCTTTGTGTCAATTCCCGTGCCGCTGAACATCTTGCCCATTTCCTTTACGATAAGCACGTCAAGCTCATCAACCGGGAAGTGGGGAACCTGCTGCTTTGCTATATTAAGGAGCTTAGCTTCCTCCTCAAGGAAATCCTCCGGTTTAAGCGCCTTTATAATATAGGTCTCATCAACGGAATTTTCGATAATGCAAATTCCAGCCATATAAGGCGCCTTTTCAAGGGAAACCTTAAAGGATAATGGAATAGTCTCTCCCAGGTTATATCCGTGCATTGCCGTTGCGCCCTTTTCCTTGCCAAGCCCAACCGCGCACATCTTCACTACTCCGCTTTCATTTACGGCCAGAAAATCCGTATGCGGCTTTACCCTGTTTACAACGATTATACCATCGGCGCCGTAAGCGTTTTTATCAAAGTATACGGGTGCCCCGTTTTCCGCCGTGCCCAAAAGCACCGGCTCCATGTCAGAGCGCACCTCGCAGCCCATGGTTTCCTCGTCTATTCCGTATTTGTGCAGGACGTCCTTTTGTCCCTGAGCAGTAGCTCCGCCGTGGCTTCCCATTGCGGGAACTATAAAGGGCTTTGCCTTGCAGTCAAAAACATAATCGACAGCCGCCTTCACAATTTTATCTATATTGTTTATGCCCCTTGAGCCGGCGCAGACAGCTATTTCAGAATTTTCCTTTATTTTCTGCCTAATTCCTATCCTGTCAAGCTCCTGCCATACAGCCGCCTTAATATCTCCTATTTTTTCCGAGTTAAGGTGCTGGCGTATCCTGTACATTTTAGGATAATTAAAATTCATTTCAACATGATACATGCTATATCACCTCGGCATCAGCACTCAACATATTTAACCTGAACAAGGTCGTCTGCGTTGTATTCCGTATAGTCCTCACAGCCGGGTATAAGCTCGTCTGCCCTGGCTATAATTTCTTCCGCAGTAAGCAGAGGGAATTCGCTGTGCATCCATTCCTTGGTGCAGCCTACGCTTGCAAGCTCCTCATATGCCTTTTCCGTGATATTTTCAAAGTCAATTTCCTTATGAAGGTATTTAGCTACCGTAAGCACTGCCGGTGAGCCTCCAACTGTTCTTCCCGGTACAAGTCCGCATTCAAGCGCCTGCACTATATATCTTGCAAGTACGGGCTTAGCCGCGCAGATAATAGGAATGTGCCTCTTTAATGTCTTTGCGTATTCTCCAGAGCCGTGCGCTGTATCTCCGCATCTGTACTGGCATTTAGGTACTATACGGCCGTACTGCTCAGGCACTACCATTCCTATTCCTACTGAGATAACCTCTCCTGTCATTCCAAGAAGCACCTTGCCGCCCTTCATAATTTCAAGCTGGCCAAGAATAGGAAGCAGGATTTCCTCCATAGTCACTATATTCATCATTTCCGTCGCCGAGTTGTTGTTCGAGGCGCGTCCTGTTATTACTACGTTATGTACAGGTATTATTTTCTTTGTATAATCGGGTCCCATATAAAGGGTGCGGTTCGGATATTTGTCCTTCCATACCTTAAGGTGGGGCTCCCTCTTTAAGTCCTCGTCAGTATAGTTAAGTGGTATCATTTCCAGATAACCGAAGTCCTTATTTATTCTTCCTCTGTCCGATGCCGCCATTCTCATAATTGAGCCTTCTACTACAACGCCGTCGCTTGTTGTTGTACACGCGTCAAGGTCAATAATATTAAGTCCCGCAGGTCCGTCAATTGTAGAGGCCACAAGCTCAAACGCCTGCTTGCACTCAAGTCCGCATTCCTTTACGTCCTTCAAATCAATTAACACTATATTCAGAGGGATAAGCTTTCCGTTTAACGTACCCTCCGGTATCATTCTATATTTTAACTGTGCCATGTCAATTCCTCCTTATAATAAAAACAGTAAGTGCAGGGGTTAGTGGTTTCCGATTGCCGGTCTTCTGTCGTCAACATTTTCAGGCTCACAGTCAAGAAGATACGCTTCCTCTGTTGGATGAAGAACATTGATAATCTCAAGAACAGCCTTCGGGCATTTGCCGTCTTTATCTATTCCCTTGACAATTACGGTCTGCATTGTCTCGGGTACACGGGGAATCATTATAAGTTCAAGTCTTTCTACATTGTCAAGGGCGGCAATTTCGCCTACCGCGTGCTCAATACGTCCTGTACGCAGGCTCTGCATTTTCGCCGACCTTAAATTTTCAAGTCCTTTAATATCTATTTCCTTGGGTACGGCTCCCTTTTCTGCCGCAGCTACCTGCATCTTCTTGATGAACTCCGGTAACTTTGTGTGTAATAATTTCATATTATTCATCCTCTCTTCTTGAAAATTATCGGGTTAACTTTAATAACAGCAAAATCCGTGCCAAATAAAAAAGCCCTGTTTTCCACGGAAAACAGGGCTTTTCAATTTTAAATTATTGTTTTCAAGACCGTTTTTGTCTTGATTTTAGAACCAATGTTTTGAAATCAAGACCTGTTGTCCCTTAAACTGTATTTTTCCATTTTAGTATATAAAAC
>URCD01000001.1 GCA_900546215.1 uncultured Eubacteriales bacterium | reverse complement strand
CCATTTTGTATTTTACGGACCGTATGACCGTATTCCCCTTCTCCGGCGCCCTTCCCGGACTTAAATGCTTTGTGGCTGCGGTTCTTGGCGGTATAGGCTCAATTCCCGGCGCCGTTGTCGGCGGATTTATACTGGGCATAGGCGAAACAATACTTACAGCCGCAGGATATTCGACATTCAGCGATGCATTTACATTCCTGGTTCTTATTATAATGCTGCTTTTCAGACCGACAGGTATATTCGGTGAAAAAGCAACAGACAAGGTGTGAGGTGGCGGCTATGAAGAATACACAGACAGTTTCACCAAACAAAAGAAGAAATCTTATTTTGACAATCATAGCTATGCTTGCTGTTATCGCAGTTCTTTTCTTCCTTGAAAAAAACAGCGCACAGCACAATTATGCTATATCAATAATCGAAAGAAGCCTTATATACGCTGTTGTAGCCGTATCAATGAACCTGCTTACCGGCTTTACAGGCCTTTTCTCGCTGGGTCAGGCAGGATTTATGGCTATAGGAGCATATACTGTTGCAATATTAACAATACCCGTTGAAGTACGTCCTAACGTATACTATATCAACGGCATCAGCGATGCAATTGCCAATCTGCAGCTGCCATTCCCCGCTGCACTCATACTCGGCGGTATTTTTGCCGCTGCTGTGGCTGCGCTTATAGGTATACCTGTACTGCGCCTTAAAAGCGATTATTTGGCCATTGCTACACTTGGTTTCTCGGAAATCATCAGGGCCCTTATATCCAGCCCTCAGATGGACAGAATCACCAACGGCTCCTACGGACTTAAAAACATACCTAAATTTGGCTCTATTTTTACTCCTACGATAATCGCAGCAATATGTATAGGAATTATGGTGCTTCTTATAAATTCCTCTTACGGACGCGCATTCAAGGCAATAAGGGAGAATGATATAGCGGCTGAGGCAATGGGAATAAATCTGTTTAAGCACAAGGAAATGTCATTTGTAATCAGCTCCTTCTTTACAGGAATAGCCGGAGGTCTGCTTGCGGTTTACATGCGTTCAATTGACGCAAAAACATTCCAGGTAACGCTTACATACAACATACTTCTTATGGTTGTAATCGGAGGCATAGGCTCTGTTACAGGAAGTATAATAGGCGCATTTCTTGTAAACTGCGGTCAGGAATGGCTTCGTTTCTTTGATGAGCCCCTTGCAATCGCCGGAGTGCAGATACCCCTTTTCCGTACGGGCTTCCGTATGGTTATATTCTCAATACTTCTGATGCTTGTGGTTCTTTTCTACAGGAGAGGTATTATGGGCAACCATGAATTTTCGTGGGATGGCTTAGGCCGGGTAATAAAGGGAATACCGAATAAGTTTTCAAGAAAGAAAGCAGAACAAAAGACAGGAGGCGATAACTGATGTCAGATAACGTACTCCATGTAGAAAACGTAACAATGCAGTTTGGCGGAGTTGTTGCCGTAAACAATCTCTCAATAGATGTCAACAAGGACGAAATAGTAGCTTTAATCGGTCCCAACGGCGCAGGAAAGACAACTGCCTTCAACTGTATAACAGGTGTATATGAGCCGACTAACGGACTTGTATCCCTTGACGGGCAGACAATTATAGAAAATCATCCCCAGGGAAAAATGAAAACTGATTATAAGGGTGATAACGCAGACAAATATACACAGATAATAAAGAAAACTCCCGACCAGATAACGAAGCTGGGAGTTGCCCGTACATTCCAGAATATCCGTCTGTTCTCAAGTCTTACTGTTTTTGAGAACGTACTTATAGCAAAGCATATGCGCGCCCATCAGAACGTGTTTTCAGCCACATTCAGGATGAACATGAAGGAAGAGCGCAGAATGCGCAAAGAGGCCATGGAGCTGCTTGATATGCAGAACATGCTTCATCTGAAAGACGAGATTGCCTCCTCGCTTCCTTACGGACTTCAAAGACGTGTTGAGATAGCCCGCGCCCTTGCGACAGAGCCTCATCTGCTTTTGCTTGACGAACCTGCGGCCGGTATGAACCCCCAGGAAACGCTTGAGCTTACGGCTTTCATTAAGGAAATTAAGGAAAAGTACAGCCTTTCGGTATTTATGATAGAGCATCATATGGACCTTGTAATGCAGATTTCAGACCGTATTTATGTTCTTGACTTCGGTAAAACAATAGCCAGCGGAACGCCTGATGAAGTTCAGAGCAATCCGCGTGTAATAGAGGCATATTTGGGGGTGGCTGACGATGCTGAAAATTGATAATCTCTGCGTTAATTACGGCGGTATCAAAGCCGTCCGCGATGTTTCATTTGAGGTTCCAGAAGGTAAAATTGTAACGCTTATCGGCGCAAACGGAGCCGGAAAATCGACAATACTGCGCACAATTACCGGATTGGTTCATCCTGCCTCCGGTTCGATAACATATAACGGCGAGGAGCTTACCAAGCTTCCGACTTACGGTATAGTTAATAAAGGAATTACGCTGGTACCAGAAGGCCGTCATGTATTTCCTGATATGACTGTTCTTGAAAATCTGAAAATCGGAGCCTACCTCCGCAAGGATAACCTTAATGATGATATTGAATGGGTATACACATTGTTTCCCCGTCTTAAGGAAAGAAACTGGCAGCAGGCCGGTACACTTTCCGGCGGCGAGCAGCAGATGCTGGCTGTAGGTAGAGCTCTTATGAGCCGTCCCAAGCTGATAATGATGGATGAGCCCTCACTGGGACTTGCTCCGCTTATAGTTAAGGAAATATTCAATATTATAAAAGAGATAAATAAAAACGGCGTTACAATACTGCTCATAGAGCAGAATGCCAATATGGCCCTCCATACGGCCGATATAGCCTATGTTCTAGAGACAGGCACAATAGCCCTCCATGGCACCGGAAAAGAGCTTCTGGCCAATGAGAAGGTAAAAGAATTATATCTTGGAAAAGGCTGATTTTAGATGCCCCGGAATTTCCGGGGCATTTATTATACACCCTTGAAAAAACAAAAAATTATGGCCTTGAATAAAAATTATCACTGTGATATTCTATAGGATAAAGGAATTTAATTACATTAAGGAGGAATACAGCATGAAAGCAAGTGTAGCAATACAGGTTCTGCCGGGAGTAACTGAAAAAGACAAAATCTGCGAAGTAGTTGACAAGTGCATAGAATATATTAAAGCCCAGGGGCTTAAAACATTTGTGTCACCCTTTGAAACAACTATCGAGGGCGAGCTTGACCAGCTTATAGATATTGTAAAGCAGTGCCAGTACATAGCAATTGAAGCCGGCGCTCCAAGCGTAATGAGTTATGTAAAAATAGACTTTAACCCGACTGATGGAATACTTACAATCAACCAGAAAACAGACAAGTACCTTGACGGAAACAATGAAAAAGACTGGGAATAATGAGAAATATAATTTTTGACATGGACGGAACACTGCTGGATTCCATGGGAATGTGGGAAAATCTCGGCAGTATATATCTTATAAAAAAGGGAATAAACCCTCCTCCTGATTTAAGGGAGGTAATAGAGAACAAGACGATGGAAGAATCCGCGCAGTATTTTATCACACATCTTGGGCTTGAAGGAACCGTAAAGAGTATTGTTAAGGATTTCCTAAAGCTGATAAGCAATAACTACCGCAATGAGCTTAAACTAAAACCGGGAATGAAGGAGCTCGTTCTCTCCGAATACGAAAGCGGCTCTAAAATGTGTATACTTACGACCTCCGACAGAGATTTAGCGATTGCAGCTATGAACAGAAATGGAATAGGCCACTGCTTTAAAGAGGTTTATACCGCCCAAACCCTTGGGATGTCTAAGCGAACCCCGGATATATTTTTAAAAACCTGTGATTTAATGGGCTTCAGGCCTGAAAGCACAACAGTCTATGAGGACGCTCTTTATGCGGCCAAAAGCGCAAAGGGCGCCGGCTGCCATTTAATAGCCGTTTATGACCATATGAACCGCAATGACTGGGACGCAATTAAAAGACTGGCTGACGAGATAATTGAATAAAAATAAAGGAGATGTTAAAAACATCTCCTTTTTATTTACTGTCTGTTAATCTGCACCTTATCCTTATCGACCGCGCTTATTATAATAAATACCACTCCGCAGACAATAACCATGAATATGCCGACGCTCTTAAATATGCCTGTAAGCGATGGAACAAAATTCCAAAGTATGATAGCTATAATTGAGGCCAAAATCGTCCAGAAGCCAGCCTTTCTGCTTGAAAATTTAGGCGCGAGAAGGGCGCCTATTACTATAAATGAGGTTCCGATTGCAAGTGAAAGTGCCTTCTGCATCGCGCCGAGAATTGCCCCCATCTGAGTGGCTATGAGATATGTAACTATACTTGAAAGTACAACTATAATTTTGTTGACGACTGCCTTTCTGTTTTGCAGCTTCTGTCCAACAGGCAGACGGTATACTATGTCTGAGCTTACAGTTGTGGAAAGGCCCACGATCATAGAACAGCCGGTTCCCATATCTGCCGCCCAAAGGCCGGAAAGCGTAATTCCGCCCAACACAGGAGGTATGCTCATTAGTATTTTCGGAAGAGCCTCCGCAGCCGCAGCCTCCGGAAGAAGCGCCTTGCTGGCAACACCCAAAAGCGCGCATATAAAGCCTACCGGTACCATAAGCACTGCCCCTATTATATACCCCCATTTTGCTGACCTGTCGTCCTTTCCAGTAAGGCCAATCTGCACAACTCCCTGTACTGAGTTTGTATTTCCAATCATAACTATAATCCAGCTTATAATTCCTATCCAGCCCATGCCTTCTGTAAGGCTCATATAAGGAACCTCGGGTTCCGCCGCAACAAGCGTCTGTATTGCACCCCAGCCGCCGTGACCGCTGAGAACAATTATAGTCGCAACGATGACGCCGACATATATAAGTATGAGGTTAAGTACATTTGTTAGAGATACGCTGCCCATTCCGCCAATCATGGCTACAAGCATGAAAATGATAAATGAAAAGAATGTGCCTGACTCCGTCGTAAAAATTTCGGGGAGCAGCGCCGCCAGTATTGAGCCTCCGGCCTTATACTGGAGGGCAATTATACCAGACTGGATTATACACATGGATATTACCATAATAAAGCTTGTTTTTTTGCCGTACATTTCATTTACCAAGGCGCTTATTGTACTGTAACCGCTTTTTCGTAAATATTTAACCGCCAGAAAGGCTGTTATAACAGCGCCTATAGCCCATGCAGTATCATACCAGCCTGCCGAGAGACCTACCGTAAATGCGTTTTCGGCTATACCTATGGTAGAAGCCCCTCCAATCGCAAGCCCGGCAATACTTGAGGCCACGACAAATATTCCGTTTTTGCCCTTATAAAGCAGAAAAGAATCTCCGTCCTTTTTCTGTTTATTAGAAACATAAAAGCTAATTCCAAACAGCAGTATTACGTATAAAACAACTATGATTAAAGGTATGTTCATCTTTGGTGTCCTCCAAGTTTTATTTTAAGTCGTCAATAAATTCCATGTATGTCTCCTGAAGCTGGGGCACAAGGCTGCCTCCATATGGTATTACATATACATCCTTTCCGTTTAAATCAACATTTTTCATGAGCTCGTCCATGCTGTTAAATGATTTTACGCCCATATCCTTAATTTCATTGGGGTCAAGGCTTGAAAGAAGCAGCACATTGCCCTTTCTTATTGACTCGCATGCCGCATAGAATATATACCCGCCGATTGTAAAGTCCTTTCTCAGGCTTTCATCGAGACAGCCTGCCTTTAACGGCTCTATCCAGTCAAAGAAATCCCTTGCCCCGCTGCCCTCACTGCATTCCGCAAGCATTACTATTGTACCGCCCTCCTTCAGGGCCCTTATACCGTTAAAAAGGCTTTTTGTGGACTGGTAGAAGTTCAGATCCTTTGGAAATCCGCCGCAGCTTACAAATACAACATCCGCCTCGCTCTGTATCGGAAGTCCATATGACCTTTGAATATACATGCAGCTCTCCTTCCATGCCTTATCAAAATCGCCGCAGAAAAGTCCGCTGTGCTTTGACGCAGAGTTGACGCAGATATTAATACCAAATACGGGATTTACAAGCTCCCCGGCCTCTCTCATATCAATATTTATCGGATTCATTGTGAACTTGCCGCTCCCAACCCTGTCATCCGATTTAGGCTCAGATGGGTCAAGCGCCCTTATATGATTCATCTTTATTGTCTCTCTTGAAGCTATTCCCGGAACAATACTCTTTCTGCCCCCGCCGTAGCCTGCCATCAGGTGATGAACCGTACCGCTGATTACAATGAGCTTTCTTCCTACAGCAAGCGGATTGACGCTGACCGCTGTCCCCATATCAGTTGTTCCGACGAAAACAAGGTCATCAGCGTCGCAGTCATGGTCAACTACCTCAGCGACATTGCTATAAACATATTCCCCTGCAAGAATTTTCTTTTCCTCTTCGGTATTCTTCCTGTGAGTGCCAAGGGCTATGACCACGGCAATGTTTTCAAAGGGCACCTGCATATCCTCATGAAGGTATCTTACTAGAAGCTCACAAATCACATCCTGATGCATCCAAAATCTTGTCATATCGCTTATAACTATTGTTACAGGATCATCGGAGGCAATAAGCTCCTTCAAGGGCTTCGTGCCTATTGCCCCATCCTCAACACAATATCGAAATTCCTTTTTTATATCTTTAATCTCTTCCATAGGATTTTCAAGCAGCGTTGTTACGCTTTTCGCACCCTCAAGAGATATTTCAACTTCTGATTTTCCGTACTTCAATTTGATATTATTCATTTTTTTAAGTCCTTTCCTAAAATATGCATTCTTATTTTAGCACTTTAACGCATTTAAGTCAAAAAGATTTTATCTTTAAATCTTATAAAATTCATTTCTAAAACAGCCGTATATTGAACATTATAAACAAAACTCAAATATATAAATCAGCATAAATAAAGCCGGGTTAATAACCCGGCAAGTCTTATGTAGCATTATAAAGCCTCGTCAAAGCACACGAGTGCTTTTTTTATCCTATGGTCCTTAATTTCCGTAACCTTCACATGAAGCGGCGGAAGGCTGATTTCAAACACAGAGCCGTCATCAGGTATTGTACCGTAATTACCGAAAATATAGCCTCCAAAGGTGTCATATTCCTCAATAGGAAGTTGTATTTTAAGGGTATCGGCTACTTCGTCAAGCTCCGCACCTCCCTGTATTTTCCATGTCTTTGAGTCGATTTTTTCTATATCCGGTTCTTCCTCCTCGGGGGTAGGCTCCTCATCCAAATCTCCTACAATCTGCTCAAGCAGGTCGTTCATTGTTACTATACCCGTCATTCCTCCGTATTCATCAAGTACAACCGCGAAATAATTATGAGTATTTTTCATCTGTCTGAACAGCACATCTGCGTGGACGCTTTCCGGAACAAAATACGCCGGCTTTACAGCATCCTTAATAATTCTTTCCTTAGGCTCATCCATAAGCCTGAAAAAGTCCTTAACATCAAGTATTCCTATTATTTTATCAACAGTTTCGTCACATACAGGATATTTAGTATGTCTGCTTTCATGTATAGTGTTCGCCCATTCCTCAACCGACTCGTCAAGCCAGAGAAGCGATATATCCGTTCTGTGTGTAGCAAATTCATCCACTGTCAAATCGTCAAACTCAAACACATTATTTATCATTTCCTGCTCTTCAACATCAATAATTCCCTTTTGACCGCCTTCGTCAACCATAAGCCTTATCTCTTCCTCGCTGACATCATCCTCCTCAGCGTTGGGGTCAATGCCTATAAGGCGAAGTATCCCATTTGTAGAAGCCGTCAAAAGCCAAACAATCGGAGCAAAGACCATTGATACAACAGTTATCATAGGCGCCATTGCCAGAGCAAGCTTATCGGCCTTTTTCATAGCAATACGTTTAGGCACAAGCTCACCGAAAATCAATGTAAAATATGAAAGTATCAATGTAATCAAAACGACAGCTATTGAATTGAGTGTTGAGGCCGGTACAGCCGTATAGCCCATTCCAATTACCCAGTCTACAAGCTTATCGGAAAAGTTTTCGGCGGCAAAGGCTGATGCCAGAAAGCCCGAAAGAGTAATGGCTACCTGTATTGTTGCTAAAAATTTTGCAGGCTGGTCAGTTAATCTTTTTAATTTTGCGGCGTTTTTGTTGCCTTCCTCTTCAAGCTTGGAAAGCCTGGCGTCATTAGCTGAAATAACCGCAATTTCGGCGGAAGCGAAAACCGCGTTTAAAAATATAAGTACAATCTGTAGTATTAGTGAACTCAATTTAATCCTCCTAAATATTTAAATAACCCTAAAAAAAGTACAAAAAGGCACACCCATAGCTTAATTCCTGTAAACTGCGGGTATGCCTCTTATAAAATATTCAAGATATTCAAGTTCAAGCAATCGAGTATAATTATGGTCGCAACTATCGCCGCTGTCATCTTCCATTGCCAAACAATCCTCCTTAAAATCAAACCTCTAGAAATAGTTATTGCAATATATGATAGCATAAAATCACTGCTCGGTCAATACAGAAATACTGATGTGCCTCATCACTTTGTTGCCTTGGAATTGCTTATATGCTATTATTGGCTGTATCGGCAAATTTAATTTTTGTTTAAGGAGGATACAGTGTGGTTATAAGAAAATACAATTCAGCTGACTGTCCGGCTACCGCAAAGCTGTTTTATAATACCGTACATACGGTCAACGCAGCAGACTACAGTAAGGAGCAGCTTGATGCATGGGCGCCGAAAAATCCGGACCTTGATAAATGGGACCGTTCACTTACGCAGCATTATTGCTTAGTTGCGGTAGAAAACGGAATATTAATCGGTTTTGGAGATATAGATGAAACGGGCTATCTGGATAGGCTTTTCGTACATAGGAATTTTCAGGGAAAGGGCACAGCATCGGCTATTTGCAGCCTGCTTGAGGCATCTGTTAATACAGGCCTGATAACTGTACACGCATCTATAACGGCAAAGCCATTTTTTCTAAGGCGCGGCTACAATGTAATTAAAGAACAGTAGGTATTAAGAAACGGAGTATTTCTTACAAACTTTGTAATGCAAAAATCTCTGATTAATTAATAAAAGCCTCACCCAATGAGTGAGGCTTTTGTTTTATGAATTTCTAAACCTTGAAAGGAATTCCTTCATCTTTTCATCCTTTGGATTTTCAAATATTTCCTCAGGGCTTCCCTTTTCGCATATAACTCCGTCTGCCATAAACACAACGTTGCTGGAAACGTCTCTGGCAAAGGCCATCTCATGGGTTACAATTATCATCGTAAAGCCTTCCTCAGCAAGAGTTCTTATAACTGCAAGAACCTCACCAACCATCTGCGGGTCAAGCGCCGATGTCGGCTCGTCAAAGAGAATTACCTCAGGTTTCATTGCGAGGGCGCGCGCAATTGCAACACGCTGTTTCTGTCCGCCTGAAAGCTGTCTTGGCTTAGCATTTATATACGGTGCCATGCCTACTTTCTCAAGATAATAAATAGCTGACTGGCGTGCCTCTTCCTTGCTTCTTTTCAAAACCTTTGTAACACCTACCATACAGTTTTCAAGTACGGTCATGTTACTGAAAAGATTAAAGCTTTGGAATACCATTCCAACCTTGGCACGGTAGGAGCACTGGTCAAAGTTTTTGCCTGTTATGGGCTTGCCGTGGAAAAGTATCTCGCCGCTTGTCGGAGTTTCAAGAAGATTCATACATCTGAGAAGAGTCGATTTTCCTGAGCCCGACGCGCCAATTATACATGTGACGTCGCCGTGGTCTACTGTAAAGTCTATATCCTTTAAAACGACGTTCGCACCGAAGGTCTTGCCTAAATGGTTTATCTGGAATACATGATTATCCTCCATTACCTTCCCTCCCTGCTGTCGTTATTAAGGTTTCCAACCTTAGATACCTTTTTATTATAGCTGTACATTCCGCTTGTATGCGCAAGCGTATCGGTTGTGGCCAAGTCGAAGTTATCCGGACCGTCCATCCTGTTTTCCCAAAAACGCAGTATTCTTGAGCATGCGAATGTAAGTATGAAATAGATTACCATTGTGATTGCAAATGCTTCAAAATAAGTATAAAGCGCTCCGGCAATACCCTTTGTGGTATAGAAAAGCTCTACAATTCCTATTACTGAAAGAACACAGGTATCTTTAATATTGATTATAAGGTTATTTCCTATCTGAGGCATAATATTCCTCAGAGCCTGTGGAAGAATTACGTTAACCATTGTCTGAAAATGAGTCATGCCTATAGCCTTCGCACCCTCAGTCTGACCGGGGTCAATTGAGAGTATTCCGCCTCTGACCGTCTCCGCCATATACGCTCCGGTATTTATGGAAACAATGAAGAACGCGGCCTGCCACATTCCCATATTAATATTAAACAGGACTGCGGAGCCAAAGTAAATGAACATGGCCTGCGCCATCATTGGCGTTCCTCTGAACACCTCGACATAAACGTTCAGTATAAACTTTATTAAGCCTACGAAAAACCATTTGATTGGGTTCTTTTTTCTGTCAGTGGGTATTGTCTGGATAATACCTACAATAAATCCGATAATACAGCCTATTAAGGTTGATATCAGAGCAATAAGCATTGTATTTCCGGCGCCGCGCAGAAAGGATCCGCTGTAGCGCTCCCAGATGTACAATACTCGTTCTCCGAATGTTGCGGGCATTTTAGCTCTCTCCTTTCTGTCTGGCGCAAAATATTATAAATTACTCGCTGAGGGGCTGAACAGATATAGCCTCGTTCATCAGCTGAACATAGTCATCAGGTGTCATAGTGGAAAGTACGCCGTTGATTTTGTCAAGAAGCTCTGTATTGCCCTTCTGAAGAGAGATACCGATATTGATTTCTTCATCTGATACTTCAAATTCGCCCTCTGTGCCTGTAAAGTCAAGAAGCTTGAAGTCAGGATATGCTACTGTAGCCGCAAGCCCTGTAGGCTGGTCTGTTACAACGATGTCGCATTTGCCTGCGTCAAGCGCAACAAGCATAGCCGGAGCTGATTCCTGTGCAGGAAGAATGTTTGCATCGGGAATCTGAGGGAGGCAAACGTTATACCATATTGTGTTCTGCTGTGAAGTACATGTTGCGCCGGCAAGGTCAGCTACACTTGCAGCGTCTGCGTAGGGGCTGTCTGCCTTTGTAAGCGTAACGATTGAAGCATAGTAGTAAGGCTCTGTAAAGTCTACCATTTCAAGTCTTTCAGATGTGATTGACTGTCCTGCGATAACACAGTCTACTGTTCCCGACTGAACTGCTGGTACAAGTGAATCCCAGTCAAGCTTAACGATTTCAAGCTCCATGCCAAGCTCCTCAGCAATATGCTTTGCCATCATTACGTCATATCCGTAAGCATAGTCGGGGCTGTCCTTAATCTGAACTGCTCCGTTCTGGTCTGTCGGCTGTGTCCAGTTATATGGAGCGTATCCGCATTCCATTGCTACTGTGAGTACGTTGTCTGCTGCCGCGCCTTCACCGTCAGCCGCTGTCTGCTGTTTTCCTGAGTCTTCATTTGATGTTTCGTTTGATTTTGATGAGCAGCCTGCCAATGCGACTGTACAAGCCATCGCTAATGCTGCTACTGAAAATAACTTTTTCTTCATGTTCATACCTTCCTTTAATGTAAAATTTTAATACAAATAAAAAGTGCCGAATATTCCTCTGCTCAAGTGAAGATTCGGCACTGATAAAACAAATCATAAGGTTTTATGATAGCTCTCCACATAAGTGACAGTACGCTGCATGTTATGCATCGTCCCAGCCAGCTTGTCCCGGGCAGAACAAACAAGCTTCGGCAGAAAACCCTTTCAAGCAGAACGGCCGCCCGCCATTGTTCCGCAATACTGATTTTTTCTGCGCCTCTATCAGAGCTTTGGTCGCCCAAAGCAGATATTAATATTCTATCGTGGATAGTAACATCATTTCTTAGTAAAGTCAATACATCTTACGACATTTATAAAAACTTTGTCATTTTTGCCGCAGATATAGGGAAATAATATTCACTAATGGTAATTTAAGAGTTTTTCATTATTACAAGCTCCACGACGTCTACTGCCTCCTCGCAGGCATCCAGACAGTCCTCCAACTCATCAAATATGTTTGTCCATATTATAATGTCCCTTGTATCTGTACCGTCGCTGAAAAGCTTATGATAAATCTTTGTATGAAGATAGTCTCCCTTGCTCTCGACTGTATTAACGGCAACTATCTGCTCCTTTATAATCTTTGAGGATTTAAAGTTGCGAAATTCAGTAAGAGTGGCCTTAAGCCCCTTGGAGGCCTCAACAATAAGTTTTGTGAACTCCAGAACCTCCGGTCGTATCTCCTTTACATCAAACATGTATATCCGGCGCATAACGTCCTCTATAGCATCCACAACGTCATCCAGCTTTACGGAAAGGGAAACAATATCCTCTCTTTCAATTGGCGGCAGAAACTCGTGGGTAAGCGCCTTTGTCATTTCATGCTTTGTAAGGTCAGCCTCATTTTCAATCTTATGCATAAGCGTTACCCTTTCAAATACTGAGGCATATTCAAAATTTGTTATGCACTCATTAAGGTAATCCGCAGCCTGGCATACGAAATCAGCACATTTGCAGAAGTAACCGAAGTAATCAAAATCTTTTTTTCTATCAGCAGACATCTTTATCCTCCTAGAATACCATCATAAACACTTTTACCATTATATAGCCCATAAGTCCGCAGCCCGGAAATACCAGTATCCATGTTTTAACCATATTTTTTACAACGCTCCAGTTTACCGC
This sequence comes from uncultured Eubacteriales bacterium, assembly GCA_900546215.1. Taxonomy (GTDB): domain Bacteria; phylum Bacillota; class Clostridia; order Lachnospirales; family Anaerotignaceae; genus Metalachnospira. The sequence continues at coordinate 69,024 of URCD01000001.1, read as the reverse complement.
AGAAATTCTTCTTGAGGCTCCAACGCCCATAATTGATGTTGTTTTTGTATGTGTCGTACTTACAGGTATACCTGTAACAGACGCCACAAGCAGACTGACAACAGCTCCTATATCGGCCGCAAAGCCCTGATAGGATTCAAGCTTAACCATATCCATTCCCACTGACTTGATAATCCTATAGCCACCTACCGATGTACCAAAAGCCATTACGGCAGAGCATATTACCATAAGCCAAATCGGTATCTCAAACTCTGTTATTCCGGATCTGCCGGTTGATATAAATATACCGAGCATAAAAACGCCCATAAACTTCTGTCCGTCCTGAGCTCCGTGCATAAATGCCATTGAAGCTCCGCCGACAATTTGGGCTCCCTTAAAAAATTTCGTTGTTTTAAGCCTGTCCATTCGTTTACAGATTTTTTCTATAACCTTTACTACTATGTATCCTGAAAAGAAGCCAAGAAGTGTGGAAAGCACAAGTCCATAAATAACCTTTATCCACTCGGCCCCGTTAATTCCCGCGATACCTCCGTGTATGGCGATGGCCGCACCGGAAATTCCGGCCACAAGAGCATGGCTTTCACTGGTAGGAAGCCCAAGCCTCCATGATGTGAAGGACCATACGATTATGGCAAATAAAGCAGCGCATATAGCGACTGTCGCCGCTCTCGTATCAGTGCCGAAATCCACCATATTATAAATGGTTGAAGCAACATTTGCGTTTATCATTGTCATAACAAGAACACCGATAAAATTGAATATCGCGGCCATTGCTATGGCATGCTGCGGCCGCATTGCCCTTGTGGACACACATGTAGCGATGGCGTTTGGAGCGTCGGTACAGCCGTTCATAAGTATAACGCCCAGTGTAAGTATTACGGTAACCGCCATCATTGGATTAGACGATATTTGCCCGAGAAATTCGGATAGTGTTACAGTCATTGTTTTCTCCCTTTTTCTGTTAAATCAGAGTAAATTCGATGTTAAATACTCGTTAAGTATACCATCTGGAAGAAAACAGTTCAATAAAAAGACGATTAATTTAATCCCCATGCTTTTTTTAATAATGAAATGCCTTCTGTAATCTGCTTTTTTGAAAGCTCAGCATATCCTATAAGCACTGTGCTTCTGTATTTTTGCGGCACGCTCCTGATAAAATAAGTGGAAATCGGATAGACCCTGACGCCGCACTTTTTGGCAGATTCAATCATTTCCTCCTCGCTTAAATCAGACATCAGCCTGATTGCCATATGGTGTCCCGCATTTTCCCCGTTTATTTTTATTTTTCCTCCGATTTTTTTCAGCTCGTTCAGCAAAACAGCCCTTTTCTCTCCATATAGTTTCCTCATTCGGTTCAAATGCCTTTCATAGTGGCCCTCACTTATAAAAGCCGTAAGTATATTTTGCTCGAGAACAGACACGGCAGAGGAAAATTTGGTATATCTTTCATTATAAAACTCCAAAAGCTTCTCCGGCAGAACCATATAGCTTATACGAATTGAGGGAGCTATTGTCTTTGAAAATGTACCCAAATAAATAACCCTTCCCTTTACGTCTATGCTTTGTACAGACGGTATCGGTTTGGAATTATATCTGAATTCGCTGTCGTAATCGTCCTCGATTATATACCGATTTTCCTTGGCATAGGCCCAGTTCAAAAGCTTTACCCTTCGTCCAGCGGGCATGGTTATTCCTAAAGGAAATTGGTGTGACGGTGTAACATATACAGCCGTATTGTCATCCTCAGGAAGCAAATCAGTACGGATTCCCCCGTCATCAACCTGAATTGAGCAAAGACTGTGCCCTAATGCCTTAAAGAATGAGTATGCTTCGAAATATACCGGTTCCTCCATTGCTATTTTGCATCCGTTGCCCAAAATGCCGCTGATGGTATTTAGAAGATTGTCTACCCCGGCGCCTATTATCACCTGCTCTGTCCGGCAGCTTACGCCCCTGGAACTGTATATATGCGATGCTACAGCCTTTCTCAGTTCATAGTCCCCCTCCGGAGGAGCGCCTCTCAATATAAACGGATTGTATTCATTAAAGCAGCTTTTCATAAGTCTGCGCCATGTATTATAGGGAAAATTTTCGTAATCTACTCCGTCTGTAGCAAAATTATATTTTATATCTATAGATTTTTCCTTAACACCATCTAAAGACCTGGGCACCGGCTTTATATTCGTAAAAATAAACTCATCAATGTCACATACATAATAGCCGCTTTTTACTCGCGCCTCTATAAAGCCCTCGCTTAGGAGCTGGCTGTAAGCGGTCTCTATGGTATTTACGCTTACATTCAGGCTTTCCGCCATTTTTCTTTTTGAAAAAAGCTTATCTCCAGCCTTAAGTCTTCCGTTTTGTATTTCTTCTTTTAGCTGAGTATATATTTGGAAATACAAGGGTTGTCCTTCATTTCTGTTGGATAAATTTATCATAGGCCCTCCATCTGATACCATAATATTTTTATAAACTGGCAGTTTTAATACAATCAGTTTAATAGTATTATATGTCACATACTATTTACAGTCAATAAGGAGGAAACATCTATGAGCGGAACAGCAGTAAATTCAAAATCATCTGTAAAAACCTTAGCAATTAACGGGCTTTCTATTGCCCTTGTATTTTTAGCAACCGGCTTTATTAACATAAGGCTGCCTATTGCGGCCAACGGAGGGCTTATACATTTAGGCAATGTGCCCCTTTTCCTTGCGGCGATAATTTTCGGAAAAAAGACTGGGGCCATCTGCGGCGCATTCGGAATGGCGCTTTTCGACCTTTTTTCAGGCTGGACGCTGTGGGCACCGTTTACCTTTGTTATTGTTGGCATAATGGGATACACTGTTGGAAAAATCACTGAAAAAAATGAGCACAACACTATATTGTGGTACTTGCTTGCAGTTGCTGCAGCGCTTATAATAAAGATATTAGGCTACTATATAGCGGAAGCCATAATTTATGGCAACTGGGCCGTTCCTGCCGCCAGCATCCCCGGCAATATTGTCCAGATTCTTACCGCAGCCGTTATAGTGGTGCCTTTGGCTAAGCCGCTTAAAAAGCAGCTACAATTGATTGCAAGGAGTTGATACTATGTACAAAATAATGACACCGGGACCTACCCAGGTTAGGGATAACGTAAGGGCCGCAAGGAGCCTTATAACAACTAATCCAGATATTGACAAGGATTTTGCCGAATATTATAAAACAACCTGCGATATGATTGGAAAAATAATTAATTCTTCCGGAAATATATATATACTTTCCGGTGAGGGCATACTCGGACTTGAGGCGTCCTGCGCCTCACTTACCGACCAGGGCGACAGAGTGCTTATAATCGATAACGGTGTATACGGCAAGGGATTTGGAGACTTTGTCAAAATATACGGGGGTAAGCCCGTTTATTATACCAAGGATTATCATAAGCCCATTGACCCGGCGGAGCTTAGAAATTATCTTGAGGGTGACAGCAATTTCAAATACGCTACCCTTGTTCACTGCGACACGCCAAGCGGCATATTAAATGACGTTGCCGCCATATGTCCTATACTTAAGGAATACGGAATTCTCACTGTTGTGGACGCTGTTTCGTCGTCCTTCGGAGTACCTTTAAATGTGGATGAGGCGCAGATAGATATTTGCTGTATGGGCTCACAAAAGGCGCTTTCCGCACCTCCGGGGCTTACTATGCTTTCCGTAAGCGGCGATGCCTTAAAGGCAATGGTTGACAGAAAAACGCCTATCGCCTCTTTTTACTGCAACATACTTACCTTTAAGGATTATTACACACAGAAATGGTTTCCCTATACAATGCCCATCAGCGACATTATAGGGCTTAATAAGGCCGTCAAAAATGTGTACTTTGATAAGACTGTCTTTGAAAGGCACTCTGTTATAGCTGAAGCTTCCAGAAAGGCTGTAAAGGCCGCCGGCCTTACTCTTTATCCTGACTGCGGCTACTCCGATACGGTAACGGTAGTCAACGTGCCTGAAATGCTTACGGACGATCAGATACTTGATACAATGAGGGATGATTACAATATACTTCTTGCAGGAAGCTTTGATATGCTTTCCGGAAAGGTATTCAGAATAGGCCACATGGGAGAAAATGCCAATATTAGAGATATGGCCGAAACCTTCCAGGCTCTTGACAAAACCTTTGCCAAGCTTGAGTATCCTTTAAAGGCCAGTATGTACGAAGTATTTATGGATGAGATAAATAAAAACGTTATTTATTAAAGCTATAGGCACAGCATTTATCCGCTGTGCCTGTTTATTTGGAAAAATTTAAGAAAAAAAGCTTCGTTTCTTTAAAAACACCATGTATACTAAGGAAAACAGAATATTGGGAGGGATTAAATGAAACGGGCAGCAATTATTTTAACGTGCTGTATAACAGCGCTTGGCCTGTCAGCATGCGTCAGGACAGATGAGTCCTCTTATAAGGACAGGAAGCTGATTGACTATGAAACCACAGTGTTCAGGGAGCTTACCATTGATGCAGGCGACCCCGTTACAGCGGAGTTTGAGGTCTATCTTTCTGAAAATGAAGGAAATATCTTTTACATTGAAGCGGCTGAGGATACCGACATTACGCTTAAATATACCTACAGCACAAACGACGAGGATGGTGTTGAGCTAGGATATTACGCTGAGGACGAAGACAGCAAAACGGTCTTTAAGCTTTCTCCCGCAACAGATGAAGCCTATGACGCAATTTGGTCAAATGATACCGTTCAGCTAAAGAAGGGCATGAATATTATCTATATATCAGGAAATGATGTCACCTGTAAGATGTACTGCGAAATAAATGACCTTGACAGAAGTAAAATAACCTATGTGGGCGGAAGTCCAAAGGATAACCAAATGGAGGAGCTTCCTTCCCTGGGCGAAGACTAATTAAAAGGACAGCCGATTATTGGCTGTCCTTTTTAATTCAGTTTATTTTCATTTATAAATATGTCAAACTGGGCTCTGACCTGTTTCTCCAAAGGGTGTCCATTGAAACGGTTTCTTTCGTACAGCTGCGCCATTCTTTCCGCCCTTATTTGCGCTGCTCTCTGAGACACATGACATATTCTTGCGATGTCGGCAGCGTCCTTCACTCCAAGTCCAAACAGCACCGTTGCCGGCATAAGCAGGTCTCTTGCAAAAATTCCGGCCTCATAAGCTGTTCTTTCCGTTATATATGAAGGATTTTTAGCCAAAAGGCAGCAGCCAATGCCCTTAGCGATTAAGAAGCGGATGCTCCCCTTGTTCTCCAAGGTGTTATTCACAAAAACTGTTTTTATACCGTCTATGGTTTTGGCAAACATTCTGCCCACAGCCTCGTCCTCATAAATATATCCAGCCTTAACAGCCCTCTCAAAGGAAATCACGCTAACCCCGCAGCAGACGGCAACCCGGTCAAGTTCAACGGGCAGCGAAGAAACGCCGCTGTTAATCAGCGTCTCCCAAGCTAAATCCCGTCCCCTTTTATAGTCGTCGTAATTTCCCATATAACCACCCTATTCAGTCAATGATTCCATTCCGATAAGCGCCGCGCCTATTGCCCCGCAAAGCTGGGCATTTTCTGATATAAATACCTTCTCACCAAGTTTTTCTTCAAGCGCCTCAACAATTCCCTTATTTTTAGCCACTCCGCCGGTCATTATATACCCTTTTTCGCCGCCAAGTCTCTTTACCAGAGATACTGTTTTTCCCGCGACCGAATTATTAAGCCCGTGAATAATATCAGCCGGAGGCGTATCCTGAGCCACAAGTGAGACAACCTCAGACTCTGCAAAAACCGTACACATATTTGAAATAACAACATCGTTTTTCCAATGCAGTCCAAGCTCTCCCATTTCATCCAGCGTAAGTTCCATTGTCCTCGCCATCATATCAAGGAACCGTCCGGTTCCAGCTGCGCATTTATCATTCATTACAAAGCTAAGAACAGAGCCGTTTTCATCAATTCTTATTGCCTTTGAGTCCTGACCCCCAATGTCTATTACCGTTCTTGCCAAAGGGTCAAGGTAATGCGCTCCCTTGGCATGGCAAGTTATTTCTGTCACGGACGAATTCCCAAAGCTTATGTTTTCCCTTCCGTAGCCTGTTGTTACAGTTAGCGTAAGGCTGTCCTCATTTATTCCCGCTTCCTCAAGCGCCGCTGCCAAAGCCTTTTTAGCGCCGTTTGTGGCGCCCGCACCAGTCGGTACAATCGCCTTTCCAATTATGTTTTTATCCCTGTCCATTATAACCGCGTCGGTACTTGTGGAGCCGCTGTCAATTCCCGCAGTATATATTTTTCCGTCTGTCTTCATGTCTGGTCTCCTCCGTTTCACGCCTGTATCTATAGTTTCCGCAAAGGCCTCCAATCGAGTTGAAAGCTGGCCTTCGCTCTGGCTGGTACAGTCAGTCTCTATTTTCAGGAGCGGAACACCCGTCTTATTTTTAATGCCCATGTATTCAAAGCTGTAATAATCACAGAACTTCATTGTATGATATATTATTCCCGCGGCGCCCTTTGCCGTTTCTCCCCTTGTGCTGTTATCATACATACGCATGCAGGGCGTCTGCCTAAGCAGTCCCGGAGCATATCCGTCTATAAATTCATCTATATTCTCAGGCGTTCCCGGTACGTCAATTGACCTGTTTCCCGTACATGTATCGTCATGCACCGGCATTGAAAATTTACCGCTTATAGTCTTATAAAGGTACTTTCCTCCATGTGCGCCAAGTATGCTTATATGCTTTTCATCAGGATTTTTCTTTGTTTCGGTAAAGGCTGACATTGCGCGCTTTACATCGAAAGAATTCCCGCTGTAGGCACTGTAGGCCTTTGCCAGCTTTCTCAAATTCATTTTAAACAGCTCTGTTTCAGCCAACCCGGTTTTATGTGGAAGCTCAAGCAGATAGACAAAGTCCATACGGCCGCTTTCCACAAGTATATCATAAACCCTGCGGATAACGTCGCAGCAGTCCACCAGCAGAATTTCCTTAATATCCTTGGCGTATATTTCCTCAATAACAGCCTTGCCGTAGCCGCACATATTGGGATGACCGAGACTTTCTGCGATGTCAAAATTACTTGGCAGGGGCTCCAGCCTCATCATCTGCGCGCCAAGCCCTTCCATGAGCTCCAGGGGAGTATATTTGCAAACATAATACATCATTTTTTCATATCCTCCAGCATTTCTATAAAAGCGTCAAGCCTTGTAAGTATCTGCCCGTCGCTGGTATTTCTTCTGTCCCCTCCGTCGCCGTTTAACACAAGCGTTGGGAAACCCCTTTCCTCCAGCTTTTTCTTCGCGTTTACCGCCGCGCCCATCGTCTGCTTGCAGCCCCAATGGCAAAAATAAATTACGCCGTCGGCGCCAAGGCTTTCAGCTATCTCTGCGGCCTTATTTATCCTGTTTTCTGCAGAACCGTTAAAGCTGCTCATAACAATACGCCGCGCCATGCTCTCGTAGGGCTTTTCGGGGTCTGTCTCAACAAGGTTTTCAAAGTTCATGTCGCAGCTTATAATCTGGCACTTTTCATTGAAATTAAGCCTGTCCCTGAGCGGCTCCTGAAAATAAGGTATCGTATGCATCCACAGCAGCCTTATTCCCCTTTTAGGCTCCGCATTTTTTAAATCCTCAACAAGCATCTGCGAATATTTAAGGGTTTCCTCTGTTCCAAAAAGCGGGTGCGTTGCAAAAACCTCATACATCTCGCTTGTAATATCGTTGGCTAAATATGTGTTCTTTTTAAGCTCAAGACATTCTTTAAAGTTGTTTATAGAGTCCCTTGTCCTTGCTACGGACGCTTTAAGGACGGATTCGTCGAGCTTTTTACCCGTCTGTCGTTCAATAAAGGCTGTCATCTCTTTAAGCTGCTCTGCGACATATTTAACGCTTTCCTCGTCTGCCGCTGTCGGTACGTCAACGTAAAACTGCGGAACACCATAATAGTCGGCCAGGGCCCTGAATGTAAGATTATTCGCGTCGCATACAATTGACGTATTTATAATAAACTTAGGCTTCGGCAGTACCTGGGTAAATGCCGCGCCCATCAGAATTTTATGGTAGGAGCAGTAGGTTTCGGCTATTCCTTCAGCCTCCGCGGCCTCAACAAAGGCCTTTTCAGCGTAGGCTCCCGTCATATATCCGGCAAAGCCCTCGGCAAATATTGTGTTAAGGCCAAAGGCGTGTATTATTTCACATGGAAGAAACACACTTACCAATGCCGAGTTATCAGCATGCGCAAAGGACTTTATATGCTCGTCCATGCACACCTTGCCCAGATATTTTCTGGCAGGTGAAAGCCGTTTGTCAGGAGCGTATCTCATTTTGAGGTTAAATGTTCTATAGCCTAAAAGAAGCTCTTTTCTTGCCATATCAGGGTTCTTTACAATTTCTTTATTAATATGCTGTCCAAATTTTGTTATAATGTCTGGCATTGCAGTCTCCTTTATATCCATTTACTGATTTATTTAAAAGCAGATTACATTTAATAGTAACACAATGGTTAAAGAAGTCAATGTTTATGCCGCCGCCCAATTTTACTTTTTTCCTTTTAATTTTTCATCTATACTATGAAAAATCCTAGCTGTCAGGCTGTCCCAGTCTATATCGGCCAGTATCTCGTCCCAAGGCCTGTCATCAGCAGGCTTCAGGCTTTCTATATGTTTTATTTTTCTGTAGTTTTTGTCTTTTTTATAGAATTGGCATTTTTTATTTCTTCCTATTTCGATATCAAAGAACTCCAAAAGCTGACATTCATCACAAAGATTACCTATGCAGTCTTTTCGGAGGCAGATAATTTTTCCAGCCATAAAACCGCCCTTTTTTATTTAACAATAAAAGTGAGAAAAAATTTAATATAATCGCATAACTAATTAAATAAATTAGTTTTAATCCTATAGATTGCCACTTAAAAATAAGCCACAATCCTATACAATATCTATTTTATGATTTTTACCAGCATATATCAACATAAATATAGGATTGTATCTCATATTAATTAAATACAACATAAGTATAATAATCTGTGAGGAGGTGAGTTAGGTGCATTCTTCAGATATAGAAAATTTATTTTATAGAAGGTTACAGGAATTAAGGGTCAAAAAAGGCGTTACCGCAAGGGATATGAGTTTAAATCTTGGACAAAATGAAGCATATATTAATCAAATAGAAAATCGTCGTGGGTTCCCATCAATGACAGGTTTTTTCTATATTTGTGAGTACCTAGATATAACTCCGTCAGAATTTTTTAATGATGAAAATAATAACCCTTATAAAGAAAAGGAATTGTCTCTTTTAATGAACCAGTTAAATCAAAAAGAGAAAGAATTTATAATATCCACTATGACTGCTTTAATAAAGGAATATGAAAGTTTTAAGGGGGATAAAAATGACTGATGAAACAAACGAAGTTATTAGTGCCGTAAAAGAAATGTTTTCTGTTCTTAACAGTAAAATGGACAACATGAACGCCGATTTAAACGCTAAAATGGATGCCATGGATAAGCGTCTTATTAAAATAGAAACAACGCAGGAGACTGTTATAAATAAGAATATACAGTTATTGGTTGAGAGTTACAGCGCTATGTCTGAAAAGCTGGGTAAGCTGGACACTCTGTCCGAAGACATGGAAAATGTAAAAATGGATGTTGATGTAATCAAAAAAGCCGTTGAGACTAATTTTGAAGAGCATACCGTACTGGCTAAAGTAGCTAAGGCAAAATAATACATATACAAAAAGGACTTGGAATTTTCCAAGTCCTTTTTTAATTTTCTCAACCCATTATATCCTTAATCAGCATATCCACATTTTCCTCTTTTGTCGCCCAGCTTGTACATATCCTGACAGCGCTGTGGCTTTCATCAATTCTCTCCTGATATGAAAGCACATATTTCTCCGAGAGCTTCTCAATAAGGCTGTCGGGGAAAATAACAAACTGCTGATTTGTGGGACTTTCAGAATAAAACGGATAACCGGCCTCTTTAACGGCATCTTTAATTTTATCAGCCAGCCTGTCGGCATGCTGCGCCAGCTCAAAATAAAGGCCGTCCCTTAAAAGCTCACTGAACTGGATGCCCAGAAGCCAGCCCTTTGCAAGCATTCCGCCCTTCTGCTTAATTATATACCTGAAATCTTCCTTTAAAGCCTCATTCATAATAACAACGGCCTCTCCGAACATTGCTCCGCCCTTTGTTCCTCCTATGTAAAAAACGTCGCAGTTGTCGGCGATTGTCTTTAAATCCAAATCATTTTCGCTGCTTGCCAGCGCGTAGCCAAGCCTTGCGCCGTCCATAAACAGATAAAGCCCGCATTCCCTGCACGCCCTGTAAAGCTCCTCCAGCTCAGCCTTTTTGTATATTGTTCCGATTTCAGTTGAATTGGATATATAAACAAGCTTCGGCTGCGCTATGTGCTCATGCGAACCGTCTGCCCAATGGTCTTTGTGCACCCTTCGCACCATTTCCGCTGTAAGCTTCCCGTCCTTCGTTTTAATTGCCATGCATTTATGTCCCACTGCCTCTATCGCGCCTGTCTCATGCACGTTTATATGTCCCGTTTGGGCACATAGAGCGCACTGGTGGGGTCTTAAAGCCGCCGAGATAACCGTAAGGTTTGCCTGTGTGCCTCCGACAAGAAAATGTACGTCCGCATCGGCCTTTCCGATAAGGTTCCTAATTATATCGGCAGCCTCCCTGCAATACTCATCCTCGCCATAGCCGCATACCTGAGTACCGCTTATATCGGCGAGCTTTTTAAGTATGCGCTCATGTCCCACCTCGCTGTAGTCGTTGTTAAATCTTATCATATCAGTACCTCCAAAAAAATAATCTATAAAAGCGGATTAATTCCTTGAGCATTTCTCCGCGTCTATGGCAAGCGTCAGCATAAGGGCATATAAAGCATCTCCGCTGTTTTTTACTTCAATAACGTATGTATCAGTAAAGCGGAAAAGCTCCTTGGTTATTACTGCCACAATTTCCTCCTGAGGGTTAATTATGTTATAATCCCATTCAAATATTTCGCCCTCTACTCTCCAGCCATTAAAATCTATATTGTATGATGGTTTAAAAAACGTAAATTCCTTTTCAATGCAGCCGATTAGGTTATCTCCTATGTACAGCTCAAATTTCGGAAGCAGCCTAAAAACCTTTTCCTGCACCGTTGCGACGTGCGTGCCGTTTCTGTCCAGAATATGCAGGCAATGTCCCCAGCTAAACTGGCCCTCAACGGTGTAAAGTGTGTCTCCGTTTTCATTATAAATATCGTAACTGTCAAACCATGTAAAAAGTCTTTGCTTAAACAGCAGCTTCATTCCAGTCCTCCTATATTTTATTAACCGCTACGTCCGGCTTGTTCTATTATATATGTTTCGATAAAAATAAACAATGCGTATCTGCTCCAGCCAATGTTTTAATTGCTTTTCTGTCCAAAGTATAATAAAATTTATTTAGACTATTTGAAAAAATTTATGAAAAGCGAGGGAGGAATATATATGTATCTGATTACAAACGGAAAAGTTATTACCCGAGACAGTGATAACCCATATTACGAGGACGGCGGAGTTGCTGTTGAGGGCAATAAAATTGTGGAAGTCGGCGACGACCTTACCCTTAAGCTGAAATATCCCAACGCAGAGATAATAGACGCGGAGGGCAACGTAATAATGCCTGCCTTTATCAACACTCATACTCATATATACAGCGCCCTCGCAAGGGGTCTTTCAATAAACGGCTATAACCCAAGAAATTTCTATGAAATACTGGAGGGAATGTGGTGGAATATCGACAGAAAGCTGGATTTGGAGGGCACCAGAGCCTCGGCATATGCAACCTACATAGAATGCATTAAAAATGGCGTTACCACCATATTTGACCATCACGCAAGCTATGGATATATTCCATCCTCACTTTTTGAAATTGCGGACGTTGCTAAGGAAATGGGCATAAGAAGCTGTCTTTGCTATGAGGTAAGCGACAGGGACGGCGAGGTAAAAGCAAATCAGGCCATTAAGGAAAACTACGACTTTATAAAGCATACGGCAGACGAGCCAGACTGCATGCTGAAGGCTATGTTTGGACTGCATGCGCTGTTTACCCTTTCGGATAGAACGCTTGAAAAATGCGTTGAGGCGAATAACGGTATGACAGGCTTTCATATACATGTATCCGAGGGCATAAACGACGTACAGGATACATGGGAAAAACACAGAAAACGTCCTGTTGAAAGGCTTAGGGACATGAATATACTCGGCCCCAAAACAATACTTGGCCACTGTATACATGTAAACGACAGGGAAATGAACATAATCAGAGAAAGCGACACTATGGTGGTGAATAATCCTGAATCCAATATGGGCAACGCCGTTGGCTGTTCTCCAGTACTTAATCTTTACAACAGGGGAATACTTATCGGCCTTGGTACAGACGCCTATACCCACGATATGCTTGAAAGCCTTAAGGCGGCGCTCGCAATCCAGCGACATAACGCAAAAATGCCTAATGTCGGCTGGGCTGAAGCTACAGGAATGCTGTTTACGAACAACGCAAAAATATGCGCCAGATATTTTGACGAACCGCTTGGCGTTTTAAAGTCGGGAGCCGCGGCGGACATTATAGTTATGGACTATAAGCCGTACACTCCTTTTTCAGCCGACAACATTGACGGTCACATGATATTCGGAATGAACGGCAGGCAGTGCCTTACAACTGTTGCAAACGGAAAAATACTTATGCATAACAGACAGCTTATTGATATAGATGAGGAAGAGATAAACTCTAAAATTCTTGAGACAGCCAAAAAGCTTTGGAAGAATATAAACTACAGCCTCTGATAAACCCTTTCAGAAAATCCGAATAACGGCTGCAAACTTAATACCCAAGGAGATGAAATCCAATGAGTGAACGAATGACGCCCATTCCCTTTGACAGGCTTATAAACTGGGCGGTAACGGAATACAATAGCACCGGAAAAATGTTTGGCGTACAGCGCCCCTACATAAAAAAAGATAATAAAACGCTTTCTATATTTGGAGAAAGCATGGAAACGCCGTTCGGCCCGGCGGCCGGCCCCAACACACAGCTCGCGCAGAACATAATCGCAGCCTATTTTGCCGGAAGCAGGTTTTTCGAGCTTAAAACAGTACAGATAATGGACGGCGAGGAGCTTGCGGCGTGTATAGCAAGGCCGTGTATACTGGCGGAGGACGAAGGCTACAACTGCGAATGGTCCACCGAGCTTCTGGTCTGGCAGGCGCTTGACGAGTACGTAAAGGCATGGCTTGCGCTTAAGGTATTCTCAAAGGCATTTGGCCTTGGCTCATCTGACGGGTTTATTTTTAATATGAGCGTAGGCTATGACCTTGAAGGCATAAAGAGTGAAAAAATTGATAATTTTATAGAAGGGCTTAAGGACGCCTCAAGGCTTCCCCAGTGGAATGAATACAAGTCAGTTCTTAAAAAATATTTTCCTTCCGAAGCAGAACATATAGAAAGTATTACGCCCAAAGTATGCACAAGCGTTACCTTATCCACACTGCACGGCTGTCCTCCGCAGGAAATTGAGCGCATAGCATCTTATCTGATTACAGAAAAGCATCTGCATACCTTTGTAAAATGCAATCCAACAATTCTTGGTTATGACTATGCAAGAAAAACCCTGGATGATATGGGCTATGACTACATTGCCTTTGACGAGCACCATTTTAACGAGGATTTGCAGTATGAGGATGCTGTACCTATGTTTACAAGGCTTAAAAGGCTTGCAGATGACAATGGTTTGGAATTTGGACTGAAGCTTTCAAACACATTCCCGGTAGACGTAAAGGCAGGAGAGCTTCCTTCTGAGGAAATGTATATGAGCGGCAAGGCACTTTATCCGCTTACTATTGAAATGGCAAACCGAATTGCTGCCCAGTTTGGTGGAAAGATGCGTATCAGCTATTCGGGCGGCGCTGATTATTTCAACATAGATAAGTTATTTGAAGCCGGGATATGGCCTATAACTGTCGCTACGACAATACTCAAGCCTGGAGGCTACCAGAGGCTTACACAACTTGCCCAAAAGCTTGAGGCCTGTCCGTTTAATCCGTTTTCAGGTGTGGACTGCGCAAAGACATCTGAACTTTCCGAATCAGCTAAATCTGACATACATCATATAAAGCCAATCAAGCCTCTGCCTAAAAGAAAGCTGGATAAAAAGGTTCCCCTTACAGACTGCTTCACAGCGCCTTGCAAGGGCGGCTGTCCAATTGGGCAGGATATCCCTGAATATATAGAGCTGTGCAGGCAGGGAAAATATGCTGACGCACTTAAGGTTATTACTGATAAAAACCCTCTGCCCTTCATAACCGGAACCATATGCGCCCATCACTGTATGGACAAATGCACAAGGAATTTCTATGAAGAGCCTGTAATGATACGCGCGGAGAAGCTTACGGCGGCGGAAAACGGCTATGATGAGATAATGAAAAATTTAAAGGCCCCTGAACCCGTATCAAAGGCCAAGGCCGCTATTGTAGGGGGAGGGCCGGCCGGTATGGCGGCCGCATACTTCTTAGGCAAAAGCGGTATCAGGACAACAGTCTACGAGAAGGAAGCCAGGCTTGGCGGAATTGTAAGGAATGTAATACCCGCCTTCAGAATAAGCGATGAATCTATAGAAAAGGACACGGACCTCATTGAAAAAATGGGCGCTGAAATCAAACTGAATACTCCCGCCCCTTCACTTTCTGAGCTTAAAGGCAAGGGCTACACTCATATACTTTACTGTGTTGGCGCTGAAAAGCCCGGAAAGCTTGATATTGATGGTAATGTGTTAAATGTAATTGAATTTTTAAGAGACTTAAAGTCCGGTAAAAATATTGAGCTTGGTAAAAACGTGGCCGTTATCGGCGGAGGAAACACGGCAATGGACGCCGCAAGGGCCGCAAAGCGGGCAGATGGCGTAGAAAATGTGGCAATTGTATACAGGCGCACAAAAAAATATATGCCGGCCGACACTGAGGAACTTATGCTGGCTATACACGACGGAGTGGAATTTATTGAGCTTGCCGCTCCAGTGTGCCAGTCCCACGGCATACTGACTGCCAGAAAAATGGTATTGGGCGACCCTGATGAAAGCGGAAGAAGAAGCCCCGTTGAGACAGACGAGCTGATATATATAAATGCCGACACAGTAATAGCCGCTGTCGGTGAGGGCGTTGACGGAGACTTCTTTAAAACCCAGGGCATAGATGTAAACAAAAAAGGCCGTCCCGAATTTAAAACAAATATTGACGGAGTATATGCTGCAGGCGACGCACTTAGGGGGCCCTCTACGGTTGTTGAGTGTATAGCCGATGCCAAAGAATTTGCAAAGGCTGTGGCAAATGCACCCATTGAAGCCGTTATCCCCGACTGCGCGCATGAATGTGAGGAGTCAGCCGCGGCGAAAAAGGGAATATTGAAAATGCCTTCCTCATGCGAGGGTGACAGATGTCTTTCCTGCAATGTTGTGTGCGAATGCTGCGCAGACGTATGCCCCAACAGGGCCAACGTCATTATTAAGCCAAAGGGAATGGGCGCACAGATACTGCATGTTGACCGTATGTGCAACGAGTGCGGAAACTGCAAAACCTTCTGTCCCTATGACAGCGCACCCTATAAGGATAAGCTTACGCTGTTTAACAGCGCAGAGGACTTCCGTGACAGTGAAAACAACGGATTTCTGCCTCTCGGAGAAAACAAATATAAGGTTCGCATAAACGGAGAGGTAAATGATTATGACCTTTCTGAAAACAACACACTGGACAAAAATATTGAGACAATAATTTTAACGGTAAAAAACGAGTACGGTTATTTGCTTTAAATATAAGCCGCAGTAGACACTGCGGCTTTGCCGTATATTTTGGAGGTAAGGTTGACTATGAAAGAATGGCTTAACAGATTTGCCGAGAGGGTGCTGCAGACCTTTCCCGGAAGAACGTTATTTGTTGGAATTCAGGGAAGCCAAGGCAGAGGTGAAGCCACTGCGGACAGCGATATAGATGTTGTGGTTGTATTGGATAAGCTCTCCTATGAGGATTTAAAAAAATATGAAACTGCCATATCCAGTCTGGAAAGCAGGGACAAAATATGCGGCTTTATATCTGGGCGCGAGGAGCTGGCCAATTGGGACAGAACCGATTTATTCCAGTTTTATTATGACACAACTGCAGTTTACGGCAGTATTGACTGGATAAGGGGATATATAGCCAATTACGACATACGACGCTTTGTACATATGGGCGCTTGCAACATATACCATGCCTGCGTTCATAACGCTGTACACGAAAAGAGCCCTGATGCGCTCAGAGAAATTTTAAAACAGGCTTCGTTTGTTATCAAAGCTAAACATTATCTTGAAAACAAGGAATATATCAAAAAAAATGCCGATCTTATTCCGCTGCTGACGGGTGAGGATAAGCCTGTACTTGAACTGCTGGCTGAGGAAAAATGGAAGGAGGATTTTGACGGTTCTTCCAAAATGCTTATGGAATGGTCAGGAAATATTATCAATCTTTTATAAAAGGAGGTTTTAGCTATGAAACTTGGTGTAATTGGAGGTGCGGGGCTGTTAGGCTCGACTTCAGCTTTTCTCGCGGGGATGAAGGGTTATCTGGAAGAAATAAAGCTGGTGGATATAAAGGAAAATTTGGTTAAAAACCACGTAATGGATATGGGACAGGCCGTATACAGCGCCTCTAAAACAAAAATTTCCTTTGGAAGCTACAGCGATTTGGCGGACTGCGGCATAATTCTTATAACCGCCAGCATTCCTGAACGCAGGGTTGAGGACAGAATGGAATATCTCCGTGATAATATGAAAATAGTTAAGCCCATCTGCGAGCAGATAAAGGCCAATTGCTCAGAAGCCGTAATCATTAATGCTACAAATCCTGTCGACATTTTTAATTATGTAATATATAAAATTTTAGGCTGGGACAGGAAAAAAATCTTAGGTTTCAACGGAAATGATACCTACCGCCTTAAGTGGGCCGCCTCTAAGGTTACCGGACGGGATTTCAAGGAGCTTGACGGCTTCTGTATAGGCGAGCACGGCAATGGGCAGATAAATCTCTATGATAAAATGACATGCGGCAAAAAACCTCTTAACCTGTCTGACCAGCAGATAGAGGAAATTGAAAGCATTACGTCGAATTTTTTTGTCCAGTTTTCTGCCCTTGACTGCGGAAGAACATCAGGCTGGGCATCGTCAATAAACATTGAGGAGCTTATTGAGGCAGTTGCGACCGACTCAGGCAAGGTTCTTGAATGCTCCTCAGTGCTTGAGGGAGAATACGGCTACAGCGGCGTATCTTTCGGAGTACCTGTGGCAGTTGGATGCAATGGAATAAAAAGCTATGAAATGCCGCAGCTTATAGGCGAGCAAAAATCAAGGCTTGATACTATAGCTGAGAAGCTAGCCGTTACCATTGGCAAGCTGGAAATCTAAAAAAATGGCCGAAGCTTATGCTTCGGCCATTTTATATCGGAAATACAGTTCGTATTAAAGTCATATATAAAACAGTGCCCACAACTATGGTAAGAATTGTATTGCCCTTCTTCCATTGGAGAAAAACAATAACGGCTATAGAAACAATTTCCGCAAGCCCGTGCGGATAATTTATAAGATCCACATTTCTGAGACAATATATTACCAGAATTATCATAATAGCCGCCGGAAGCACTCCTCCTAAGTAGGAAATTGTTTCCGGTATATTACGTTTCCCCGAAAATAATATAAAAGGAAATGCACGGCACAGCCATGTCGTTAAAGCTATTACTGCTATAGATAAAGCCGTGAATACAGCGTCATTCATTTGCAACCTCTCCCCTCATCATTTTCACTCTGACCCTGTCCTTCATTAAAACAAGGACAAGTGCGCTTATGGAAAGCGCAGGAAGAAGAAAGCTCTCAGCTCCTAAAATAAAATAGAATACAGCGGCGCTTACAGCCCCTGTCACAGCAGGGATATGGGATTTAAACTGCTTCCATTGGTCCACTACAATACATATAAAAAATGCGGTAGCCGAAAAATCTATGCCAGTCGTGTCAAACGGTATTACGTTTCCAATAATGGAGCCAAGCGTACAGCTTACTATCCATAAAATATGCGTTGTGCAAAGTATGTAAAATTCCACATTAAGCCTGTCATATTCCTTTGGGCAGTCAAGTGAGCAAAGTATTGAGTAGGTTTCATCCGTTACAGTTAATATCATATAAGGATATTTCCAAAAACAACGCTTCTTTATTTCCTTAAACTCATCTATAAAGCCAATTCCGTAAAAAATATGCCGTGCGTTTATGAACAGCGTCATCACAGCCAAAAGCCATATCGGGGTTTTGGCTGCAAGAAGAGGTACCATAACTATCTGCATGGAGCCGGCGTATACAAACATTCCTGAAAGGAGCGCCCAAATGAATGAGTATCCCGCATCCCTAAGCAAAAGCCCGCTTGCGATTCCGATAAATATATATGAAAACAGCACAGGCAGAACCTTTTTAACTGCAAATTTATATTCCTTCACTCATTTTCAACCCCCTTTAACGCTTTATTATACGTCAAAACAGGTTTGTACACAATAGAGTTATCTCAAAATAATCCTAGCTCCGCCCTTATAATTTTCTATATGTCCTATCCTTTGGGCGCTTGGCACCCTTCCCTTCAGCTCATTGAACAGCATATCCGCATCCTCTGGAGAAACCGCGATAAGCAGTCCTCCTGAGGTCTGGGGATCAAACAGCATGTCCTGCACTGAAAGCTTTATATTTCCAGGTTCAACAAATCCTTCCGCGTAGCTCCTGTTTCGGTAAAGTCCCTCCGGCAGTATACCACTTTGTGCTAAAAACTTTGCCTCATTTATATAATCTATATTTTCTGTATCAACAACAGCGGCTTTATCTGAACCCTGCGCCATTTCCAAAAGATGCCCCATGAGTCCGAAGCCTGTCACATCTGTACATGCATGCACGTTGTACTTGACCATTATGTCCCTCGCCGACTTATTAAGCGTTGACATAAGGCAATACACAAATTGCAGGCCTTCCTCAGATACCATGTCAGCCTTAGCGGCTGTTGTAATAATTCCGATTCCTATTGGCTTTGTAAGTATAAGCACATCGCCTTCCCTTGCTCCGCTGTTTGTAATTATTTTATCCGGATGTACAAAGCCAGTCACTGAAAGACCATATTTTGGTTCCTTGTCATAAATAGAATGTCCTCCCGTTATCAGCGCCCCGGCCTCGTAAACCTTCTCATATCCGCCCTTTAGGATTGCATGGACATGCTCCTTGTTCATAGACGTTGGAACAGCCATTATATTCAGTGCAAGCTTAGGCTGTCCGCCCATTGCGTATATATCAGACATGGCATTTGCAGCCGCAATCTGTCCAAATATATATGGGTCATCGCATATGGGAGGAAAGAAATCCACAGTCTGGACAATGGCCTGCTCATTATTTATTTTATATACTGATGCATCGTCGCTTTTATCAAATCCAACCAGCAGGTTTGGGTCATCAAGCACCTCTATATCCTCAAGAAGCTTTGCAAGCACGCCGGCGCCTACCTTTGCACCGCAGCCAGCACAGTCAGCCAGCTTTGTAAGCCTTATATCATCCATTTTCAATCCTCCTTCAGCGCAAGCATTGCCTCAAGTACCCCGCCGCCGACAGCTAATGCCTTGTCTGATACGCACCAGCAGTGTTCAATTTTACATCTCGGGTCAACGTCGCCGCTTTTCATTCCTTTAAATACAGGAGTTCCCTTAGGCAGAATACCTCTGAGCACTCCGCCGATTTGGCTCTTAACAGGCTCATCATCAACATATGCCACAGTCTGACCGGCCTCCACAATATCGCCTATGGCGCAGACGGGTGAAAAAATACCGTCTTTTGCCGCCCTAATTATTCTTTCGGTGGTATATCCTCCTATATTTCCGGGAACCCCCGTATTCTCAGCAGCACTTCCCTTTAATATAACCCTGCCAAGATAGTGTCCCCTTTGGGTTTCAATAACAGCATCGCAGTCAATACCGGCGGTAAAGCCTGGGCCCACGCCTATAACGACCGGAGCGTCCTCAATTGACGTTCCTAAGTTTTTCTTTGCCAATACAGCGTCTATCAGAAAATAGGGTTTAAGCTTTTTTATACACTCTCCCTCTGCATCGGCTATAACCGCAATGTTTCCCCTGTTTATAATATCCTGTATATCGTCCGTATTATCGGCTTTTTCGGCTTTAACATCCTCCACAGCCGTTTCTCCGTTTACTATTGCCTGAGAAAAACAGACGGTACGTCTGATTGCCGTAGGCTTTTTCAAGTCTGTCATAACAACATCAAATTTAGCGTGCCTGAGCCTGAGTGCTATTCCTGAAGCGATGTCTCCAGCCCCTTTTATAATCGCAAGCATATCAAATCCCCTTTCCTTATTTCTCCGGCAAAAACCGGTATGTCCAAATAAGCGGCAATTTTTTCCGCGTCCTTCATATTATCGTCATTTTCCACCTGGTTTATTATAAGCGTGTCGCATAGACCTTCCCTTTTGACCACACGGGCGGCCATTTCAGGCGTTACTTTATCGTTTATTGACGCTCCGGCTATTTCCGCATATGTTTCAGGCCTATGGCAGACATCCTTAATTTTTTTATTTATGCCACTTATCCCCAGAACTTGAATTGTATTCACAGGTTTTCTGTGGATAACCGGCTCATAATGCCTATGGGCTTTTAAAGGCAGCCCCTTTGCCCCGTCTGCCTCTGAAATTACATAATCCGCGTATTTCAGCAAAATTTCCACAGGAATATCCGGCATTGTTAATTTTTCTTCTGTGGATAACTTTCCGACACATATACAGTTATTGGCCAAAAGTGCATTTTTTATATCTTCCTCTGATGGGTCTGTAAGTGTTATAATATGTTCAGGCTTATAAATTTTTGTAAAGGTGCAGATAACGACCTTTTTTGACGCTGACAGTTCTTTGGCAAGACTGTACATAAGCGTTGTTTTACCGCCGCTTCCTATAATTGAGGTAAGCCCGGGTTTAATATTTAAAATTTCTGAAAGCATACGCCTACACCTCACCGTTATATTATTCTAAGGATAACACTTTTTTGGAGGGTTTACAATGGAAAAGGAACTTAAGGCTAAGATTAGAATACATCTGTATACCGAGGACAAGTGCTTCGGTCCGGGAATATGCCTCCTTTTGGAGCAGATAGAGGAATATGGCTCGCTCCGCAGAGCCGCTATCAGTATGGACATGGCCTATTCTAAGGCATGGAAAATTGTTAAGGAATGCGAAAAAAATTTAGGGTTTAAGCTTTTATGCTCCACAACCGGCGGAAAAAGCGGAGGCGGCGCTAAAGTAACCGATGAGGCTAAAAAAATGATGGCCGCCTACAGGCAGTACTGCGCTGAAATTGAGGATGCTTCTGACCGTATTATTAAAGATATATTTTCATTTTATCCCATATCTGAATTGGGTAATGAACTATAAAGCAACCTTCTTGCTGAGGATTTCCTGAAGTCAAAGGATAAATTCTTTAATCAGCTTTATATATTCCGCGGATAATCCGCGGAATTTTTTCGATATAATTAGTATATAAATGAAACCTCCGCCGGCATTTCCTGTATTTATTAGTGAAGGGCCCTTAGAAAGGAATGACAATAATGACCGACAAACAAATAATTGATTTATATATCGGACGCATGGAAAACGCCATTGAAGAAACCAATGTCAAATACGGATCCTACTGCAGGAAAATATCAATGAACATACTACAGAACAGGCAGGACAGTGAGGAAGCGGTAAATGACACCTATCTAAAGGCATGGAATACCATACCTCCCGCAGAGCCAAATCCTCTTAAAACATACCTCGGTATGCTTGCCAGAAGAACTGCTTTAAACCGCTATGAATATTACAGGGCCCAAAAAAGAAATTCCCAGTTTGATATGCTGCTTTCGGAGGTTGAGGAAATGATACCGTCCCAGACAGCGCAGCAAGATTATGAAAAAGGCGAGATTTCCCGAGCCATAAATTTATTTCTGTCAGGCATTAAAAAGGACGCGAGAATTTACTTTGTCAGGCGATACTGGCACTCTGATTCCATATCCGATATTGCAAAAAGATACGGTATAAGTCAGGGCAAAGTGAAGTCATCCCTTTTCAGAACAAGGACTGCCTTAAGAGAATACTTGGAAAAGGAGGGAATTGAGATATGAAAAAAGAAGATTTATATAAGGAACTTGGTAATATAGACCCAAATTATATTGAAGAGGCTGACGAGCCCGCTAAAAAGCCTGTTATGTGGAGAAGGTGGGCAGTTGCGGCCGCGGCATTTGCCGTAGCAGTTACCGCGGTCAGCTACTCCCCTTCGGCACAGGCGGCTATAAAGAAAATCTTTTCATTTATTCCCGGTATGTCAATAAGTGAACAGAATGACACCACAAGGGCTCCCTCAGGGATACTTTATTCCATGGACGGCGACCCCGTTACCCAGACGGACGGAAAGGTTACAGTCACATTGGAAAACGCCTATGTATCTGACTTTAATGTGGATATAGTATATAAAATAACTCTGGATTTCATTAAAGAAGATGATATAAAATACAACGCAACTGCCGATGACCTTCAAAAATTGCTGGACGACAACGGTGTATCATCTTTTATAAAAGTTTCAGATAATGGAAGCCCATTTGGCCCGTCCTTTAATATTGTTCCGGATGTCATAGTAGCCGGTAAAGCCTGTGAGTCACCTGATTATTACGGCGGCGGCAGCCGGACGGAGATGACAAACACGGTAAGAGTAACAGATTTGATTGAAACCATAGAGGAATACGGAGTGAACCTTCCAATAAACCTTACAATAGGAGACCTTTCCTTTGACGTCAAGCTCAAGCCTATAGAATTCTATGACAGTATTGATCAAATAGGCCCAACAGCCATGAGAAATAATATTTCGCTGACAGTGGTTCCCAGATGGGACGATGATACCCTTTATATAAAGATGTATTCTCTCAACTACAGTGAATTTGCCCAGGTATATGGATATATTCAGTACGCCGCAAAGGAAAATGGCGATGATATACTGCCGTACCTCGTTATCGGCGGACAGGAAATACCAGCCGGCTACAACGGAGGCGACGGAACGGAATTCTATTTCGACCTTGGTTCATACGGATTTACCGATGAAGAAAAAACCGCGGCAGAGCTTCATGTTCCGGTTGTTGAGGTTCTTGATAATGAGGATATAGTTTTGAACTTTAAGGTTAAAAAGGACGGGACAATTGATTTTCCTAAAAAAGTCAGCTTAAAGTATGCAGACCTGAATATAACTAACATGACAGTAGGTTCAGAAAAGTGGGATGAAAGCATTGGCATCGAATTTACTGCTACTGACAAGCAGGACAATATACATTTATCTGAAATTGGATTTAGAATCATAAACGGCAAAAATATCGGCGGAACAGCCAGCTGGACCGAAAATGAAAACGGCCAGTGGAAAGCGGCGTTTGGAAATGACAGAATTAATTTAAATGACTATAGAAGCGTCACACTTTCCTCTCCACATTATATATTGTCGGACGAATATGTATTTACATTAGATTAAAGTAGTGAAATCAAAACATCAGTTTTGTTTTAACAACAAAATTAGTCTTGAAACAAAGACATGCCTAAATCCCTAGTATGGGATTTAGGCTGTTTTATATTTGGCACAAAAATTGCTTATATATAATTATGTTATTAATTAATTATGTACACCAATATGCCTATGTGTTATAATTAATAGGGAAATTTCAACAATAAGCGAAATTAAGGAGGATTATATCATGAGTGTTATGGACATGTTTTCACTTAAAGGTAAGGTAGCGCTTGTAATCGGAGGAAGCAAGGGGCTTGGAGAGGGTATCGCCAAGGGGCTTGTTGAAGCAGGCGCAGCAGCAGTAGTATCCAGCCGTAATCAGGCTGACTGTGACAAGGCGGCAAACGGTATCACTGAAAAAACCGGCGGACAGTGCTATGGAATATCAGCTGACATCTCAACAAAGGACGGCGTTGACGCTCTTGTAGAAAAGGTTATTGATAAACTTGGACATATTGATATCCTCGTAAACAGCGCAGGCGTAAATATAAGAAAGCCCGCTATAGAATATACAGTAGAGGATTGGGACAAGGTGCAGGATGTACAGCTTAAAGGCGTATTCCTTGCATGTCAGGCTGTAGGAAAGCACATGATTGAAAAAGGAATAAAAGGAAAAATTATTAATATTTCGTCCATTAATGCCCGTGTTGTGGCACGTCCCAATATAGTTTCCTATGTTGCAGCTAAGGGAGCAGTAATGCAGATGACAAAGGCCCTTGCCGTTGAATGGGCACAGTATGGAATTACTGTAAACGCAGTGGCGCCCGGCTTCTTTGAAACAGCTATGACAAAGGTACTTTTCGAGGATCCTGCAACAAGAGAAGAAATGTTCAGGCATATTCCTGTTAAACGTTTCGGCAACGCTGATTGCGACCTTGCGGGAATGGTTGTTTATTTTGCGTCGGAGGCTTCAAACTATACAACGGGACAGATAATATATATAGACGGCGGCTATACCAGCATTTAAACGGTATTGCTTGGTTATTACTGATTAAATAATTTTGTGTGTTAATATGCCGGAAGTATTTCTGCAAAACCGTTGGCTGATAAATATAAGCTTGACGATATTTAAGGTATGGCATTAAATAAATGCCATACCTTTTTTAAACGCCTTGACATGTTTTAGATTATGTGATATTTTGTGTATATACACAGAGGTGATATTATGAAAAAACCCGTAAACAGTATATGCTACTGTATAATGCTTCGCCGTGCGGCGTCAGCCGTAACCGAGCTGTATGACGAGGCCCTTAAAAACGAAGGCATATCCCTCAACCAGTTCTCAATTATAATAAATCTTAATAAACTCGGTATGGCGACAACAACTGAGTTGGCCGACCATATCGGCTTAGAAAGAAGCACTCTTGTTAGAAACCTGAAGTCCATAATAGCTATGGGATATATTCAGGACATATCAGAAGAAGGAGAGCGCAACAACCAGCTTACAGTTACCAGTGAGGGACGTTATCTTCTAAAAAGAACCATTCCAATATGGCAGTCTGTACAGGATAAAATAACCGAGATGCTTGGCAGTAAAAATGCCGGTCTGCTGATGGAAATGCTTTACAATCTTCAGACAGCAGAATAAAATTTTAAACTAATAGTGTAAATACACAAAAGGAGAGTTATTATGACCTTAACCGAAAAAATTAAGTCAAAGGCACTTGAATTAGGCTACATCGACGTTGGAGTATGTTCCGCAGACGAGTTTACGGAATACATAGATGAATTGGGCAGCCGTACCGATACATATGATTTTTATATTTCCAACGCAAGAAGCCCATTAACAGGCGCGGCTCCAAAGAAGACAAATCCTGAAGCTAAATCCATTATCTCCCTTGCTTACGGCTTCTCCCACATTGCATTCCCGGAAAAGCTTATCGGCAAGGTAGGCAGGGCTTATCAGGCAAGGTGCTATAATCCAAGAGAAAAAACCATGAACGGAGCGCGCATTGGCCTGTTTAAGGAATTTTTAAAGGATAATGGAATAAATGTCTGTAAAGGAACTACCGTTCCAGACAGATTGGCCGCGGCAAGAGCAGGTATTGCTACCTATGGGAAAAATAATTTTGCGTACGTTAAAGGAACTGGCTCATTCGTTATACTTACATCGGTTGTTGTAGATCGAGAGCTTGATTATGATGAGCCTACAATTAAACGCCAATGTCCACAGGACTGCCATATATGTATAGACCGCTGTCCCACAGGGGCAATAGAGGCCCCCGGCGTACTCAATCCAAGAAAATGTCTCGCGTTTAACAACTGGTTTACGCAGGAAAACTGGCTTCCGCCAAACAAAGACGGCTCGCCCGTTACTCATATACCTCATGATATAAGAGATAAAATGGGCTTGCGTATACATGGCTGCGACGTCTGTCAGGAGGTATGTCCAAGAAACAAGGCCGTTTTATCAAAGGCATGTGTAAAGGATAATTTTCTCGAGCTTACTGCTGAAAAATTTGACCTTGCAAAGGTGCTTAACATGGACGATGAATACTATGAGGAAGTAGTATGGCCAATTATGTATAACTATATAAGGGGCATCCGCTATTTCAGACGAAACGCAGCCATAGCTATAGGAAACAGCCGGGATGAAAAGTACGTCCCCGACCTGATAACCGCCGCCCAGGACAGCGACCCTCTCATAAGGGAATATGCAGTCTGGGCTCTGGGTAAAATAGGCGGAATAGAAGCCATTAATTATCTTAATGAGCTTAACAAAACTGAAAATGACAGCGCCGTTAGAGCTGAAATAAAATTGGCGTTGGAAAAAAACAGATAACAAAAAAGCCTCTGAAAATATTTTCAGAGGCTTTTAATTATTTAGGTGTGTTTTGCTTTAATTCAATCTGTTTCATTATCTGTTTATTTTGGTACATAGCTTCGTCGGCCCTTTTAAATACATTGGCAAAAACTAAATCCGTTCCGCTGTTGTAAATAGCAATGCCCCTGGCTATTGAAATTTTAAAGCCAACATTTGAGGTGCGGTTAGCCTCTTCTATCTCTCTTTGGAAATCCTCAAGACGTTCCTGATAATGTTCCAAATCATCGTTTTCCAATATAACTACAAATTCGTCTCCGCCTATACGGTATACCGGACTTCGTTTAAAGCTTTTACATATCAGTTTACTGCAGTCAATTATGAGAATATCCCCAAAATCATGGCCAAAATTATCATTTACCTGTTTAAGCCCGTTTATGTCAAATACTATGACCGCAAATTCAGGCTGCTCTGTACGCATCTTTTCCTCTATTTTTTTAGCCATTTCGTCATAAGCAGTTTTATTTTTAACTCCCGTCATGGAATCCCGGTAGGCAAGGCCATTTATATAGTTAACATACTTCTGCAAATGGTTTACAGTAAGCTGGAAGCTTTCAGCCAGCATTCCAACTTCATCCTTTGTCTGCTTGGTTAAAGCTATGCTCAAATCCCCCTCAGCTATTTTTTTAGCAGCGTCATTCAGCTCTCTCAGCGGTTTAATTATTTTTCTGGTAAGCGAGACCGTAAGCAGAACAGACACTATGCAAATACAAAGCCCGGCAATGCTTATTTGAAAAATCAGGCTGTTTTTAGCAGCGTCAATTTCTGACTTCGGTGCGGTGAGAGCTAATCTCATGCCATTAACAAGGCTTCTGAAAGCCAGCTCTTTCTGTACTCCCTGCCACTGATATGAGAACAGTGAGCTTCCGCTGGTCCCATTCTCCAGTTCATGCGCTACAGGTCCAAGGCTTGCGTCGGCATTTTCCATATTAACACCTATTGTAAGGTCTTTATGGTACATTATATCGGCTTGGCTGTCAGTTAAAAATGCATATCCGGTGTCATAGATTTTCATATCAGCCACAGTGCTTGTAATTACGTCAAAATCAATGTCCATTCCAACAACGCCAACTATAATGTTGTTTCTGTATATGGGAATAACATAGGAAATCATATTTATGTTTATATTCTGGTTCATGTATGGAGAAAGCCAAGTTGCTTTTCCGTTTTTGACCGGAATATAGTACCAGCCGACATGCTCCACATCGTCAGGATTATAATTGGAAAAGTCCGTCGGCGTCAGCTGCTGGAATATTCCGCTTAATTCCGTTTTGCTCCAAAACAAGCCCGACGTAGGCTCCCAGTATTCAGGATTAAACCGTACATAGACAGCTACAGCCCCCTCAGTATTATTCGCCGCATTTACAGCCACATCCTCAAGCTTTTTCGTATATTCAGCCATATACTCCTTATCCGTCATGAGGCGTTCCACGCTTTCAAGCTGCTCTGTAGTATAATAAGCCAAGGTTTCCACAGACTGCTGTATGCGCGTAAGCTGTCCGTTCAGCTCCTGGGCTTTTTCACTGCATGTCAGATTCATAATTTTAGATGAATCTGTATCAACAACTTTTTTGGAGTTTATTACGCCCGCACCCCCGATAACGGCGGCGCATAAAACTACACAGCTTAATATAAGCGCTATAAATTTAGTCTGTATTGATTTCATTTCTCGCCTCCTGACAAAATAAATTCCGATCTCATCTTTAAAACAATTGTAGCACTAATGCAATATTCCGTCTATAAATATATTTTTTTAAACTATTTGCTATAATAAGTGCAACGGCAGCTATGCTTTATCCGAATATATAAATGTACGGGAAGGAGTGTGAAAGATGGACAGGGATACAAAGCTTATACGGGATATTCTCCGACGCGGTTCAAAGACCGCCGCTGACGAGCTTATTCGGACGTATTACGACGAAATTTATATATATACTTTCCGGCAATGCTCTAATAAAGATGAAGCCCTTGACCTTACCCAAAATATTTTTATAGCGGCACTGGGCTCCCTGCCCTCCTTTGACAGCAAAAAAGCCTCTTTCCGTACATGGCTGTACCGTATAGCAACCAATAAGGTCATTGATTTAAGACGGCGTTTCGTTCCCGTCACAGTTCCAATTGAGGATAATGACATAAGTACCGAGGACAGCTTTATTACCAATATTGAAAATCAGGAGCTGTTGGAAATTGTGGAAAAATACGTTTCAGCCCTTGACCCTGCAGTTCAGGAAATATTCCGTCTGCGCGTCTATGGTGAAAAAACGTTTCCAGAAATAGCCTCTTTGACGGGTCAGCCCGAAGCAAAAATAAAGGCTGTATACTACCGTTTAACATCGCGGCTCAGAAAGGAGTTTGGCAATGATTATTAGTGAAGAAGAAAAAAATAAATCCATTGATTTTATAATCAGCCAGGGAATGCCAAGGCCGAAGACCCTAAGGAGCAGTATTCCAAAGCTTTTTAAGTCTGTTGATATGCAAACGCTGTTTTTTGGGGTTGGCGACTGCCTTTTTCTGGCCTTTCTGGCCTTCGCGCTGTTTATAATTCCGTTTGCCTATTCGGCTTCAGGAGGAGAAGGCTCACTGTGCCCCGCTGTATTCGTATTTTCTCCCGCGCTTTACGGGCTTCTCCACTTTTTAACACAGTGGAAAGAGCGAATGAGCGGTACTTACGAGCTTAAGATGACCTGCAGATACACTCTGCGTCAGCTTACAGCCCTGCGGATGCTTCTATTTGGGGGCATATCAATTATAGTATGTGTGCCTGTCACTTCACTTTTCTATGTCCTGAGCGGAGAGTCGGTATCGTTTCCCCGTCTTATGGGAGTATCATTTTCATCACTGTTTATATTCGCCGCTGTTCTTCTTGCGGCATTTATATCCGGAAAGAAAAGGTATATATTGGGTGTGTATGCCATCTGGACAACAGTATCAGTAATAATGCTTAATTCAGGTGAAAAATTTGGAGAACTGCTTCTTAAAGTCCCTGTATTTTTGTTTTATTTAACCTCTGTACTGGCACTGTCCATATATCTTATTGAAGTACGTCATTATTTATTTGACAGAAAGGAGGCAGTCAATGCTTTCAGTTAATCATGTTACAAAACGCTTTGGAACCTTTACCGCCCTTGAGGATATCAGCCTGTCCTTTAAAAACGGCGTTTACGGCCTGCTTGCACCTAACGGGGCAGGAAAAACCACTCTTATAAAAATGCTTACAACACTGATTTTCCCAACAGAGGGCTCAATTTTGTGGAAAGGCGAGGATATTATCAACTTGGACGAAAAATACCGCGGCTTATTGGGATACCTTCCTCAGGAGTTTGGATATTATCAGAACTACACTCCTGTTCAGTTCTTGAAATATATGGCCGCCCTTCAGGGACTAAATAGGAAAGAGGCCGCCAAGCGGATAGACATGCTTTTGGAGCTTGTCTCCCTTAGCGGTTTTAAAAACAAAAAGATGGGGCGTTTCTCCGGCGGAATGATACAGCGTGTAGGCATAGCTCAGGCAATGCTTAACGACCCGAAAATACTAATCCTTGACGAACCTACAGCCGGTCTTGACCCAAAGGAGCGAGTACGCTTCAGAAACCTGATACACTCCCTTGCGGACAACAGGATAGTTATACTTTCTACACATATAGTATCTGACATTGAAACTATAGCCGGGCAAATAATTATGCTTAAGGACCACAGGCTTTACTGCTGCGACAGCCCGTTAAACATATGCTCCTTACTCAGCGGAAAGATATTTGAGGTTCCGTCGACGCAGGGAATAAGGCCAGGTCAGCTGATGTTAAGCGAAATACAGGGAGAAGGCGGGACTATGCTTCGGATAGTATCTGATGAGCCACCGGCAAACGGTCGCCCGGCAATACCAAGTCTTGAGGACGTTTTCCTTTATGTATACAGGGATGAGGAATTATGAAAAAAGAGCTTTTAGTACACGAGACCAAAAAGCTGTGGTCAGTACCGATGTTTGCAATATTCACAGTGCTGTGCCTGATTATTAATACTCTGCTGTGCCTTCCCGGAGAGAGCAGGAAATATATAGCCTACATAGGAAGCGTATATGAGTATACGGAAGGTGTTATGGGAGATGATTTCACAGAAAAGCTCTGCAGACTTCCCGATAATGAATACAAAGACAGGCTGATTTCCAATACAGCCGGCGCTGAGGACATTTTCGAGGGCTTTGACGCCTCTGAAATAGGAAATCATTATATAGGCCTGTACAAAATAGGCGGAACTGCCGCCGATATAATTGACAGTAAATATAAAAAGCTTCAGTACAGCGTTAATGCCCTAGCTAAAACGGAAGCTTCACTGAGCGTATATGCCGCAGAGGAGACGGAATTGCTACATGAAAGACTTTTCCGAACTGTAATCAGGGCCGCTGTTACAGAAGGAATCATAATTGCGGCGCTTATGGCGCTTTACCTTTCCGGCTGTGAAAAGCAGAAGGGAACCGCATACTGCATATACTCGACTAAAACGGGCCGTAAAATACAGCGGCTTAAAGCAATTACCGGAGGAATATGGACAGTTTCAGTTTACACGCTTCTTATTGCCGCGGCAGTACTTGCCTTTTCGGCGATGAACTCTATGGGAGGAATATGGAACTCAAACGTCTCAAGCCAGTTTAACAAAATATATTCTGTAGGATACAGCATCCCGTTTATTACCTGGAAGCCGTTTACACTGCTTGAATATACGATTGCTTCAGCCGGTCTTGGGGCTGTAACCGTTATAATTGCCTATATCATAGCATTTTCAGCCGGAATTTTATGCTCAGATACCTATAAGGGTTTTCTGCTTCTGTTTTCAGCCGCTGTATTGAACTTTGGTATTTTTATATTCTCCGGAGACAGCAAGCTTTGGCTTATTTACCAGCTCATGCACTGGACATACATTCCGCTGTGGTGGTTTGAGCCCCTATGGTTCACTGATATGGGCGCCGGAGCAATGGTACCGTGGCAGGAATGCTGCTCTGCAGCGGTATGCCTTATTACAGGAGCGTTTTTGCTGAAAACAAGCTTACGGCGTTTTGGCAGAAAGGATGTTATATAATGATAAAAGAAGAAATTAAAAAAATCTGGCGGCCGGGAATTATAGCTGTGCTTATTTTAACTGGCGCTGTCTTTTATGCGATGTTTTTAAACTTTTATGTTCAGTATTTTCCAAACGGCCCTCAAATGGACGGACTGATGCGAACGGCTGAACAATGGGCAGAAGAATACGGCACATCCCTCTCCCCCGACGAAGCTGCTAAGGCTAAGGCCGCTTATCCGAAGCTTATCGCGGAGGCGGACAGATATACGGCCTCCAACAGCCTGTTTAAAGAACATGGGGTAAATAGCTATGATGAGTTCAAGGAATTCTATAACAAAGCGGTCTACAGCGTGTCAGGCCAGATCGGCGCCGATGAGCAGAAGCTGTATTCAGACGCCAACATTATGCTGAATTATCTTCAAAGTGAGGAAACCAAAAATATAGACGGCCGTATATACGCGTTGGATACGTATACCCAAATGTACGACAGCTGGCTTTCAGCCTTGCAGGCAGCAGAATATGACAAAAAAGAGCTGTCCAATGCAAATAAACTTCTTTCAGACGGAGTTTTATGGCAAAATATGCTTCCTAATGAGATTACCGATACAGCCTCTCGGTACTTTTCAAATCTGCTCGTTTGGATCATTGTGTCAGTGTGCCTGCTTATTTCACCTCTTACAGTCAGGGATAAAATGAGAAAAATGAGACAGCTGCAATGGAGCTCACGCCATGGAAGAAAAATACTTAATACGCAGTTTAAGGCATCCGTACTTTCAGCCATTGCGCTTACCACAATTAATATTTTATTGTTCGGCACAGTATTTCTGTTAAAAATCCCATCCGTATTTTTTGACTGCCGTATGCTCTCGTTCATGCAGGGAAGCCTGCCGTGGTTCAACTGGACATTACGAGGCTGGCTTGCCGTTATGGTTCTGCTGTCCTATGCGGCGGGCGTTTCTGCCGCTTCAGCCGCCTTCTTTTTATCAAGATACAGCCAAAACCTGGTTGCTATGCTGCTGAAGCTTATACCTCTTATAATAATCAGCGCTATAATTGCGATGAAGCTTCTGGTGAATGCCTTTTATTACTCCAGTCCGCTTTATAAAATAAGCGGCATACCCGGAATTGAGGCCATAGTGCCGTGCTCTGCACTAATACTGGGCGCAGTCCTGTGCATGGCAGCCTGCAAAAAGGAAAAGAAAAAGGAAATATAAAAATGGAAGGGCAATAAATCTGCCCTTCCATTTTTATTGTACCATGAGAAAAAAGCAACAACAAGACTGTTTTTGCATCATCAGCCGTGCTAGACTTTTATAACAGTTTAAAACCACGTTTTTAAAAGTAAGGAGGCTTTAATAATGGGAGATCTACAGTCCGAACTTGATTATGAAACTCAACGGCTCTTTAAAACCATAGCTTTAGCTAAAAACAAGCTTAATCAGGCAAGACAGCGCAATAACGAAAACCGGGCAGCCATTGCCAATGTCAAAAAGGAACTGCGTGAAAACACTTCCCACTATATATCAGGTCTTTGGGGAAGCGAGGGCTTTGAGGCCCTTGCCGAGTTAAGCCAGTACGTCAATCCTCTTAGTGATAAGATAGCTGAATACGATACAGTTGAAAATAAAATACTTATACTTGAAAACTTAATTAAGTCTCCCTACTTTGCCCGAATTAATTTTAAATTCGAGGATGAGGAAACGCCAGAAAAAATCTATATAGGACGTTTTTCCCTGTCAAAGGATGATTCGGCAGATATGTGCGTCTATGACTGGAGATCTCCTATAGCAGGTGTATTTTACCGTTTTGCATCCGGTCCGGCATACTATGACGCCCCAATTGGTAGGATATACGGCGAGATAACACTGAAGCGTCAGTACGAGATAAATAATGGACTATTGGAATATTTTTTTGACTCTGACATTCAAATTGCGGACGAATTTCTCAGGAAACTGCTGTCTCAAAATACTTCCGCCAAAATGAAATCCATTGTTGAGACGATACAGAAGGAACAGGATATTGTTATCAGGAATTTAGACAGTGACTTAATTATGGTTCAGGGTTCAGCCGGAAGCGGAAAAACGTCCGTTGCCCTTCACAGGGCGGCCTATCTTATGTATCAGGGTCTGTCGGATAATCTGCTCTCAAGCAACATAATAATTATTTCGCCCAGCCCTGTGTTTGAACGTTATATTTCCAACGTTCTGCCGGAGCTTGGAGAAGAAAATGTGATTTCTGAAGTGTTTGACGGTATTCTTTCTAATATTTTAAAGACGGAGCGTATTCAGCCTAAAGACAAATTTTTGGAAAACCTAATCTCTAATTCCAACAGCCGGGATATAATCAAAAAAAGCATGGAATTTAAAATGTCACCTCTTTTTACAGAAATATTAGACCGTTTTATTGACGACCTGCCAATCAGGTGGATCGATTTTGAGGATATATATTACAACGGAAATCTTATTGTCAGCAAAGATACTCTTAAAAACAAAATTTTATCCGGAAGGAAATCCACTCCGTTGGGGCTTAGGCTGGAACAGCTTTCGGATTTTATTTTAGAGAGCGCAAAACTCAGCTCTAAGCAATTCGATAAATTTAAGATATTGAAAATTAAGTCTGAAATACAGAGGTTTATAAGGCTTGATGTCAGACGCCTTTACAGATGCCTGTTCAGCGATAACAATTATTTTATGAGTTTGTCAGAAAATCTTGATATGCCGGACAATATTGGAGATATTATTAATTATACGTGTGAAAATCTAAGCTCAGCAGCTTTATATTATGACGACGCCGCTGCAAATGCATATTTAACACTAAAATTGTACGGTGAAAAAAAATATAGAAATATAAAACAGGTCGTAATTGACGAGGCTCAGGATTATTATCCTCTGCATTATGAAATATTTAATCTGCTTTTTCCAAACGCAAAATTCACGATATTAGGCGATATAAATCAAACGCTTGAAAAGCGGGAGGATTTAGGGCTATATGAGCAAATTAAAAAAATATTGAATAAAAAAAGGCCAGCTCTTGTAATAATGGATAAAAGCTTTCGCTGTACCAAAGAGATATTAAATTACAGCTTGAAATTTTTAGGAAAAACCGAAGATTTTTCTGGCTTCAGCCGGCATGGAGAAAAACCGGAAATTCACATCGGTTTTGACCATACCTCGTTTATAAATATGATTGTCTCAGAAATCCGGACATGTACGCAAGCCGGATACAAATCAATCGGCCTGATATGCAAAACAGAAAAAGCCGCGTCTTCGCTGTTTGAGAGCTTGAATGAATGTATTGATATAAAGTTAATTAAAAACGGCTGCTCATTGGATCTTGAAGGTATATTTATAATACCTGTATATATGTCTAAGGGACTAGAGTTTGACGCGGTTTTAGTTTGCGGCGCCGACAGCATTAATTTTTATACGGAAGATGACAGGAAGCTTTTGTATATCGCATGCACAAGAGCCCTTCACAGGCTTAATCTGTTTTGTGAAGGTGAGGCAAGTCATTTATTATGACCCTTATAAACAGAGAGGGCGCAGCTTACGCTGCGCCCTCTCTTCAATTAGTTTTTAAATCTTTCGTTCATCCATTTTATAGCTGCCGAGGTGCCCTGCTCAGCGGCTATTCTGTCATATTCGGCGCTTAGTTTTGTCGTCATAAGCTTGGAAACAAGGAATGTATCCCAGCCCCACTCACCGATAATATCCATGCCCTGCTCGTCAAGGGCCTTATTTATCATTTTCTTTGTAAGCTGCATTGTCTCCGTAGGCATTTTTGCAAGGCGCTCCGCTACTCTTCTTGACTCCGCCTCAAGATTTTCAAGGGGAACAACTTTATTTACAAAGCCGATCCTATATGCTTCCTCCGCTGTGAAACGCTCGGCCAGCATAAGAATTTCCTTAGTTTTTCTAGCTCCCAAAAGCCAAAGCATTGATGGCTGAGGCAGGAAAGAATACTGCATTTCACTTTCCCCGAATTTAGCGTTGTCAGCCGCAATTATGAAATCCACAAGATTGACAAGCTCAAGGCCTCCGCCAAGGCAGTAGCCCTGTACTGCGGCAACAATCGGCTTCCTGAAATTCCATAGCCTGAGGGAATTTTCCCTTTCGCTCCTAAGCTCCAGCCACTGCTCCCACACGGACTGCTCCTTTTGTTCTGCGGAGTCGTCCATGTCAAAGCCTGCGCAGAAAGCGCGCCCCTCGCCCATAATGAGCATGCTGTTTACCTCGTCGTCCTTTTCTGCCGTATCCAAAGCCTCTACAATTTCCGCCCATACCTTCATGTTAAGCGTATTCAGCTTTTCAGGCCTTGTAAAGGTAATTGAGGCAACATTATTTTCTACTGAGTATTTAAGGGTTTCAAATGCCATAGGGCTTCCTCCTTACTCCTGGTTGTCATCTGCAAAGAACTGATCTCTCCACTTAAAAGCGGCGGCAAGTCCTTCCTTTTCCTTAACCTCGTTAAATCTCTCAAATTCAGGTGTACTTGTCATAAGTACAAGAGGGAACATCTCCGCTCCCGCGTTAATGCCGCTTCTGAAGCCTGCCGCCTCATAAATTCTGTTGATTGAAAGCTTATTCATCTGAACCGAAATCTGAGGTATTTTAACAAGCTTAATAGCAAGGGCAGTTGCTTCCTCATCAAGCTTGTCAGCCGGTACAACTTTGTTTACAAGTCCGATTTTTTCAGCTTCGGAAGCTGAGAAACGGTCTCCGGTAAGGATAATTTCCTTAGCCTTTTTAATTCCCACAACATATGGAAGCATCATAAACGGAGGAGCTGAGTTAAACTGTATTTCAGGCTCTGCAAAAACCGCGTCCTCAGAAGCGATTGTAAAGTCGCATACAGCAGCAAGGTCGCAGCCGCCGCCAAGACAGAAGCCATGAACAGCCGCGATTACAGGCGTTGTCATTTCCCAGATCTTCCATGTAACCTTATTTCCGAGTTCAACATGTCCTCTCCAGTCCGGAACCGTAACAAAGGGATTCTCTCTGGGAGAAAGGTCAAATCCGGGGCAGAATGCACGTCCTGCACCCTTGAGGATAACGCACCTTACATCTTCATCCTTATCAAATTTATCGAGAGCGTCGTATAAATCAATAAGAAGGTCATCATTTAAGGCATTAAGCTTTTCAGGCCTGTTCATTGTTATGTAGCCTACTCTTCTTTTTACTTCCGTTATAACAGTACTCATAATAATTCCTCCTAAATTTTAAAATAGTTTTTTATATCCCTCTTTATTGTGTCCCTGCTGTTTATGTCAAATATATGTTCAGCGCCTGTCATAAGCATTTTGATTAAATCCTCAAAGTCCAATGAAAATACGCTTTTAGCCGTATAAAACTCACCGCTCAAATCAAGGCATCCGCTGACGCCCGGGTCATCGGTATTAAGGCATACAGGTACATTCTCTGCCAGCAGCGTTTTAAGCGGATGGCTGACCATATCCTTTACCGCTCCTGTCTGTACGTTGCTTGTAAGGCATGCCTCTATAAGTACGTTTTTCTCCTTTACAAGCTCCAGAGCCGTCTTATTTTCAAGTATATGGCTGCCATGGCCTATCCTTACAGCTCCAAGCTCATTTATACTCTCAATTATGTTTTCGGCAGGACCTGCCTCTCCGGCGTGTACGGTAGCGGGAAGACCAGCCTTTGCTGCCTCTTTTATAAGCCGGCTGAACTCCTTGGGGCTGGACTTTTCGTCTCCCATGATGTCCATAGCCAGTATGCCCTTGTCCATATTTTTTACTGCGAAAGCAATTGTATCTGAGGCGAAGCTATACTCCATATCCCTTGCTATGCCGCATATAAGGCCGACATTAATCCGATATTTTGCCTTTGCAAGCCTTATGCCTTCATTTATGCCGTCAATTACATCACTATGCGAAAGCCCGCAGCCAAACATCCTTGCCGGATTAAACCTCAGCTCAAGATATATTACATTGTCTTTTGCCGCGTCCTCAACAGCCTCGTAGGTTATCCTTGCGAGAGCCTCTTTATTAACAAATAATTTTCTCAGCCATACAAACTTTTTAAGGAAGGCTGTAAGGGATTTTTCATCCCCTGAGCATATGCATATATTGTCCCGTATGCCCGTATATTCCCCCTCCGGGAGTTCTATTTTATATTCCCTGACTATATCTTTGAAGGTGTCCGTTCTCACAGCTCCCTCCAAATGTCTGTGAAGGTCAATTTTAGGCCAGTCCTTTATCGGCCTTTCAAATTCATTTGCTGATAATAAGTCCGTCAACAGCCTTTACACCCTTTCCCTTTTCAAGAACTATCACAGGGTTAATATCTATTTCAGCAAAGGTATCTCTATTTGCGGCAACCATCTGGCTGAATTTTACAATAAAATCGGCAAGGGCTTCTGTATCTGCTTCTTTTGCTCCCCTAGCTCCATAAAGAAGCTTGCTTCCCTTAAGCGAATTTATCATTTCTAAGGCTTCAGCCCTATTAACCGGAGCCAGAGACAGGGAGAAATCCTTAAATACCTCTACGAATATGCCTCCCAGACCCACCATTACCGACGGTCCAAAAGAAGGATCATTTTTAGCGCCGATAAGCATTTCAACACCGCTTTCAACCATCTCCTGAACTGAAACGCCGCTTATCCTCGCGTCAGCATTATAACTCTTAGTGTTGGCAATCACAGCATCATATGCCTCAGTAAGTTCAGCCTCATTTTTAATATTCAGCTTTACAATTCCAGCCTCTGTTTTATGAAGAATATCGGGTGAGTCTACCTTTATTACCACAGGATACCCTATTTCATCCGCAGCCTTAACTGCCTCGTCCTTGGTCTGAACCAGAATATCCTTAGCCACGCTAAGTCCGAATTTTTCAAACTGGGCCTTACTCTGCCTTTCACTGAGAACTCTGCTTCCGTTAAAATCAAGTTTTTTCTGCTCTGTTATCTCTGCCTTTTTACCATAATTCTTTTTAATTTTATCCCAATCAATAAGCAGCTTAACCGCATGAAGACTCTCATGTGCGCCCTGTAAAAGCGGTATATTGCCGTCTCTTAATATTTTCGCGAACGGTTTGTCAAAGCCTGCCGATATTGGTGAGAAAACTGCTATGGGCTTGCTGATTTCCTGCTGTACCTCCACAATAGCCTGCGCTATGGAGCAGTAAAGCTTACTTTCGTCAACAGCCATTCCTGCCTCCGCATCCTGGCAGATAAGTATAAGGCCGATTGAGGGGTCTCCCGCCATGGCCCTTATACATTCCTTATAAGCCGGGGGGTCGAAAAGCGCTGTCGTAACGTCTAGAGGGTTATTAGCCGTAGCAAAGTCAGGAAGCACCGCTCTGATTTTTGCCTTGGCCTCCTCACCAATCTGTCCGAACTCGACGCCTTCCTCGCTTGCAACATCGCTGGTAAAGCCCAGCTGACCGCCCGAAATGGCTGTACATGCAATTTTATCCGTTTCAAGGTCCCAGTCCTTAAGCTTTGAAAGCAACTCACATGCCTCGGCAAGCTCGTCAAAGCTTTTCGCCGTTAATATATTGTTTTTCTTAAAATATGCGTCAACTATAGCCGTAGGACTTGCAAGCGCACCTGAATGTGCCGAAGCTGTTTTCTGTCCTATTTCAGAGCGCCCTGTTTTAAACACTACAATAGGCTTGCCCTTTTGAACCGCCATATCGGCAACGCGCGCCAGCTTCTCCGGGCTTCTTACGGCCTCAAGATAGCCTGCCAAAATCTTCGTGCTGTCATCCTCAAGCATATATTCAAAGTAATCCTGTACGCCAAGGCCAGCCTCATTGCCGCAGGAAATAAGATAGCTGTAGCCGGTTCCCCTTGCCGCGCTCATCATAGCTATACAGGCGGAACCGCTGTGGGCTACCATACCGATAGGCCCGTTTTCGTTTTCCGCATCGATTGGTGCGCTGTAAAGAGGTATATTGTCAGTAAGGTTTATAAGCCCAAGGCAGTTTGCTCCGCATACGGCTATTCCGGCCTCCTCAATCTGTTTTGAAACCTCAGCCTGAAGCCTTCTGCCTTCATCTCCTGTTTCCGAAAATCCGCTGGCAAACACAACCGCCGCCTTTGCACCGCATTTTTTCATATCCTCTATAGTCTGCGGTATAAGTGAGGCTCTAAGTGATACGACACAGCAGTCAACCTCTTTGCCTATATCCTCAAGTGATTTGTAGCACTTTATTCCCATTACCTCTTCCTTTTTAGGATGTACCGGATAAATTTCACCTTTATATCCCAAATTCAAAAGATTTTTAAGCGTTGCGCCGCCCGGATTTGTTTCCGAGCATCCAAGAATTGCAATTGTCTTAGGACTTAATAAATATTTTATATTGTTGATAGCGTTCATTGATTATCTGCCTCCCGTAAAATATCAGAATTTTCCTCGTTCATAAATTTTGCCCATAGCCG
Organism: uncultured Eubacteriales bacterium; assembly: GCA_900546215.1. GTDB lineage: Bacteria > Bacillota > Clostridia > Lachnospirales > Anaerotignaceae > Metalachnospira. The sequence goes on along the minus strand of URCD01000001.1, from coordinate 29,100 downwards.
CAGGCTTCTTGACATTGCCCACACCTATAAGCGCAATAAGCGTAAACAGGTAAGGAAGCATAAGAAGAAGCTGTCCTGGAATATTGAATACGGTCTGCGCCCTCATCTGGAACGCGTCCAAAAATCCCAGAACAAAGGTTGTAAGAATTGTTCCTATAACTCCGTAGCCGCCAAAAATAACCGCTGAGTAGGAAAGGAAGCCCTTTGATGAGGTCATAAGCTTAGCAAAGGAGCCTGTCTGTCCTATGGCAAGCTCAGAACCTGCAAGCCCTCCTAAAGCCCCGGCAATAATCATGGCCATAAGCTGGTATCTTCCTACGGATATACCAACTGAATCAGCAGCAGCCGGGTTTTCGCCAACTGAGCGCATTCTGAGTCCGAAGTTAGTCCTGCCAAGCGTAAACCATACAAGCGCGCAAAGCAGCAGAACAATGATTATATTATAGGACTGCAGTCCTAAAGGCCCCATTGTGAATGAGGGAAATTTTGTAACTGACGGAGATATTCCTGAAGTGTTCCATACCGTGCCAAGCAAAACAGTGGTCGCACCCTGGGCTACAAAGTTAAGTCCAAGGCCGCACACGGTATGATTTGCCTTGCATATGATTATGAAAAAGGACATTACAAGTCCGTATATCATGCCAAACATAAGCGCCGCTATCTGCCCAACCAGCGGATTTCCGGTGACGTATGTAAAATAGACCGAAATAAATGCGCCAAAGAGCATGTTCCCCTCCATGCCCATATTTACGACTCCGGCTTTTGAGGTTACAAGCACTCCCAGGGCCGCGAAAAGCAGAGGAGTCATCATTCTAAGCGAGCTTGATAATAAAGTCGATATTGCCATTTACGCTTCCTCCTTTGCCGTTTCTTTTGGTGCAAATCTCTTTTTGAAGAAGTCAATAATAATTTGGATAAGATGGGGTGAAACAAGAAGAATGATTATAACTCCGTAGAGGGCAATGGAAAAGAATACCGATATATTTGTTTTTCTGTCCAGCGCAGCCGCACCTACCCTTATTACGGAAATAATGAATGACGTAAGTATAACAACAATGGGATTTCCCTTTGCCATATAACAGATAGCCACTCCGTCCCATCCATAGTTGTCAAAATATCCGTCCAAATATGCGTATTTTCCGCCAAGAACCTCAAGAGTTCCTCCAACGCCAGCCAACGCACCGCCTATAACCATGCCAAGCAGAGAAAGCGTCCTGATATTGATTCCCTGATACTTTGAGGTAAGCGGGCTTAATCCTGCGCTTTTAAGCTCCAGTCCCTTATTGGTTTTTTCAAGGAAAAACTGCATAAGAAAACAAATTCCAAGGGCGATAAAAAGCCCCCATGCCCACTGCTGTCCCTGAACAGGTCTTGCCAAAACGGCTGAATCTAAAACATCAGCTGTCTGAGGCATGTTGTTGGATGCTCTCAGCGGATACATTGTAAGATATTTAATGATATACATAATAACGTAGTTAAGCATGATAGAGGTTACAACCTCTCCCGAACCAAACTTAACCTTAAGAAATGCCGGAATAAGCGCCGCAATTCCTCCGCCTATTGCAGCGGCTATCATACATACTATAGGATGAATAATGCCCGGCAGCGGCACATATGCGCCGACAAGCGCTCCTATAAGCGCACCGACTGCAATCTGGCCTTCTCCGCCCATATTTAACATTCCTGTTTTAAGAGGGATAGCAACCGCAAGTCCCGTCAGCATAAGCGGGGTCATACGCCTAAGCACCTGGTCAAAGCCGTCTATGGCCTTGGAAAAAATAACTATATATGCCTCTATCGGTGACTGTCCTAAAAAGGCAAGGAAAATTCCGCCTATTATAAGAGCTATAAGGAATGCCGCCACAATTCTTCCGGCGTCGCCTAAAAACTTTTTAAATTTCATATTATCTTTCATATGGCGTCTCTCCTTTCCTCAGCTTTTTCTCCGCCCATATACAGGCCTATTTCCTCTACTGTAAACTGGTTTCTTGGCTTAAAGGCGACAATTTCTCCTTCAGACAATACCGCTATATAATCGCTCAGCTCCATTATCTCATCCAAATCACTGGATATAAGGAGTACGGCCTTTCCTTCCTCACGAAATCTTAAAAGGGTTCTGTGAGTAAACTCTATCGCTCCTATATCAAGTCCTCTTATAGGCTGTGAAGCGACAATTGTTTTAAGACCCGGCCTGCTCAGTTCTCTAGCCAGTACTATTTTCTGCTGGTTTCCCCCTGAAACAAAACGGCAGATAACGTCCCTTTTGGGCGGACGCACGTCAAATTCCTTTATAAGCTCATCGGCATAGGCATTAACATCTCTCTTTTTAAACACACCCTTGTTGACAAATTCCTTGTCCTTTCTTCGTCCTATAATAATATTGTCCTTAATCGAAAGGTCCAGCACCAATCCCTGTTCCCTTCTGTCCTCGGGAATTATCCCTATTCCCTGATCTTTCATAACGGCATGGGAATTATCCCTGATTTCCTTGCCGTCAATTATTATAGAACCGCTTTTAATCTGCTTTATGCCGGCCATTACTTCCACAAGTTCTGTCTGTCCGTTGCCGTCAATTCCTGCAATTCCCACAACTCTTGACGGATAAAGCTCCAGGTTAAAATTATTGAGAGGGCATCTTTCTCCCTGCTTTTTTGTAGAAACGTCTACAAATTTGATAAGCGGAGCCTCATGCTCCTCCTTGAAATCCACACAAACGCTGTTAAGCCTTCTGCCTACCATAGTTTCAGCAAGCTCGTTTATGTTTGTCTGGGCAGTATTAACTACCGCCACCTTTTCCCCAAGCCTCATAACTGTAATCCTGTCTGTAACGTCCATAACCTCCTGAAGCTTATGCGCAATTAAAATCACCGATATGCCCTTTGCCTTTAGAGATTTTAAAAGAGAAAAAAGCTCTGAAACCTCCTGAGGGGTTAGTATTGTTGTCGGCTCGTCAAGTATTATTACCCTGCCGCCCCTGTACAGAGCCTTAAGAATTTCTATTTTCTGCTTTTCTCCAAGGGAAAGCGAGGCTACAGTATCGGATGGGTTAAGACGTATGTCAAATTCCTCGCAGAGGTCCGCAACCAGCTGTTCAGCCTTCTTTTTATTAAATACAAATTTTCCTACAACCTTCTCCTTGCCCAGAATTATATTTTCTGCAACCGTAAAGGCGTCTACAAGCATAAACTGCTGTGGAACCATTGAAATACCAAGATTAATCATATCCATAGGCGAATACTTATGCGGCATTTTTTTGCCTTCTACCGTTATTTCGCCCTTGTCCCTCGCATACAGACCGTAGAGAATTTTCATTAGGGTTGACTTACCGGCTCCGTTCTCCCCCAGCAGCGCCATTATCTCTCCCTCTTTAACTGAAAAGTCTACGTTTTTATTGGCCATGAGGTCTCCAAAGGATATGCAGATATTTTTCATTTCAATAATGTTGTTTTCCACCTGTCTGGCCTCCTTAAAACAAATGTCATAGAGGTTGAACCCCTATGACATCTGTGTGATCTCATATTTATCAGCCTTCGTATACCGCTGTGAATGTTTCAACGTCTTCCCATGTTGAAGGAGGTGTTATTTCTCCGGCTTTCAATTTTTCTTTTATTGCTTCCATAGCAGCAGATACTTCCTCAGGAACCTCAAGTCCGTCCTGATATACGAAGTCGATACCGCCGTTTGCGTATCCATTTTCCTCTGCTGTTCCCCATGCCAGTTCTCCTGTCTCAACAAACTGCGTAAGCACACGAAGAATAACGTCACTGTTGCATTTGATTGAAGAAGCAACTACATGTGTAGGGTCTAAGTTGTTCTGGTTTCCATCGTAACCAACAAAGAAACCGTCTCTTTCCTTGGCAGCCTCAAGTATTCCGTTGCATCCGCCGCCTGCGTTATGGAAAATAAAGTGAGCTCCCTGATCGTACATTGAGAGGGCAAGCTCCTTATTTTTAGCCTGGTCTTTCCAGTCGCCTACAATTGCGTATAAATACTCGTTCTCAGGGTCAATATATTTAATGCCAGCCGCTGCGCCTGTAATTGCCGAAACCGTTGAAGGATACTCTCCTCCGATTATAAGGCCGTATGTGTTTCCGGGTTCCCAGGTTTTTGTTTCCCCATTAATTATAAGCTGTCCGTAAGGCTCCATAAGCGCCATGAAGCATCCTGCCATGAAACCGATTTCATCCTTTGAGAACCATTCTGTAATAACGTTTTCATGCTCTGCCTCAATATCATATACAAGATATTTCTGGTCAGGATAATTTGCCTGCTCAGACTGAACCGGCTCAAGAGATTCATTTCCAAGTGTGACTATGAGGTCATATTCGCCTGATTCGGAATACTCGATTATAAGTGCCTCAAGGTCCTGTGATGTCATGGGTTCTGAATAGTCAAATTCAAAACCAAGTACTTCGGAAGCGTTTTTTACTCCGTTATAGCCCTCATCACCGATTGAGCTGTCACCGAGTCCTCCGATTGTTGTAATAAGGCCAATTTTAATGTCAGATTTTGTTCCGCTTTCTTCTGTCTGTCCCTTGTCCGCAGGCTCCTCCTTTTTAGAGCTGGAGCATGCAGCCACTGAAAGTACCATTGTGGCAGATAGTGCCATTGCAAGCAGTTTCTTTAAATTCCTTTTCATTTTATCCTCCCTTTCTATATCCTCATTGCGCCCCTTTGACACAATAATTAACAGCGTCCAACTTGCAAAAAACGCCGTTACTTAAAAGCAACGACGTCATTGTCATCTAACCGACTCATAGCCCTTTATAAAAATGCGTAATATTTTATTATATCACAAATTACTCATTTATAAAAGTTTTAATTATTATATTTTACAAAAATATTTTTGTCAATACAAAATCCCTTATTTATCGGCATAAAAATATTGTTTTGGTTCTATAAAAATTTTTTAGAGTATGCCAGAACCATACTGCGGATAGAAATCGGGATAAACAGGACCTCTCTCATATTTAAAATCCTTAAGCACATCTTCCCTTATTTCTATTCCCAGCCCGGGCCTGCCCGATGGCCTTAGCATTCCATCCTTAATCCTTACAATGTTAAAAATGTCGTCCTCTATTATGTCATCCCTCATAGGCTGAAGCATAGCGCCATCAACCTCAAGCTGCTTAACATTTCTGCATGAAAGCGCAAGGTTTAAGTTTGCGGCTATACCTACAGCCGTTATGCCCCCTATATGAGGTATGCATTCTATGCTGTATGCCTCGCCTAAAGCGCAGATTTTTTTCGCCTCGGATATTCCTCCGGCTATGCATGCGTCCGGCTGCCATATCTGGCCTATATGCTTTTCCCTGAGATTTTTGAACTCATAAAGAGATGTCACACGTTCCCCCAGTGCAATAGGAACAGGGGACTCTTTAGATATTTTCTCCAAGGATTCAAGGTCATACTGTGATATAGGCTCCTCAAAGAAATAAGGCTTATAGCCGGCAAATCTTCCTGCCATCTCAAATGCGGTCTCCGGGGTATACGTCATATACGCATCAATAAACAACTTTTTGTTGTCGCCTATAAACTCACGGATGTTGGCTACAAAGGCCTCATCCCAATCCTTGCTTTTTCCTACACGGCATTTTACCCCCTTAAATCCTGCCTCAAGCAATGGTCTGAAAAACTCCCTGTGCCATTCATAATCCACATCAAAATTTGTACAGCCCGTCCCGTAAATCTCAATTTCGTCCCTAAATGCTCCAAGCAGCTTATACACCGGCTGTCCTGCTGCCTTTCCGACAATATCCCACATGGCAATTTCAACGGCGGCAATAGCCTGATTTGAAACTCCCACAGGGCCGAGGTATCCCCATATCCATGTGCGCATTTTAGACACAAGTTTTTCGATATCCCGGGGATCCTCTCCTATAACAAGTCTGGAGAGAGTGTGGTCGATGATTTCTTTGACAACAAGAGGATAAGAATGACCGTACGCCGAGCTTGCCTCTCCCCAGCCCACCAGCCCGTCGTCGGTTGTTATTTTACAAAGAAGAAATGTCCTGGGTATTTTAGGAGATTCCTTCATGTACATAAGCGGATAAGTTTTGATTTCTGCAATTTTCATTTGAAACACCATCCTTTACAACTAAAAATTGTATTCCCCAACTAAAAGTTGTCCCAAGCTATGAATAAATATAAAAAGCCTGGTCTTGCTGAAGTGAGCAGAGGAAAATTTAGAGGGGTTTTATTCATCAAAAAAGCGCAGGCAAAAACACAGCTTTTGGGGAATTGTTGTGTTTTGGCCGTTTCTTTTATATCTGAACAAAATCCGCTCTCATTCTTCCTATGGCGGCCGGTTGGCCGCTCTGCTCTTCTCCTTTCTTTCGGACCAGGCTTCGGATTATGTTTCAATATTAAATTGTGTCAGTCGGCTTAACGCCTTCTGTATTTTTATAAAGCTTATTAAATATTTCAACTTTCGTCAATAGAATACGGGATTTTGCACACTTATCCCGACAAAATTAAGTTAAATAATACGAAAAAAGAATTATTTTACGATATTTCCACCTTTTATTTTATATACAATTGTTTTTTGTAACATATAAAATTTTAGTTTAATAAAGGAATTTTTTACCGAGCAACAAAAAAGACGGATATATAATATCCGCCTTACTTTGAAGCTCATCAAATTTATAAACATTTTACTGTTTATTTTCCAGTCTGCTTAACATTGTCTTTTCTACCGCATTAATTATATTTTCGTATCCAGTACATCGGCAAAGATGCCCTGAAAGCAGTTTTTTCAGCTCGTCTCTTGAGTACCTTTTTCCGCTCTCAAGTATTTCAACGGCAGACATTATAAACCCTGGAGTACAAAAACCGCACTGAACAGCCCCTTCGTCGATAAACGCCTGCTGTATATCTGAAAGCTCTCCATTAGGTCCAAGCAGGCTTTCAAGGGTTCTGACTTCCTTTCCGTCTGCCCAAACCGCAAGGTAAATACAGGAGTTAAAGCACTCCCCATCTATAAGGACGTTGCACGCGCCGCACTCGCCCACCTCGCAGCCCTTTTTGACCGACGTAAGCCTGTAATCGTTTCTGAGCATATCCGTAAGGGATGCCCTTACATCTACCATAGTCTCGGTATACTTTCCGTTAATAGTGCATTTTACAAGCTTTCTCTGCATCACAGCTCACCTCCAGCCAGCTTTACAGCCTCAGTAACAGCCCTTTTTGAAAGTTCCTCTATAAGCTGCAGTCTCAGCTCCTTTGAGGCTCTCCAGCTTGTTCTTGGATTAACGTCATTCAAGGCAAGCTTTGCACACTCGTCTACAGTATCCTGCGTAACTGCCCTGCCGTTTATAAAATCCTCAGCACTTTTCGCCCTGACGGGAACTGGAGCAGCAACCCCATATGCTATACGTACTCTTTCAAAGGTCTTTTTATCCGATGAAAGCTTAACGTTGGCTGAACATCCAGTTGTGGCTATATCCATGGCGTTTCTCATTGCGTATTTTATGTAGTGGCCAAAGCAGTTTTCATAGCTTTCTTTTTTTATAAGTATTGAAGTAAGCAGCTCGTTATGCTTCAGGTCTACCTTGCCGGCGCTTATATAAAAATCGTGAATAGGAATCTGCCTGATTCCGTCAGGCCCCGTTATTTCCATAACAGCGTCATAGGCATGAAGCGTTGACGCGGAATCAGCCGAGGTAACACCGTTGCAGGTATTTCCGCCGATTGTTCCGATATTTCTTATCTGCGGGCCGCCTACCATATCCACAGCCTCGCCAAGCACATTTATATATTTTTGAATTATGTCGTTTTTTGTTATATGCGAAAAGCTTGTCAGAGGAAGTATACGGATTGTTCCGTCCTCCTCAAGCCTTACTCCCCTAAGCTCGTCAAGGCCGTATATGCTTACAAGCTCACAGCCTGCAAGCTTGCCTTCTCTCATCTTTATCAGCACATCGCTTCCGCCTGCTATTACAACGGCATCCGGGTGTTCCGTAAGGAGCTTCACAGCATCGGATACCGACTGCGCCTCATATAACGCTTTTATATCATACATCTGTCATACCTCCCCTTAAATAAGTCCTTCTTCTTTAAAACGCACAAAAAGATTATGCGGGTTAAGAGGAAGTTTATACATGGATACTCCCGTTGCGTTCAAAACTGCATTTCTTATGGCAGGAGCAGCCGGAACCGCCGGGGGTTCCCCAAGAGCCTTTGTACCAAATGCACTGGTTGGCTCATAATTTTCAACAAACTGCGCCTCCAAATGAGGATGATCCATCGTTGTACACAGCTTATAATCAAGAAGGTTATTATTTAACGGTTTTCCTGTCTTTTCGTCATATAAAAGCTGCTCGCTCAGGGCGTATCCTATTGCCATGCTCATTCCGCCGTGAACCTGTGCTTCAGCAAGCTGAGGATTAATAAGCTTGCCGCAGTCATGCACGTTTATGATATCCAGTACGTTTACCCTGCAGAGCGGTATATCAACCTCAACCTCCGCAAAACAACAACCAAAGGAATAGGCGTTGCTCTTAATCTGATATGTACTTTCGGCTGTAATATGCTCGCAGTTTGTAAGGCTGTAAAGCACCTCGTTAGCCAAATCACCCAGTGTCATAAGCGCGCGTCCGTCAGATACTCTAACAATATTTCCATCTATTATATCAAGATTTGCCTTGGGCATTCTCGTAAGCTCCTGTGCATGACCAAGTATTTTATCCTTTAAAAGGTCCGCTGTCTGTTTGATTGAGAAACCAGCCACGTAGGTCTGCCTAGAAGCATAAGCGCCTGTACCGAAGGGCGTAACATCGGTATCCTGCGTTGATATTACATGCACATCCTCAAATTTAATGCCAAGCGCCTCTGAAGCCATCTGTGCAAATACCGTATCAGCTCCCTGTCCAATTTCTGTTTCAGCTACCTGAAGCTGTATGGAGCCGTCCTGGTTAAGCACCATACGGCATGCGCTGGTCTCAAGCGATATAGGCCACACGGCCGTATTGTACCAGAATATTGACATTCCGATTCCTCTGCGAACCGGGCCGGTCTGATTTTTATATTTCTCCAGCTTCTCGTCCCAGTGTATATATTCCCTGCCCTTGGCAATACATTGGTTAAGACTGTCAAAGTAATTTTCATTCTTCGAGAAATCGTCCTTAAACCCGACCTCCATCATATTTTTCTGACGCAGCTTAATTGAGTCAATGCCAAGCTTTTTCGCAATGTCCTCCACATGGCTTTCCATGGCGAAGGTAATCTGAGGTATTCCATAGGCTCTCATGGCTCCCGCTGTCGCCCTGTTTGTATATATTGAATAAGCGTCTGCCTCATAGGCATCGCATTTATATATCTGGCTGAATGCGGAAATACCTTTAGCTGCTATACTGTGCCCATGGGAGGTATAGGCTCCCTGGTTTGAGAATGACTCGCATTTTCTTGCCACAAATGTTCCGTCCGGCCTTGCGTATGTAATAAGATGTACTCTTATGGCGTGGCGTACACGGTTGCAGGCAAAGGTTTCCTCCCTTGTCATATCAATTTTTACCGGTCTTCCTCCTACCTGCGTTGTAAGGTATGCGCACAGAGGCTCATACAGCGCGTCCTGCTTGTTTCCAAAACCTCCGCCGATATAAGGCTTAATAATCCTTACCTTACCCCAGGGAATTCCCAGCGCCTGACCTACAACACGGCGTACTATATGCGGTATCTGCGTCGAGGACACAACGACTATCCTTCCAGCTTCCTCATAGGCGTAGCATATATGGTTTTCCATATGGCAGTGCTGAACAGTAGGAGTGTCATACCAGCCCTCAAACTTTATAAGCCCTTCCTCTTTCGCTGCCTCATCATAATTTCCTTTTTTCATTTGAGTATGGGCAAGTATATTGTTCTTATATTCCTCATGTATCTGGGGAGCCCCGTCCTGCATAGCCTCTATCTGGTCAAGGACGAAGGGGTACTCCTCATACTCAGCCTTTATTGCTCTTAAAGCGCGGTTTGCGGAAACCTCGTCCTCGGCAATTACAGCGGCAACATCGTCACCGTAATATCTGACTCTGCTTGTTAGCAGAAGCCTGTCGGCAACGTCCTGATGATGTGGGTCTGTTGACCACGGATGTCCCGCTGTGGGAAATTTATACTGCGGCACGTCAAAACAGGTAATTATCCTGACAACACCTGGTATCTTTTCCGCCTCGGAAATATCCAGAGATTTTACGACTCCATTAGCTATTGTGGACCTGAATACCTTAGCCACCAAAAAATTTTTTTCAGTCATATCATCGGTATATTTAGCGCGTCCTGTTACCTTTTCAAAGGCATCAACGCGCTTCTCGCTTACACCAACAGCCATATTTATTCACCCCTTTGTCTATATATATGTCTTACCACAATACTTTTTTTGATTATAAAATTATATCATTAAACTCAAAGTAAATAAAGGCGTTGTCAGAAAATGCATTATCCTCAATTTAGAATAACGCACTATTGTCAACGGCCTTGAATAACGCTGTTTAAAATGATAACATGAATATAATAAAACGGAGAGGAAGCGATACTATGTCCGTATTTACAGTAAACGGCATTTCATACACAGTTACCGAAAACGTAAGACTAATGACATTTTTAAGAGACAGCCTCAGGCTTACCTCCGTGAAAAACGGCTGTGCGGAAGGAGCCTGCGGCACCTGCACCGTACTTATAGACGGAAGGGCGCAGAAGGCATGCGTACAGAAGACTGAAAACCTTGACGGAAAAAGCATAACCACAACTGAGGGTTTAACGGACAGAGAAAAAGTTGTATACAGCTATGCCTTTTCCCACGCAGGGGCGGTTCAGTGCGGATTTTGTATACCCGGCATGGTTATCTGCGCCAAAGCTCTTCTGGATAAAAATCCAAGCCCCTCAAGAGATGATATAAAAACGGCTATAAAAAATAATATATGCCGCTGTACCGGCTACAAAAAAATCGAGGATGCCATACTTATGGCCGCCGAAATATTCAGAGAAAATTCAGAAATAAACGAGCCTGTTTCTACCGGCCTTTTAGGCGAGAGCATGGCCCGTGTTGATGCTGCCGCAAAGGTTACAGGCGAGGCCAAATATGCTGACGATTACTATATGGAAAACATGCTTGCCGGTTCAGCGCTTAGAAGCGAATATCCCAGAGCAAGGGTGCTTTCCATTGACACCTCTGAGGCTGAAAAGCTGGACGGCGTTGTCTGTATAATGACCGCGGCCGACATTCCCGGAACCAAAAAAGTAGGACATCTTAAGCGTGACTGGGATGTCATGGTTCCTGTTGGAGGAATTACCCACTATTTAGGAGATGCAATAGCGCTTATAGCGGCGGAAACTGCTGAAATTCTTGAACAGGCTAAAAAGCTTATCAAGGTAGAGTATGCGCCGCTTGAAGGAGTGTTTTCTCCAAATGAAGCAATGAAAGATAACGCGCCGCTTGTGCATGAGGATGGAAACCTTTTGGCAAGCGAGCACCTTGTACGCGGAAACGCCGATGAGGTAATCGCAAAAAGCAGATACAAGGTCACAAACCACTACAGCGTACCCTTTACAGAGCACGCGTTTATGGAGCCGGAATGCGCAGTGGCCTATCCAGAGGAAGGCGGTATACACATAATAAGCGGAGACCAGGGCATATATCAAACACAGCGTGAATGCTCTGACGCACTTGGCATTCCCATTGAAAAGGTTCGTGTATCAGCGGCTATGGTTGGCGGCGGCTTCGGCGGAAAAGAGGATATGAGCGTACAGCACCACGCAGCACTGCTTGCGCAGGCCACGGGCCGGCCTGTCAAGGTGCGTCTAACGAGAGCTGAAAGCATACTTGTCCATCCGAAACGGCACGCCATGGAAATGGATTTTACAACAGCCTGCGATGAAAACGGTTACCTAACCGCTATGAAGGCGGTAATAATATCAGATACGGGGGCTTACGCCAGTCTCGGCGGTCCCGTCTTGCAGAGAGCCTGTACCCATGCGGCCGGGCCGTATAATTATCAGGTTATTGATATAACCGGAAAAGCTTATTATACGAATAATCCTCCTGCCGGAGCGTTCAGGGGCTTTGGTGTTACGCAAAGCTGCTTTGCTACAGAGTGCAACTTGAACCAGCTGGCTGAAATGGCTGGGCTGACCCCCTTTGAGATACGCTACCGCAATGCTCTGAGACCGGGCAACATACTTCCCAACGGGCAGATTGCAGACGATACCACAGCACTTGTGGAAACACTTGATGCAGTAAGGGATATATATGAAAAAAATCCCAAAGCGGGAATTGCATGTGCGCTGAAAAATAGCGGTTTAGGAGTAGGCGTACCTGATACTGGAAGATGCCGGATAACAGTAAAGGAAGGTAAGATTCACGTTACCTCCAGCGCTGCCTGTATAGGACAGGGAATGGGAACTGTACAGGTACAAATGATCTGCGAAACAACGGGGATTTCACCTGACAGAATATCATATGACACACCGGACACCAAAACATCTCCCAATGCCGGCAATACTACCGCGTCACGCCAGACCTTATTTACAGGCGAGGCCGCGGTAAGGGCCGCCAAGGCGCTTAAGGAGGCCATGGAGCAGGAAGGCTCTCTTGAAGCCCTTGAGGGCCGAGAATTTCTTGGTGAATATACCGGCGTTACTGATAAGCTTGGATCCGACAAAGAAAATCCTATCAGTCATATTGCCTACGGCTACGCAACCCATCTTGTAGAGCTGAATGACAACGGAACAATTAAACAGGTTGTGGCGGTACATGATGTCGGAACCCCGGTAAATCCAAAGTCTGTGGAAGGCCAGATTGAGGGCGGCGTTGTCATGAGCCTCGGCTACGCCCTTACTGAGGACTATCCTCTCAATGAGGGGAGGCCGGCCGCAAGGTTTGGAAGTCTTGGACTTTTCAGAGCTGATAAAACTCCTGAAATAAAATCAGCTTCAATAGGCAAAAAAATAAGAGGACTGGCCTACGGCGCCAAAGGAATAGGCGAAATAGCCTCAATCCCAACAGCCCCAGCAGTCCAGCTGGCTTATTATAACTATGACGGTAAATTCAGAACAAAGCTTCCTCTTGAGGATACGCCCTACAGCAGGAAAAAATAATAAACAGCCTTACGCTTAAAGCGTAGGGCTGTTACTTTTTAAATTCCTTATTTATAGAATTCACAAGTCTGCTTATGAACACCGCCACCTCGGCCTCCGACTCTCTCATGTCATTTTTAATCCATCTTCCTAGAACTCCGCTGCATCCTTTTGCCATATAATAATAAAGCCACTCGCGCTGCGTACCGGTCATATGAGAAAACTCCGTGTCCATGCTTACTTCAGTCCGTTTGTAAAATATGTCAAAAATTCTTTCCGCAAACTCGCAGTCGCCGTTTTCAGAAACAATCGATTGATATAGTTCTTCATTCTGCCTAATCCTCTTAAGAATAAGTATAAAGCTGTCCGCCAAATTATCCTCCTTAGGCTGTTCTGTCAAAAACTCAAGCTCCTCCAGCATTTCTTCTTCAATTTTTTCCATCAGGTCAAATGGGTCATTATAATATTTATAAAATGTCGCTCTGTTGATTTCAGACATTTCGCATATAGCCTTAACAGTTATTTTATTAATCGGCCTTTCCTTGAGCAGGCTTATGAAGCTTTTCTTAATTATCATCTTTGTATATCTTACGCGCGCGTCCGTTTTCATTTTATCCCTCTGTGTAAGTTAATTAGCATAATCTTTAAATTTGTTCGTTATCTATCACTGTGAAAAATATTGACGATTGAACTTTTTTAAATATTATAATACATTAGTGTAAGTAAAACAACATATGTTTATTAATTTACTTATTGTTGAATAGGAGTGATATTATGATAATTAAAATTGTTATGGTGCCTGTGATTATGGTTTGTGCTCTTTTTGGAACTGTCGTCATTATCAAGGCAATAAGCTGGTTTGTTCCTGGTATAATAAAAAACGATAAAAAAGATAAGAACTGATAAAAGGCCAAACGGTTTTACCCGTTTGGCCCTGCTTCCGCCTCAGGCTTTCTTGTGGTCTTTCTCCTCCTCTGTTCGCCTGTCTCGTTCTGCTCACTGCCGTTCGCATTACTTAGCAGCTCTCAGATAAGACCCCTCTCTGCTTCCGCCTCAGGCGGCGGTCGGGGTCTTATCCTATTCCGCCGTATATAATTCCAAGTACAAATACAACTGCCGCTAAAGGAACGTAAACGTACTTTGCCAAGGGCTTAAAGCACCTGCCAAGCGGCTTCTGTCTGCCTGTTTCCAGCTCGTCTCTAATCTCGTCATAACCAAGTATGTAGTAAATGGAAACCGCTCCAAGCACCGCTCCAAAGGGAACCACTATTATTGTTATAAAGTCCATCCAGCTGCCGACCTTTGGTTCAGCCTCCAGAAACAGCCCTACCAGGAAAGCTATACCCGCGCAAAGTGCAACTGCTGCCTTTCTGGGAAGCTTAAACCTTGTCTGCCACGACTCGCTTACGGCCTCAAACATATTTATTAGGCTTGTTATTCCCGCAAATACAACCGATATGAAAAATACTACCGCAAACAGCTGCCCCATCGGCATTTGCCTGAATATATTGGGAATAGTTATAAACATAAGCGGAGGGCCAGCATTCGGTTCTATTCCAAAGGCAAATACAGCGGGCATTATAGCCAGCGCTGCAAGCATAGCAGCTATTGTATCAAAAACAGCGGTACGTACAGACGCCTTAGGTATATCCTCACCCTTGCCAAGATAGGTTCCATACACGATCATACCTGAACCGGTTATTGAAAGGGAGAAAAATGCCTGTCCCATAGCCATTACCCATGTATCCACATTTAAAAGCTGACTCCAGTCGGGTACAAATAAGAACTTATACCCCTCTGCAGCTCCGGGCAGAAATGCCACCCTAACGGCAAGAACGGCAAAAAGTATAAAAAATGCCGGCATAAGTACCTTATTTATCTTTTCAATTCCTTTTGTCGCGCCAAACATAAGTATGACTGCGGCAAGTATAACGACAATTGCATGCCAAGGAATACTTCCGAAGTTTCCAGTGGCCTGGGCAAAATAAGAAGCCGCATCCTCTGTAAGTATTGCTCCTGTTACAGAGCCTGCCAAAGACCTGAGAACCCATCCTACAATTACAGAATAGCCTATAGCTATTCCAAGTGAACCCATAAGAGGTATCCAGCCAAGGATGTATCCAAGTTTTCCTTTGCCTATTTTATTCCAGCAGTATTCATACGCTCCAAGCGTTCCTGTTTTCGCCCTTCTTCCTATAGCAAACTCTGCGGAAAGCCCTACAAGCCCGAACAGCGCTATAAATAAAAAGTATGGCACAAGAAACGCTCCGCCGCCATACTGCCCCACGCGGTACGGGAACATCCAAATATTACCCATGCCTACTGCTGAGCCTACACATGCCAGCACAAAGCCAAGCCCAGTGCCAAAACCACCATTTTGGTGTGTGGAATTGGTATTTTCCTTATTCTTCATAACTCCTCCTTTTATTTCCTGCCAAGGCCCTTTACGTACAGGCATTGCCCCTGCCTGACACGGCCTTCATAATAGGTTGACTAACCTTAGTTTTAATTATATACTTTTGGTAAAGATTTGTAAAACCGATAATTTCTATGATATAGTTCAATTTTTTCGATACATGGAGGATATGGATATGGAATTGAGAAATGTAAGAACATTTTTATGCGCCGCGGAGCAGTGCAGCTTTTCAAAGGCCGCGGATATTCTGGGATATTCCCAGTCTACAGTCACAACTCAAATACAGCAGCTTGAGCAGGAATTTGACACTTTGCTTTTTGAACGAATACATAAAACAGTAAGGCTTACAGCCTCTGGCAGTGAATTTATAAACTATGCGCAAAAACTGCTCAGAACCGCGGAGGACGCCAAGTCAGCAATGAAAAGGCTTCCCGATGAAAGCGGAGAGCTTAGGATAGCTATGGCGGAATCCCTCTGTTTTTCTTTTTTCCCAGATATACTGGAAATTTATCATAAAAAATATCCCAAGGTGGAACTCTGTATAATGACAGGCGGCACCGATGATATATTTTATATGCTTCGCCACAATGAAACTGATATGGTATACACTCTGGACAGGAAAATATATTCCTCCGACCTTATTTCAGCATTAGAAAAGGAAGAGGAAGTGTGTTTTGTCGCCTCCCCATCACATCCCGCCGCTAAAGGCGAGTTTACGCTGGAGGAAACAGCAGGCTTTGATTTTCTTCTGACCGAAAAGGATATGAGCTACAGAAAGCACCTGGATGAGCTAATGGCCTCAAAATCTCTGGAAATACGTCCGTTTTTGGAGCTTGGAAACGTAAACACAATTAAAACGCTTGTCGAAAGAGGCGTAGGAGTTTCTTTTCTTCCAATCTATGCGGTTAAGGAGAGCCTTGAGGCCGGAACCCTTGTAAAGGTAAAGGTTCACGAAAAACCCATAGGGGTATGGAGGCAGCTTTTATATCATAAAAACAAATGGGTTACACCGCAAATGCAGGCAATGGTTGACCTAATTAAAAAATTTGAAAAAAATTAAAAAAGGGGTTGCATTATCCTCATTCATATCATATAATAACATCATCACTTGAACAATTGTTCAATTAAGGAGATGAGCAAACGTGAATGAAGAAAATACCGGTACCGAATTTATGCATGTCCACAGCGATGTGATAGATAAGGTGAACGAGACAATGCCGGAGGAAGAAATACTTTATGACCTGGCGGAGTTATTTAAAATTTTTGGAGACAGCACAAGGATTAAAATTCTTTATGTGCTTTTTGAGTCCGAAATGTGCGTATTTGATATATCACAGCTTTTAAATATGAGTATGTCCGCCATATCCCACCAGCTTAGAATTTTAAAACAGGCCCAGCTTGTAAAATTCAGGCGTGAAGGGAAAACAGTATTTTACTCTCTGGCCGACGACCACGTAAGGACAATTCTTGGAAACGGCATGGACCATATATGTGAATGAGGAGGAATTAATTATGAAAAAATCATACAAGCTCAATGACCTTGACTGCGCTAACTGCGCCGCAAAAATGGAGGCTGCAATCAACAAAATCGACGGAGTAAACAAGGCTACGGTAAGCTTTATGACACAGAAGCTTACACTCGACGCCGACGACGAAAAATTTGACAGCATTCTCAGCGAAGCCATATCAGCAGTGGCAAAAGTTGAGCCGGACTGCAAAATTATAATAAAGTAAGGTGAGCACATGACAGATAAACAAAAGCATGCATTATACAGAATAATTATCAGCGCCGTACTGCTTATTGTATTTGCACTGATGGGACTTAATGGAATACTAAAGTTTGCATTATTTTTAATACCGTATCTGATCGTGGGGCTTCCGGTTTTAAAAAAGGCCGCTGTAAACATATCCCACGGGCAGGTATTCGATGAGAACTTTCTGATGTGTCTGGCCACAATAGGAGCTCTGTGTATCGGTGATTATCCCGAGGCCGTTTTTGTAATGCTATTTTATCAGGTCGGAGACCTGTTTGAGTCCATAGCTGTAGGACGAAGCAGAGACTCCATTTCCTCACTGATGGATATATGCCCTGAATACGTTAATATAGAACGCAATGGCAAAATCGAACAGATAGACCCAGAGGAAGCCGCTGTCGGAGACATTATAGTGGTAAAGCCAGGCGAAAAGGTTCCTCTGGACGGCATTATAACCGATGGAACATCAAGCCTGAACACAACCGCCCTTACAGGCGAGTCTCTTCCTATGGACGTGGCCGCAGGCGACAGTATCATAAGCGGCTGTATAAACATGAACGGCCTCTTAAAGGTAAAGGTAACAAAGGAGTATTCGGACTCCACCGTATCGAAAATTCTGGAGCTTGTTGAAAATTCAGCAGATAATAAAGCCCACACAGAAAGCTTTATTACAAAATTCGCGCGCTACTACACCCCTATAGTCGTTATATCGGCTGTAATACTGGCGTTTGTTCCGCCTATTTTATTCGGCGGTGAATTTAGGGACTGGATAACAAGGGCTCTTAACTTTCTTGTTGTTTCCTGCCCCTGCGCCCTTGTAATTTCCGTACCGCTTTCATATTTCAGCGGTATAGGCGGAGCGTCTAAGCATGGCATACTTATTAAAGGCTCAAATTATCTTGAGGCCATAGCTAACGCTAAAACAGTCGTATTTGACAAAACCGGTACGCTTACAAAAGGCTCCTTCTTTGTCACAGACGTACATCCTGAGGGAATGTCAAGGGATGAGCTTATAGAAATAACCGCGCTTGCGGAAAGCTTCTCCGACCACCCTATATCACTTTCAATCAGAAATGAATGTAAAGCTGATCTGAATACAGGAAGGGTAACGGATACAGAGGAAATCTCCGGATACGGAGTAAAGGCTGTTGTCGATGGAAAAACGGTATGCGCCGGAAATGAAAAGCTGATGAAGCAGATTGGCTGTAAATATGAGGATTATAGCGGCTACGGCACTATTATCCATACTGCCGTAAATGGAGAATACACAGGATATATAGTAATAGCAGATAAAATTAAGGACGATTCCAAGGAGGCCATTGCTTCTCTTAAGGCCTCCGGCATTGAAAACACCGTTATACTTTCCGGTGACAAAAAGACCGTAGCGGATAAAATTGCCGGAGAGCTTGGAATAGACACCGTATATGCCGAGCTTCTTCCGGCCGACAAGGTAAGCAGGCTTGAGGATATAATAAAAAGCAGCGGAGGCGCCACTATTTTTGTAGGCGACGGAATAAATGACGCGCCCTCTCTCTCCCGCGCTGACATTGGAATTGCAATGGGAGCGCTAGGCTCAGACGCCGCCATTGAGGCCGCCGACATAGTGCTTATGGACGATAAGCCCTCTAAAATATCCTTAGCGCTTAAAATAGCAAAAAAGACAAAGGCTATAGTAAGACAGAATATAACCTTTGCCCTTGCTGTTAAAATATTTGTGCTGATACTAAGCGCCGCCGGCATGTCAAATATGTGGGAAGCGGTATTCGCTGATGTAGGAGTATCCGTAATTGCTATAATAAACGCCACAAGAGCCATGAAAATAAAATAAGCCCTGTACCCCGTCTCTTAAAACAGAGACGGGGTTTTTTACGTCTTTATATCCCTGTTATCCAGTATTAATGCGGATACGGCAGTACGCCCGCCGAAACTCTTCAGACTGTAATAACCTTTTCTGCGCCTTTCATTTTTTCAAGTATCTCGTACATATTACTGATTGTTCCGGCCTTCAGCTCTCCAGCTATGCCATAGAAGTTTAAGCATGTGCCGCATACAAGAACCTCTGTCCCCTTTTCCTCAAGGGTGCTTATACTCTTTATTATGTCCAGCTTATCGCTTGTAGGCAGCTTAACTCCGCTGTTCATAAATATTACGCTCTCAGGTATGTCATCGCTGTCTGACAGCGTATAAAGCATCATTTTAGCAAGGCTGTGCCCTAGGGTATAATCCCCTTCACCAACGTAATCCTTGCCGAAAAATACAGTATATCCTTTTTTAGGAGAGCTTTCTTTTATTATATCCGTCTCAGCACCCTTGGAAAATATTACGTTATAGCCATCCTCAATTTGTTCTGTGCGTACTTCTATATTGCTGTTTGAGGCAAGTCTTTTCAGGTTCTCCACAGCCATTTCATTATCAACGGCAACCGTTATATTTATTTCCCCGCTGTCAATTTCCCTTTTAGCCAGCACCACCGGCATCGGGCAGGCCTTTCCTCTGGCATCTATAAACTTAGGCATAAAATCACCCTTTCCTGTAAAAGTATTTTTTTAAAGTATATCCTTATTGCGCTCCTCTGTCAAAAAAATTATAATGGCAGTGAGGTGTTTTTATGCGAAACGACGAATATTATCTCCTTGCCTTCAACTCCACACATGCTGCAGTTTCAGCGGAAAAACTGCTGTCAGCGCAGTTAGAGGTCACAATAATGCCCACGCTTAGGAAAATCACCGCCTCCTGCGGCATATCGCTTAGAATAGAGGATAAGGATTTTGAAAAGCTGAAGGCCATTCTCTCGGCCAATACGCTGGATTGTGCCCTTTACAGGGTTTTAAACGGAGAACCCAGCCCAATATAAACATAAACGGCCTTCCGTTGGGATTCGGAAGGCCTTAAGAAATAAAAGGTTTTAATGAAATAAATAAAGGGGCATTTATTTATTCATTTGAATTTATCGCTTTAGCAGATGTAAGTGCTAAAGTTATAAAGTATATTACTCTTGCTTTTTATATTTGTCAATAGTTTTTTTTAAAATTTGTTTAAAAATTCCCCCTGGACAGGCTGTCCGGGGGGATAGATTTTATTTTACAGGAATTAAAGCTTCCTTGCCGCCCATATAAGGTCTTAAAACCTCTGGTATTTTTACTGTTCCGTCCGCCTGAAGGTTGTTTTCAAGGAACGCAATTAACATTCTGGGAGGAGCTACAACAGTATTGTTAAGAGTATGGGCAAAATATTTCTCTCCGTTTTCGCCTGTCACTCTTATTCTAAGTCTCCTTGCCTGCGCGTCACCGAGGTTTGAGCAGCTTCCAACCTCAAAATACTTTTTCTGCCTTGGTGACCAAGCCTCAACGTCAACTGACTTAACCTTAAGGTCCGCAAGGTCTCCTGAGCAGCACTCAAGTGTTCTTACAGGAACATCCAAAGATCTGAAAAGATCTACTGTATTCTGCCAAAGCTTATCGTACCACGCCATGCTGTCCTCCGGCTTACATACGACAATCATTTCCTGCTTCTCAAACTGGTGAATTCTGTATACTCCTCTTTCCTCTATGCCGTGGGCGCCCTTTTCCTTACGGAAGCAGGGAGAATAGCTTGTAAGAGTATAGGGAAGGTCAGCCTCCTTATTCATTGTGTCAATAAATTTGCCAATCATAGAATGCTCGCTTGTACCGATAAGGTAAAGGTCCTCGCCCTCTATTTTATACATCATTGCGTCCATTTCTTCAAAGCTCATAACACCCGTAACAACGTCGCTTCTTATCATAAAAGGCGGCACACAGTAGGTAAAGCCTCTGTCAATCATAAAATCGCGCGCATATGATATAACAGCTGAGTGAAGCCTTGCAATGTCACCCATAAGGTAGTAGAAGCCGTTTCCTGCAACCTTTCTTGCGCTGTCAAGGTCAATGCCGTTAAAGCTCTCCATTATTTCTGTATGGTAGGGGATTTCAAAATCAGGCACAACGGGCTCGCCGTATTTCTGAATCTCAACGTTTTCGCTGTCGTCCCTTCCGATAGGCACAGAAGGGTCAATGATGTTTGGAATAGACATCATTATTTTCTTTATTTTTTCTTCAACTTCCTTTTCTCTTTCTGAAAGCTCATCTACCCTTGCAGAGTTTTTTGCGACCTCTGCCTTTACTCTTTCGGCCTCTTCCTTCTCGCCCTTTGCCATAAGTCCGCCAATCTGCTTTGATAGCTTGTTTCTGTCAGCGCGAAGCGCCTCAACCTCCTGCTTTATTTTTCTGTTTTCAAGGTCAAGCTCTATTACCTCATCAACGAGGGGAAGCTTTCTGTCCTGAAACTTGTTTCTAATGTTCTGTTTTACAACCTCTGGATTTTCTCTTACAAATTTAATGTCTAACACTGTCATTTCCTCCTAAAAGCCAATATTTTCTGCTTAATGGGCGGATTAAAAAAGGCCCGTCCCATTAAGCCATACGCCTAAACTGGGACGAGCCGATATGCCCGCGTTGCCACCCGTATTGACGGTTAATATAACCGCCCTCTCGATAAAGCTGTAAAGGGCTTTTCCCTTCCGGCTTTCACCGGGGACTAAGAAAGTGGAACATCCTTTCACGCTGCCGTCTTTCACCAACCGCCGGCTCTCTGATAACGCTGTGGGATTTAGCTTTCCTCAAAACGTCCTGATTTTTTATGAACATGAAGATATTATAGCACATAAAATTTAAAAAGCAATAATAAAATAACTGTTTTTAGTTTACAATTGACCTAAGGTAATTTGAAGTATATAATAATTATTATCAATTACTATTATTTAAAATTTAGCAGGTGATTTTATGAATTATCATATTTTATTAGGTTTACTTGTACCTTTTATAGGAACAGCACTGGGCTCTGCCTGTGTCTTTTTCCTTAAAGACCAAATTAACCCCCGCGTTCAAAAGGCGCTGTTAGGCTTTGCCTCCGGAGTTATGATTGCGGCCTCGGTATGGTCGCTACTTATACCAGCCATGGATATGTCTTCAGATATGGGAAAACTGGCGTTTATTCCGGCCGCCATCGGTTTTTCACTTGGCATAGCATTTCTTCTCATTATGGACAGGATAATACCTCATATGCATCTTGGCGGACAAAAGGAAGGCTTAAAAAGCTCTTTGGGAAAAAATGCAATGCTTGTACTTGCCGTTACACTGCACAATATTCCTGAGGGAATGGCAGTTGGAGTAGTATTTGCCGGAGCGTTAGCCGGAGACAGCACTATATCTACAGCAGGGGCCTTTGCGCTGGCAATCGGCATAGCCATTCAGAATTTTCCTGAGGGTGCCGTTATTTCCCTTCCGCTTAAAAGCGACGGCACAAGCAAAAGGCGCGCTTTTCTTTATGGCGCGATGTCTGGCATTGTGGAACCAATAGGCGCGGTAATCACTATAGCGCTGGCATCCTTTATAGTTCCCGTACTTCCTTATCTGCTTGCCTTTGCTGCCGGTGCAATGGCATATGTTGTAGTGGAGGAGCTTATACCCGAAGCCTCCGAGGGGGATCATTCAAACATTGGTACAATAGGATTTGCCGTCGGATTTGTAATAATGATGATTTTAGACGTAGCGCTAGGTTAATTTAAAGTGAGGCGGATTTTCCGCCTTATTTTATTTTTCTGCAGTTTCGGCTATCGCCTCAATTCCTCTTTGCACCTGAGCTTCAGCAAAACCATACTGGTCCTGTCCATCCGCTTCTTCCATCTCAGTATTGCCAAGAAGTATGAAGAACACATAATTACCTATACGGTATACTTCAGATGCGTTTATTCTAGCCGTATCCTCCGGATACAGGTTCACGCTTTCCACAAGCCTTTTCCTATAGGAGCTGAGCTTATCCTCAATATTTTTGTCCTCTCCCTCCTTTGCCTCTATCCCGACAAAAGTGTCTGCCCTTCCGTCCAGCACGGAAACCTCGGCAAAATATGCCGCCGTATCCTTTGCTTCTATACCGAAGGTTTCTTCAAAATCATCCTCGTCCAGCATTTCACCCGGAACATAATCCTCTCCATAGGCTTGCTTTACCGCTTCGTAGAAATCCAAAAGCATTCCTGTTTCAACCTCTGTGTCTATGGAAGTATTCTGTCCGGCCGACGAGCCTTTACATGAGACAAGAGAAAATGCCAAGGATATAATCAGCATGACCATTAAAAGTCTTTTTTTCATAATAACCTCCTGAAATAATATTTATTAATATCCTTCCCTGAATTATCTATAAAATTCCTAAAATAAAAAAGGTACGGTTAATCCGTACACTTTTCATTTAAATTATATTTATTTTTACTTTTGGTATAGACCAGATAAAGACCCAGTCATATAAAAGCCCCTTTCGTGGCATATTATTTGCCGTAAAATAAATCAATCCAGAAATCTAAAGTACTGTCCTTTGACTCTATAAATGAATAAACCATGGCTGGCGAATCTGTTATCACGCCGTCAGCACCACACAAAATGATTTTTTTAATGGTTTCTTCTGAGTTGGCTGTCCATGTATAGACCTTCTTATCTGTAAAATGTGCTCTGGAAACCATTTCACTAGATAAAAATGTTGTTTCAATGCTGTAGCCGTCTATATATTTGATATTGTAATCATCAGTCAGGAGGAGAGTTGTTATATATACAGTTTCTATCGACTTATTATATTCCTTCACTTTACGCAGTATATCCATATTCATTGAAGCAATAACACACTGCTTCTCCATTCCATATTTCTCAATCAGGTCAACAGTAGACCTTTCCAAATCGGTCTCATGTCCGGTTGATTTCAGCTCAATCATCAGGCCAATTTTATTTTTTGCGGCTTCAAGCATTTCCTCAAGCTTAGGTATCTTCTCTCCTTCAAAATACATGGAATAATAGGAGCCTGCATCAAATTTCGCAACCTCATCATAGTCTGTTTCCCACACATTTTTGTCCACACCTGCAGTTCTTTTAAAGTTAGAATCGTGCATTACAATAAGTTCCCTGTCTCTTGTCTGCTGTACATCGATTTCGGCCATATCCGCTCCGTCCGCAATTGCTGTGTTCAGTGCCGTCAAGGTGTTTTCAGGTGCCCAATATGCTCCTGCGCGGTGGGCAATAACCATTATCGACGTGTCTTCAGGAATAGAATAACGGCTTCCCATTTCTGTTTCACTGAACATCAGCAGCATAACTGCCGCAATTAATATCGATATGGTCTTTTTTATTACTTCAGGCACCTTTATCTTCTCTTTAACAAACTGGTAATTTTCTTGCTTATAGCTATGGTATAAAATTATAACCACAGCAGTAAATAACGCGGCAAATATAGAGTTGCCAAATATTATTGCGCTGATGTTCAGCTTAGTATACAGCATCTTAAAAGCATAAACCCTTGATGCTCCTGAATAAGACAAATTGCAGTTCAGATAAATTAAGTAAACAAAAGCAACCCATACTATCGCAGACAATAAAAAATAAATTGCAGTTGAAACTAACACTGTCGCGGCTATTTTAATTTTTCTGGATTTAAGTATTTCCGAGTTTGGTTTTCTAGAATCCATAAAGGTACAGTCGTTTAAAATTGCGTGCGGTATTATAAATATATTTTTGAGAAGAGCATAATTAATAAGCAGTATCCCAAATACAAAACCAATTATATACATAGGGTTTTCAAAAATAAACTCTATAATAAATTCCGGTATTTTAAACTTCCTCAGCTCATCTCCCAAAACAAAAAAGTTTGAAAGTCCTAATAAAGGCAAAATCAATATAAATGTTGGCAGATTTTTATAATGAAATATCCTAACGGATTTTTTAAGTGTCTCCTTCCATAGCTCAAAAACAGAAAATTTCACATGCCGCCAGCCCCAATCAGAGTACAGAATTAAAGCCGTAATTTCAAAATAAACATAAAATGCAAATATTAAAAAAGCGCAAAGAGCAAGCGGATAGGAGTATGGAGACATAAACAGCTGAAGTATGTTCTCCTGACCTATATATGTTAAGCCAGCCAGCTTTACAGCGTAATTAAAAATCCATTTAACAGTCGGATAAATGTAATAAAAGCCAATTATTTTATATGGTATCTCAAACCACAGCAGCTTCGGCCAATTTGAAATAGCTACATTAGCTACAGACTTAATAAAATTTTTCATAACAAAACCGCCTTCACTAACAGTACTTGTATATTTAAAGCTTCGACAAAAACGCTACCTTTATACAATTATAAACCAGGTAAAAATTTAACCCCCTAGAAATCTTGATTTCTAGGGGGTTTTCTCAATTACTTAGGTACGTAAGGCCCCTTATATGGAAAAAAATCGTATAATTCTAAGAATAGTATTATACCATCGTGTTATATAAATTAAAAGCCTCTTTTACAGAGCCCTTTATATTTTTCCGCTTTAACAAAACACTTAGGTTTATCACAAAAAGATTAACATTAACAGCGTTCCTTAACAAACAACACAAAGCTTCGTAATTAAGGGTTTCATAACATAATTCACTTCGAGTTAAGTCGTCCATAAAGCCAAGGCTTAGGTATACAAGCAAGCATTTTGCAAAATGTGTAAGCTGATATCAAAAATATTTTCTACATTTGTCGAAATTAAACTTGACAATCAATTTCGGCAGTTGTAGAATAAAAACATAGACAAATGTCTTAAAGGAGATGATAACATGGAACAAATGAAAAAACTACCGGACTCGGAGTTTGATATTATGAAAGTGGTATGGGCAAATGAACCGCCTGTAACAACAAATATCATAATGGAACAGCTTGGAAATAAAAAAGGCTGGAAAGCGCAAACTGTCATTTCTCTAATGCTCCGGCTGGTTGAACGCGGATTTATAAAGACAGAAAAGAGAGGAAAGGAACGAGTGTATTACCCTCTTATCGGGAAAGCAGATTACCTAAAGTTTGAGACAAGTAATTTTATGAAGCAATACCATGACAACTCCGTACTCGACCTTGTAAACACTCTATATGCAGACAAAGCACTATCAGAAAAGGATATCGATGAATTGCTGCAATGGGCAAAAGAACGGAGGGATTAGCATGCCAGGTTTTATGATTACGCTGCTGATATGCTCCATTACTATGTCGGCACTTGCACTGCTTTATATGGCGTTAACTCCTTTTTTAGCCAAACGCTATTCTGAAAAAGTCCGCTATTACTCGTGGCTTTTTATTGTAATCGGTTTGATAATTCCTTTTCGGCCGCAGCTTAGCGATTCTATTATTAAGGTTAATGTGCCAATCAACGCAGCTGTACCAAACATCCAAATAGGTGACAGAGCACCTATTACCGTTTACGCTGGAAACGTTATTCCTTCTACTTTACACAATATTTCATGGTGGCAGATTACGGCGGCGGTATGGATTGCAGGAATAATTATTTTTCTTGTTTATCATGCAGTCAAGCACTATCGTTTTTTAAAACTGGCGGCAAGGTGGAGTGAGAATATTACCGATGAACAGACGTTGATGCTACTCCAAACGTTGAAATGTCAAATTGGGTTATCTCAAAATATAGGCTTACAGACTTGTGACAGCATTGGAAGTCCTATGATGATTGGTTTTGTAAATCCCTGTATTTTGCTGCCAAGTGCAAATTTTACGTTAGATGAGCTCTTTTTTATCTTAAAGCATGAGCTTATTCATTACAAGCGAAAAGACCTATGGTATAAAAGTTTGGTGATGATTGCAACTGCTATCCATTGGTTTAATCCCATTGTTTATTTTATGGCAAGAGCGATTGACGTTCAATGTGAATTATCCTGCGACGAGGAGGTTGTTCGCAATACAGATGCAAACATACGACAGTTTTATAGTGAAACAATTATCGGCGTAATCAGATACCAATCGAAACTAAAAACAGCACTATCTACTAATTTTTATGGAGGTAAAAAAGGTATGAAAAAACGTATTTTTTCAATAATGGATACACGTAAGAAAAAAGCTGGAGTTGCCGTTCTGTGTGGTGTATTAATGTTCACGCTAGGAACAGGCTTTGCTTTTACCGCGAAAATGGAAACACAATCTCTGCCGGAGAGTATAAAAGAGGATATTATGGTATCTTCCAAATTTCTCCCGGATCCTGCAATCTATACAAAGTATTCTCCTTATGGCATTACTATTTCAAGCGATGGTAAAATGTTGCAATATAATGGGCAGAGAGTAAGGCTTTTTGTTGATGAACATTCTGAAGTAGAAGCATTCTTTTTAGATGAAGCAGGTGAGCTCGACTTGGCTGTTAACCGTAACGAGGCTGGTATTATAACAGGAATTGAAAGTATCTCTGATGTAAAAGCACAGCAATATTGCGCCGATTTCTTCGCTAATGACCTCAATCCTACAGACACCTCGGAAGCTATACCACAAGATTTTGCAGTAGATGTGGCAACGGATATAGTAGGACAAAATAAATATGAGCAATATTCAGCATATGGTATTATACTTTCGGCAGACGGTAAAGTCTTAAATTATGACGGTCAACGTGTAAAGCTGTTTGCAGATATGCTTTCAGATGGTTCCTTTGAGGTATATTGGTTCGACGAAGCCGGAACAGTCAACTTGTCTGTTGTTAGAAGTGCATCTGATCAAATTACTGCCATTGAGAGTATTACGGAAAAGCAAGCAGAAGAATATCGCTCAGCATTAGATATATATGAGCAAAATGCTTTAATTGGGCTAGATGATAAAGTATCAGAAAAAGTAAACAATCAATTTCCTGAAAACTAAAATATGATAACGCCTAACGACAACGTAGATTTTTTCAAAACATTAATGCGAATTTCAGACACTTACGGCCTCAGCAACAAATTATTAAAAATAAAAAAGTGTAACCTTTTGGTTACACTTTTCACACATTGCGGAGGCAGGATTTGAACCTACGACCTCCGGGTTATGAGCCCGACGAGCTACCGGACTGCTCTACTCCGCGTTATTAAAAAGATGGTTGGGGAAGGATTCGGACCTTCGAAGCTATCGCAACAGATTTACAGTCTGCCCCCTTTGGCCACTCGGGAACCCAACCATATATTAAGCCGATGAACGGACTCGAACCGTTAACCTGCTGATTACAAGTCAGCTGCTCTGCCAATTGAGCCACATCGGCATATTAAATTTATGACCCGACCGGGAATCGAACCCGGGTTACAGCCGTGAAAGGGCCGTGTCTTAACCGCTTGACCATCGGGCCATGTTTAAAAGCTCCCCGAGTAGGATTCGAACCAACGACCCTCCGGTTAACAGCCGGATGCTCTACCGCTGAGCTATCGAGGACTATTGCGTGTGTACACGCTATCATTAAAACTTGTTTTAATGATCTTATCTAAGGTTTTATCTTACCTTTTTACTTTTTATTAAATTCCGGCAGCCACTTACTTTCCCGGGCCGTCTCCAGCCAAGTATCATCAGCCGCTTGCGTCTTAACCGTCGTGTTCGGCATGGGTACGGGTGTTTCCCGCAAGCGCATCACCACCGGAAATTCTATCAAGTGCTTTCTTCAGCACCCTCAAAACTAAACATGCACTACTCTTAAGTCTCTAGATTTTATCACATCTTATCTTTTCGGTCAAGCCCTCGACCTATTAGTATCAGTTAGCTCAATACATTACTGCACTTACACCTCTGACCTATCTACCTTGTAGTCTTCAAGGGGTCTTACTTCTTTCGAATGGGAAATCTCGTCTTGAGGGCGGCTTCACGCTTAGATGCCTTCAGCGTTTATCCGTTCCGAACTTAGCTACTCTGCCGTGCATTTGGTATGCAACAGATACACCAGCGGTTCGTCCATCCCGGTCCTCTCGTACTAAGGACAGCTCCTCTCAAATTTCCTACGCCCACAACGGATAGGGACCGAACTGTCTCACGACGTTCTGAACCCAGCTCGCGTACCGCTTT